>JALWPY010000065.1 GCA_026994915.1 Campylobacterales bacterium
GCTTTTCGACCGCGTAGCTGAGCCATGACCTGATCCCGGGATCCATCTTCGTCTCGTAGCGGAGCGTGAAGGGGACATGCAGCAGCGAACATGAACTCCCGACCGCCAGACGCTCTTTGGGGATGAAGGTCACGATCTGCGTCAGGGTGTCGATGCTCTTCTGGATGTCGTTGACCCAGATATTGCGCCCATCGACGATCCCTGCGATCAGCTTCTTGTCGCTTTGGGCGATCTGTTCAAGTGCGTCGAGGTTTTTGGGACCGTGGACGAAGTCGAGCGCGAGGGAGTGGACGGGTGTGTGCACCAGCACGGCGGTCGCTTCGTTGCTGTGTTCGAAGTAGGTCGCGACGACGATTTTGATCTTTTCACTGACGGAGCCGAGGGTATCGTAGGCGGTTTTGACGAGGCTCAGTACGGCAGTGTCGGGCCCGGTAACGAGAATCGGTTCGTCGAACTGTACGACGATGCTTTCGTCGGCGAGTGCGGCGATCTCGGTCAATAGTGCTTCATAAAGCGGCAGGATTTTGCCGAAGAGTTCATATGTCTCGCCGCGGTCGATCTTCTTGGAGAGTCCCAGAAAGGTAACGGGACCGATCAGGTTGATCTTGGCGTTGTAGCCAGCTTCTTTGGCCTCTTTGTATTCGCGGATCACTTTGCCGGCGTCAAGTGCAAAGGCGTCGTCGCTTCTGAGTTCGGGGACGATGTAGTGGTAGTTGGTGTTGAACCACTTGGTCATCTCCATCGCGACGCGTTTTTTGTCGCCGCGCGCCATCGCGAAGTAGCGCTGTGTGGGATCTTCGATCTCTCGGAAGCGTTCAGGGATCGCGCCCAGCATGACGGCGGTGTCAAGCATGTTGTCGTAGAGTGAGAAGTCGTTGACACTGACCAGATCGAGTCCGGCGCTTGTTTGGTACTGCCAGTGGCGCAGACGCAGATTTCTGGCGGTCTTTTCGACATGTTCGAAGGGCTCTGTGCCGCTCCAGTACGCCTCCAGGGCAAATTTGAGCTCACGTTGCTCACCGATACGTGGAAATCCGATAGTGTAGTTTTTGAACATGGGGTATCCTTTTTATTGTTCTTATTGTGGTTGTGTTGGTTGAAAAAATATGTTGAAACGGTCAGAAAAAGGATAGTTTCGGAGGATGGGTTCCGGTACGACGGAAGCTGAAAAAGCGGCATTTGCAGTTGCATTTGGGAAGTTGTCGTACAAGCTTTAGAAGCAGCAAAGTACGGGCACGGAAGTAACAGTTACAGTGGCAGGGACGGGTGTTTTGGAGACAAGAGACGGAGGTCTTTACGACCTCTTCGGGCGGATCCTCCTCCTCTTTCTCTTCATGAAGGAAGTTGCGTTCATGCAGGAAGGTGTAACGCGTCTGCAAGGCATGCAGTCTGGGTGCAACGGCATGGGCGAGTATGGCGGTCAGGGTAAAGTAACGCTTGCCGAAACCTTTGGGTGCACGCACGGGACTCCTTCAGAGACTTTTTGCGCATTATGGGCTAAGTTAGATAAAAATCGCATAAAAGAGTTTGGCAAAGGTGATGTCGCAGAGGCTCTGCTCTTGCTTTTGTCGTCAAATTTATGATACAATTACACTAAATAAGTATTAGTCGATATGACTAATACATTAAAAAAGGAGAGAAGCGATGCGACGTGTTTTATTACTGCTATTATTGACATTCGGATTACATGCTGTGGCGGCAAACTTGCCCGGATATGACGTACTATGCCAGCAACTACCGCAGTTGAAGGGGTGGAAGGCAACGAAGTGTGACGGCATGAAGATGACCAACCCGATCTTCGGGGAGGTGGTCACTGCCTCGAAAACCTATACCAAAGGCGACAGCTCGCTCAATGTTTCGGTGCTGAGCGGGATGCAGGCGATGATGGCGTGGGCGCCTTATCAGACCGGAACGATGATCGAAACCGATGAGTCGCTGATGAAGGTCGAGAAGATTGACGGTTTTGCGGTCGGTATAGGTTACGACAAAAAGGATAAAGGCGGTGCTATCGTGGTACAGCTCGCACCCAATGCGGTACTGGTCGTCAACTATGAGAAGATGCGCTGGCAGGAGGCGCTGAAAGAGGCAAAGCGGTTCGACTGGAAAAAGCTGCGCACACTCTTTGCGGGAGGTAAGTGATGAAAAAGCGGTTGATCCGTGCAGCGGTGCTGCTCTGTGTGGCGGCATCTTTGCTCACTGCGGGCGGACTGGTGACAGGTGCAAACAAATACAAATACGAAAGCGGCGACAAGATACTTTTTCAGACCGACTTTCATGCGTGTCCCGTGGGAGAAGTGCCCGAAGGATTCGACAAAATAGAGGGGGCAGTGGAGTGTGTGAAGTACAATGACCACATCTGGGTGGCTCCAGGCAATACGGGAGGTTTCCGTGTCGTGCGGAAAGAGAATGTGGGCAGCGATGATTTTTCGGCAGAGTTTACCGTTATCCCTTACAAATATCATGATGTCAAATTTTTCTTCGAACTCTATCTGGAGGATCCGACAAAGCCCCGTGTCAAGGCGTGGAAAAGGTTACAGATCTACTTCGAACCGATGGGGTGCCATATCTCGCTGAGCGGAGTCGGAAGATTGCGGGATGGCAAAGCGTGTCATAACAGACCTTTTCGTATCGCGATTCAGGCGAGACGTCACCAGCTTCGTCTCTACAACAACGGTGAAAGAGTCGTCTCGATCCCTTTTAAAATTGACAAACCGATCATCGGATTTGCCTGGGGGCGCAGTCGCTTATCACTCGCTCCCAAACCTCACGATACTTTGCTCTCCGATATCAAGATTGCCAAATATACCCATAAAGAAGCCAAACCGACACCCGAAGAGCTTGGCATCGGCGTCAAGAAAACTAAAGAGGGGATGAAGCTGACGGTACCGGAGAAAGTGCTGTTCGATTTCAACAAATTTATCCTCAAATCCGAAGCGAAACAGGCGCTTTCGGTCGTGGGTGACGTTATTCGGGAGCATCCTGCCAAAAAGATCGTCGTAACCGGCTACACCGATAACATCGGCAGTGACGCCTACAATCTCAAACTCTCTCTGCAGCGCGCCCAGTCAGTAGCGGATTATCTGATCTACTGCGAAAAGGTGGATGCGGACCGCTTCAACATCGTCGGAAAAGGGAAAGCCGATCCCGTCGCCTCCAACGCGACGGAGGCGGGGAGAGCAAAAAACAGACGGGTAGAGATCGAACTGAAGCGATAAGAGAAGATTCGGCACCGTACTATCGCATTTTTTAGACCGTTTTGCGTAAGATTGCAAAAAAGTCCGTTGCCGGACCGATCGAAAGGGGTGTATTGTGCGAGCTGAACAGAGAGGGCTTCTCTACGGCTGGATGCTGGCGGTACTGGAGGGGCTCTTTCCGATTTTGTCGCAGTTTATCCTGCGCTATATGGGGTCTCTCTATGCGTACGCTTTTTCGATCAGCGTGGCGATGCTCTTTTTGGTGGGGTATCTGGTGTTGCGGCGAAAGCTGCATGAGCTCTTCTGCAAAGAGGCGCTGTTCGATCTCTTCATGACCGCACTTTTGATCAATCTGATCTTCGTGCTGATCTTTACGGGGCTGCGTTTCACGACGGCGGCCAATGCGGCAGTCATCATGATTATGCAGCTCTTTTTCGCCTATCTCTACTTCAATGTACTGGGTTCGGAGAAGATGGGTGTGTTGCCTACTATCGGCGCCTTTTTGATGGCGGTTGGCGGGATGATCGTTGTCTTTCCGGAACATTTTCAAGTCAACAGAGGCGATCTGATCATACTGCTCGCTGCGGCGATCGCCCCTGTGGCGAACTTCTTTCAGAAACGTGCGAGAGAACATGTGAGTGCCGAGACGGTGCTGGCGTTTCGCAACTCGGTGGCGATTCCGATCCTGTTGCTGCTGGCGTGGATCTTCGAAAAGCCGCTTTCGGAAACCGCCCTCATGCATGCGCTTCCCTGGATAGTGCTCAACGGAGTGCTGGTGTTTACCCTGGCCAAGATCCTCTGGGTAGAGGCGCTGCATCTGATCTCCATCACCAAACTGAGTGCGATGGTGAGTCTCATACCGCTCTTTACGCTGCTTTTCGCATGGCTGATTCTGGGAGAGGTACCGACACTGCGTCAACTGGTCGGGATCGTTCCGGTGGTCGCGGGGGCGGTGTTGATCGGGCAGAAAGAGCAAGCGTGATATAATTGTTGCTCAAGATGATAATATTGTTGGAGAAAGGATAATTGGAGGCTTGTTTGACAGGCTCAGACCGAAGGGAGGATTTGTCCTGTCAAACAAGTCTCCAAATATGCTCCGTACAAACAGAGTAGAATTTGCATTGAGGAGGAAAAGATGGAACTGAAGACCCATTTGAAGATCGACAGGGCTTTGTGCGGAGAAGTGGTGGAGCTGGATGAGGGGTATGCGAAGGTGGAGCTTGAAACTACGGATGTCATGCGCGCCGACGAAGAGGGGCTGGTGCATGGCGGTTTTACCTTCGGCGGTGCCGATTATGCGGCGATGGCGGCGGTCAACGACCCCAATGTCGTGCTGATCAAAAGCGAGTGCGAGTTTCTGGCTCCCGTGCGTGTGGGTGAAGTGATCGTCTTCGAAGCGACGGTGCTGGAGAGCAATGGGCGTAAAGTGAAGCTTGAAGTGACGGGTGATGTGGAGCAGACGACGGTTTTTCGCGGCACCTTCTTTGCGGCAATCCTCAAAGAGCATGTATTGAGCCTCTGAGATGGCGAAGATGCAGATCGCCGTCGTGGGGGCCGGGGGTGTCGGCGGCTATCTGGCGGGGAAGCTGGTACAGAAGGGGCTGGCGCAGGTGCATCTAGTGGCCAGAGGAGAACATCTGGAGGCGATCGAAAAATCGGGGCTGCAGATCAGGGATGTCGAGGAGACATTCACGGTCCATCCCGACACCACACTGCCGGAAAAGGAAAGACCGCTCGATGCGGTGTTTCTGGCGGTCAAAAGTTACGATTTCGAAGCGGCGTGTGCGCAGATAGCGCCCTGGATCGGTGATGAGACACTCGTGATCCCGCTGGCAAACGGTGTCGATCACAAAGCCAAAATCGAAACGCTGCTGGGCAGAGGGGTCGTCTGCGAGGGGTGTGTTTATATCATCTCTCATATCGAGGCGCCGGGTGTGATTCGCAAAAAATCACCGCTCTTTTATATGGTCTTCGGCGATACGACAATCACACCGAAGATGGAGGCATTGGCTGCGGTTTTGAACGAAAGCGGGCTCAAAACCAAATTCACCGCCGATGCACGCACCGAGTGCTGGAAAAAGTACCTCTTCATCGCCACATTTGCGACATTGACCGCATGCCATGAGTTGCCGATGGATGCAGTCTACGCCCGATATCCCGATGAGGTCGACAAAGCACTGGATGAGATCATAGCGGTGGCCCGGGCAGTCGGTGTCTCACTGGGTGAAGCGGAGAAAGAGAAAGTGATCAAACAGGCGCAAAACCTCCCCGAAGGCGCCAAAACCTCGATGCAACTCGATTTCGAAGCGGGGAAAAAGACGGAGCTGGAGAGCCTGACGGGGTATGTGGTGCATATGGCGGCGAAGCATGGTATCTCCGTACCGCGCATGCAAGTATGTTATGAGAAATTGCGGGATAAAAAGCAGGGTAAAGCGTAGACTGGAACGCACCGGCATTATAACCGGTTCGCTCCTATACGGCTAGCGCTCCCGCTTGATCCGGCCGATTTTCGACGCGAGTTGTCTGCTGATGCGTTCGACCTGGCTGATGATACGCTCTCTCTCATGATAGAGTTCGGCTTTCTCCTCTTCGAGCGCCATCTCTTTGGCCAGGAGCTTATCCTCTTTTGCGGTTAGTTTTTCGAGTTTTTCGCGCATATCGGCAAGCTCTTTGTCGAGTTTGTGTACCTCTTTCATGAGTTCGTTGTAGTCTCTCTCCAGGGTCTGCATCTCTCTGTCGGTTTCAGCCTGCAGGTAGAGTTTGCGTACGCGTTTGGCTTTGGTCAGTTTCTGGTGCAGGGTGCGCTCATCTTTGCGGATGGCGGAGGAGAGCTCGAGGACCTCTGTTTCGAGAGGTTCCAGTTCGCTGCGGACCTTTTTGAGTTTCTTGTCGATCGCTTCGATTTTTTCGGTGACTTCATCCAGCTTTTGGCCAAATCTGTCGATCGCTTTTTCTACGTCGTTGAGTGCTTTTTGCATAATTACTCCTTCGTTTTTCTCTATTGTATCAAAATTGTGGGCCTTGTCTCTGCAACACAGGTAGCAAAAAGGGTGCATATATAAGAGACCGTTGAGCAAACGTGCAGTTGATTTGTCCTATAATCTCTCCAGAGAATTTGTGAAGGTGATGGCTTGGGCAGATATGGTTTTTGGGTCGTTTTGGCGATGGTTGTTTTGCTCCACCTGCTGCTGCTTCGTACGTCACTGCAGACAAAACCGGTGACTGCCAGACCCGAAGCGAAAGTCTGTCATATCACTCTCTAGCGTGTAAAGGTGCGTAAAC
>JALWPY010000066.1 GCA_026994915.1 Campylobacterales bacterium
CGAAGAGGTGCTCGACCTGATGGCAATCCGCATCCTTGTCAGACGTCCGCTGGAGTGCTATAAAGTGCTGGGAATCATCCACCAGAATTTCAAACCGCTGATCTCCCGTTTCAAAGACTATATCGCCATCCCCAAAGAGAACGGATACCAGACGATCCATACGACGGTTTTCAGCGACTCTTCGATCTTCGAGACACAGATCCGTACCTTCGATATGCATAAAAGTGCCGAATATGGCCTCGCATCGCACTGGATGTACAAAGGGCACGAAGGTCTCACACCTAAACTGGCATGGCTCAACGATCTGCGCAGTCAGAGTGAGATCGGCGAAAATATCGAACATATGTATCAGCTCGCCAAAGATGACCTCTACAGCGCCGACATCTCCGTCTACTCTCCCAAAGGAGATGTTTTCAACCTGCCACTGGGCGCAACGGCACTCGATTTTGCCTATGCCGTCCATACAGAGATCGGTGACCATACCAAAGCCGCCTATATCAACAAAAAGCGCGCCCCGCTGCTGACGGAACTGCGCAACGGCGACATCGTACGTATTGAACTCTCCGGCGAACCGATCCTGCGCTGTTCCTGGGTCAATCAGGTCAAAACCGCCAAAGCCAAAAACGCTATGCGCATCAACTGCAACCACAAACGCAAAGAGCTGGACAAACTCACCGCAGTCAATATCCTGCTGGGGATCTTCAACCTCAAATACGAAACCCTGCAACCTTACCTCGAACAACTCGATGCATGCAAGAACATCCATAAGGCAGCGACCGATACACAATATCTGCAGGAGATTGTCTATCAGCTCAAAAAGCGCCTCCTGGCAGACAGAAAGTTCATCCCTATCATCTCGGCTTTCAAAAAGTATCAACTCAGAAAACAGGTTTTTGACAACATCGTCGTCTATGGCACCCAGCACTATGCCAAAGTCACCTTCGATTACTGTTGTCACCCAAAACGCGGTGATGAAATCGTCGGTATCAAAAAAGGGAACGAAGTGATCGTTCATCATAAATTCTGTACGATGGCAAATGCGATGATGAGTGAGCGCCATCCGATGGTATTTGTACGATGGTCCAACGATCTTCCCGAACACTACAAACTGATCGTCAGTATCGAAAACAAAAAGGGCTCTTTAGCCGC
Organism: Campylobacterales bacterium; assembly: GCA_026994915.1. Taxonomy (GTDB): domain Bacteria; phylum Campylobacterota; class Campylobacteria; order Campylobacterales; family QNZT01; genus QNZT01. The sequence goes on from JALWPY010000066.1 coordinate 1,150, forward strand.
TTTTTTACTCTTTTTGGCTAAAATAGGAGTCGATCTGCTCACCATCAATCTCTCGCGCAGTGAAAACTCACAGGCGGACTATTTCGAGATGGTCGTGGATATTCCTGCACCAAGCAAAGAGAAACTGTTACAACACTCAGACAAGAAATTTAAAATTATCGAATTTATGCCTCTCAACGATGCATATAAAAAGTAAAAGGAACCGAACGTGTCTACCAAAGAAAAAGCACTCGAAGAAGCACTCAACGAAATCAAACGCGGAGTCGCCGAACTGATCGACGAAGAGCGTATCAAAAAGCTGATCGACAACTATCTGCAGACCGGTGAAGTTTACACCGTCAAGGCGGGGTTCGACCCGACAGCGCCCGATCTGCATCTGGGACACACGGTACTGCTC
>JALWPY010000067.1 GCA_026994915.1 Campylobacterales bacterium
GTTAATAAGCTTTGTTTGTGTCAAATCGTCCATACTTCATTATACACAAAGGTCAATAAAGCATCCATGGCAACCAAAGAGATCTCCTGTCTGAACAACACATTTCCCATCGCCTACGATATCCGAAATCCCTCCGGCGCGCATGATCTGATCATACTGCATGGCTGGGGCAGCAACAAGGAGATCATGCAGGGCGCACTGGGCAAGACCCTCCCCTCCTTCCGACACATCTACATCGATCTGCCCGGTTTCGGGAAGAGTCCCGGCGATGCCGTTTTGACGACGGAAGATTATGCACAGATCATTGACACTTTTCTGCAGGCAGTGGGAGCACGCAAGGAGATCGTCGTCGGACACTCCTTCGGAGGCAAGGTGGCGACACTGCTGCAACCCGATCTGCTGGTCCTGCTCAGCTCCGCAGGAATTCCCGTCGAAAAAGCGTGGAGTGTCAGAATGAAGATCCGACTCTTCAAACTTTTCAAACATCTTGGACTTGGAAAGATGCGCCGCTATTTCGCCGCTGAAGATGCGAGGCAGATGTCGCAAAATATGTACGAAACATTCAAGAATGTAGTCGACGAAGATTTCAGCGACATTTTCGCGGCATTCGACCAGCCTGCGCTTCTCTTCTGGGGAGATGAGGATACCGCTACACCGTTGCAGAGCGGCCAGAAGATCGCGGAGCTGATGCCCCATGCGACTCTCATACCGATGGAGGGGGATCACTTCTTCTTCACACGCCATGCCGACACGATCGCCACTACTATAGAGAGGACATACCATGCAGCCGTTTGAAATCTTTACAATCGTTTCCCATTTTCTCTTCACCCTCACACTCGGATGGTATCTGATCCTCAACATGCAGTGGTACAGTTACAAAATCGAGCGCGTGCTCTTCCGCCACAAACGCTATACATGGCATATTCTCTATTTTCTGGTACCACTTGTGACCTACTATCTGGCGGGCGACTGGTTCTGGCTCTACTTCTATGCGGGACTCTTGCCGGCACTCTTTGTCTGGTACAGAAAGATCGACAAGAAACTGGTCTATACCGCACGTGTCAAACGCTTTTTTCTCTTTCTCGCCTTCGGTGTACTCTTTGAGGATATGCTCTGTCTCACGTCTAATAAATGCCATCTGCTGGGTGTCATACTGCCGCTGCTCTTTGCACTGGCCGCGAGTTATCTCTTCGAAAAGATCCTTTTTCTCGGTTTCAAAAAAGAGGCACGCAAGAAGCTCGACGCTATGCCCGCCCTCAAAATCGTCGCCATCACCGCCAGTTACGGCAAAACGAGTATCAAAAACTTTCTGCACCAGATCCTGGCGAAAGAGTTCAACACCTACATGACCCCGCGTAGTGTCAACACCCTGGGCGGCCTTATGAAAGATGTCAACGACGACCTTCCTGCCGACACGCAGATCTACATCGCCGAAGCGGGTGCCAGAGAGCGCGGAGACATCGATGAAATCGCAAAGTTTCTGCAGCATGACTATGCCGTCGTCGGCAACATCGGTCCCCAGCATATCGAGTATTTCAAGACCCTCGAAAATATCCGCAATACCAAGATGGAGATCCTGAACTCCCCGAAACTGAAAAAAGCGTTTATTCATGAAAGTGCGCATGTCAAACCGGACGACCGGGTGATTCTCTTTGGCGACAATATCAAAAACATTCATACAACTCTCGAGGGACTCTCTTTCGACCTGGAGATCGACGGCAGGACGGAGCACTTTGAAGCGCCGATTTTAGGCGCTTTCAATGCCGTCAATATCACAGCGGCGATCCTGGTGGCCAGAGAGCTGGGTATGGATATGGAAGCGATCCGCCGGGCAGTCGCCAGACTGCAACCCGTCGAACATCGCCTGCAAAAGATCGAGGCAGGCGGGAAGATCATCATCGACGACAGTTTCAACGGCAACCTCGAAGGGATGACCGCCTCTTACGATCTTGTACAGAGCTATCCGGGCAAAAAGATCCTCATCACACCGGGCATCGTCGAGAGTGACGAAGCAAGTAACATCAAACTTGCCCAAAAGATCGACGAAGTCTTCGACACTGTTATCATCACCGGCACCGTCAATGCCGAAGTGCTCGCGACCCATATCAAGCATGCGAAAAAAGTGATTCTCCGGGAGAAGAGCAGACTCGAAGAGACCCTCGCACGCGAGACGCAACCCGGTGATCTGATCCTCTTCTCCAACGACGCACCGACATTCATGTAGCCTGCATGTAAGAAAATGTAATATTTTAACCATCTTTTACCTATAATTTTAAGATGAAAACCAAAGGAGGCTATATGGTAAACAGGATCAAACTGACCCTGGCGGGTAGTATCGTCGCTGCTGTGTTGTTGAGCGGCTGCGGAGGGTACGATCATGAAAACGAAAATGTCGTCGGATCCAATCTGATCATCACACAGGAGACTTTCAAACCGGAAGTCAACGTAACCAGAGCGCAGATTCAGGCGGTGCTGGACCAGCAGGCACAGGCTACGGGTACACCGGCGCAAACGGCACTGCTCGGCATCAAATCCTACAAAATCGAATATAAAACGCATGATGAAGAGGGGAGTGAGATCGTCGCTTCAGGACTGATCACAATCCCTGCAATCTCGGCAGAGTTCATGCAGGGGTACAAGGCGAAGACAGGCAGAGACTTTTCACTCTCGATTGTCAGTGACCAGCATGGGACGATCTTTGAAAACAGTGAAGCCCCCAGTGTGGAGGCAGAGACGACACACATGCCAAACAGCCTTGCGACCGCATTCAGCGCCGTGGCAGGATTTATGACCGTGCAACCGGACTACATCGGTTTCGGTGAGAGCAACGATACCTACCATCCCTACATCATCGAGAAGCCCTCAGCCAGTACAACTGTCGATATGATCAAAGCGGCGATAGCATTCGCGGACAGAACGGGGCTGCCTATTAACGGGCAGATCTTCCTCTCAGGATATTCGGAGGGCGGTTACGTCACGATGGCGGCAGCCAAAGCGATCCAAAACAGCGAACCCGATCTTCATGTGATGGCGGTCGCACCGATGGCAGGCCCCTACAATGTCGAGAAGATGGCGATGGGTGCACTCAATGCACCGATGATGGCATTTCCCCCGTTTCTGGCCGATGTCGTCTACAGTTACAGCCGCACTTACAGTGATGTCAAGATCGAAGAGATCGTCAATGCCCCCTATGCAACGATGCTCAAAACACTCTTCGACGGTAAGCACAGCGGTGAGCAGATCTTCATGGCGCTGCCCAATGTCTATACTGTCGGGCAGGAACCTGAAAAACTTTTCGATCCGCAGTTTATAGGCGATTTTCTCACCGACGAGCAGAACACGCTCCGTAAACATTTCAGAGAGAACTCTGTAATAGACTGGAAACCGGAGATGCCGATGCGTCTCTACGGCTGTACCAACGATCTGGTAGTCCCTTTCGATCTGGCGAAGCTCGCCTACGCCTCTTTTACAGAGAGAGGGTCTCAGACCGTTACACTTGAGCCGATCGACACTGTCGAAGGTAATGCCTCCAATCCGTTACAGGTACATCGCAACTGCGCCCCGGTCGCTTACAGCAGAGTCATTCCATGGTTTGATGCCGTCAGACAAGGCAAAACAGAAGGAGAAGCCCAATGAAGATACAAAAAATTATCCTGCTTTCGACACTCTCTTCCGCAGTGCTGTTCGCCAGCGGATACAGAGTTCCTGAGTCCTCGATCCGTTCGACAGCACTGAGCGGCGCCTATATCGCCAATGCGCATGGTGCTGACGCCGCCTACTACAATCCGGCGAACATGGCTTTTGGGAGCGATCGCAACCATGTCGAAGGCGCCCTGACCTATATCAATCTTGCAAAGATCAAATACAGCGACAACCGGGGAGCGCTTTTCAGCGGCCATACCGAAGATGAAAACCTCTTCGCCCCTTCCCTCTTCTATAGTTCGGCATCCTACAGCGGATTTCGGTATGGTTTGAGTCTCAATGTTCCCGGAGGTCTCTCCAAGAGATGGAAGAGCCCCTACCAGAAACTTTTCGCCGAAGAGTTTACTCTCAAGATTATCGAACTGGCACCTTCGATCGCCTATAAGATCAATGATCAGTTCGCTGTCGGCGGCGGTCTGCGCATCGTCTACAGTGAAGGGATCGTCAAGAGCGACGGTATGGATATCACCAGAGCTTCGCATGGTCTTGTCAATAAACCGGCTGCCAGAGATATGGAAGCGGACACGACCGAGTATGGCTACAATCTCGCACTCACCTACAAGCCGATCACACCCCTGACCATCGCTGCCACCTACCGCTCCAACGTAGACCTCAATCATGAAGGCAATGCCAAGCTCTATCTCAGCGGTACCAAACTCTATGATGGTGGTGCCAGCGTCGAAGTGCCGCTTCCTGCTGTTGCAGCGCTGGCGGTAGCCTACGATTTTGGCAGTACGGTCGTCGAAGCAGAGTGGGACCGCACCTACTGGTCGGAGTATAAACGACTCGATTTCGAGTTCAAGGACACTGTCCCTGTCGCACTCAAAACCGCCTACGACGATCCTCAGCCAAGAAACTGGAAAGATACCGATGCCTTTCGTCTTGGAGTCACCCATCATCTCAACGACAAACTGACGCTGATGGCAGCGGCAGCCGTCGATGAAAACCCGCAACCGCAGGCAAACGTGGGATTTGAGTTGCCCGACTCCGACGCGACGATCTTTTCGGGTGGTTTTACCTATCAGTACAGCGATCAGATTATGGTCGGTGCCAGTCTGCTCTACGACAAAAAGGATAGCAGGAGCGTCACTAACGACGTTGTCAACGGTACCTTCAAAGATGCCAGTGCCACACTCGTGACATTTGGCATGAGCTACAGCTACTGAGGAGAGAAGGAGAAATCATGCGATATTTAAAATTCTGGGCACTGCTGTTTGCAGTCGCAGTGCTCTTGTCCGGCTGCAGTACCAAAAATGCGCAGACGGGAGCGAAGAAACAGACGATGTTCCAAAGTGTCCCGCCACAGGAGGCGATTCTTTTGCAAACCGGGCCCAACAAAGCCAGCTGTGCGATCTGTGGCATGCATCTGCCCACTTTCTATAAAACCAACCATGCAGCCGATACAAAATATGGCACACGCCAGTACTGTTCACTGCACTGTCTCGTCTCGGACAATGAACTCAACAAAACGGATCTGCGCAACGTCCGTGTCGTCGATGCCAATACGCTGAAGTTCATTCCCGCTCTCAAGGCCTGGTATGTCGTGGGCAGCAGCAAGCCCGGGACGATGAGCCGCGTGAGTAAATATGCTTTCGGCACCAAAGCGGCAGCTGAAGCGTTTGCCAAAAAGTATGGCGGTAAAGTGATGGATTTCTACGGAGCATACGATATCGCGATTCAGGATTTCATCCCCGGTAGCAATGCTCACAAAAAGTAAATACGTCAGAGGCCACGGCATATTGCCTGGCCACTCTCTTATCTGATTCTGTTTCGAATATAGTTCTGTTCAAATGTATAGAGCTTACCGAGCTCCTCTTTGAGACGTGAAAGGTCGATGCTTTTGTTGATGATGTAGGGTGTCAGGACCAGTACGAGGGTGGTCTTGTCGCGCGAGATATCTTCACGCTCGAAGAGTTTACCCATGATCGGGATATTGCGCAGGATCGGTACGCCCTCTTTTCTTTTACTCACCTTCTCCCGCGCCATACCTCCGATGATGACAGACTCCCCGTTTTTGACGATAGCCGACGTCTGCACGACCCGTTTGGTCGTCTTTGGCAATCCAATGACACTGCCCGGCAAAATATCTTCGGAGACAATCTTGATCCCCAACGTCACCTTGTTGTCGGAAGAGATGCGCGGCAGGATGTTGAGCGTCAGACCGATATCTTCCCTGCGGTAGACGTTTCGGTTGATATCGGTCGTCGTCGAACCAACACTGCTTTGTGAAACGACAGAGATCGTCTTTCCGACATAGATCGAAGAGGGCTCGTTGTTGATACAGAGGATCGAGGGTTCAGAGATGATATCTGCGGCACCATTCTGACTCAGGAGTGAGATTGCCGCACCGAGTGCCAGGATTTTAGAGACGTTGGGAATCTGCAGACCGAGGTTGTTGGCGAGTGTGACGCCGGCAGTCGGGTCGGAGAGCCCGATCTTCGTACTCAGAGCATAAAGCCCCGAACTGTCACTGATACCGCCGGCGATGCCGTACTGCATCCCGATCTGCGACGCTTTCTGATTGTTGATCTCCAGAATTCGCGCCTTGACATAGACCTGTTTACGCTCCGTATCGAGCTGGTGGATGATCTTCTTGAGAATGCGCCTCTCCTGAGCGGTACCGAAGAGCATGATCGCATTGAGTTGCTTGTCGTAGGTGATCTTGATCTCGCTGTTGCCCGCCCTGCGCACCCTTTTGGGCCCATCCGATCCCCCCTCTT
>JALWPY010000068.1 GCA_026994915.1 Campylobacterales bacterium
TTCCGACGTAGGTGCAATGGGGGTAGAACTGCTTTTCAAATGGAAAAATCGATGCCTGCACATCGACATACGCCTCCACCTTTTTGACACGTTTTCTATTCCACGCCCACACTTTTGGAAGAATGTAGTAGACGATTTTTTTGTCCGGATATTTTTCTTTGATCGCTTTGGCAAGGGGCAGGTTGAAAGCGGGAGAGTCGATGAGCAACACGGTATCGCTCTCTTTTGCGAGAAATACCATCTCTTTGATCGCCTCTTTGGCTTTGAATATTTTAGGCAGAACATCCAGAAAACCCATGACCGAAAATTCACTTGACGCATAGAGCGGTGTACCGAACTTCGGATCGAAAATACCGCTGATTTGGGTGTTTTTCAGTTCATGAAGTATCGGCTCCAGGTGGAGATTTGCGGAGGGTTCGAGGGCGGAGATGAGGAGATTCAATGGTCAGATCCCCAGTTGGTTGGCAAGATCGATAGGTAAAATATGGTAGTGTTGATTGACATATTTCATCGCAATTTTAGCTAATCCTGCAACAATAGCAAGCAGCCCAATCCATTTTAGTGTAATGTCCAGCCAGTTACACGTTTTGTTTGCCATGCAGTTTCCTTTATATTTCAATCACCAGTCTCTCCCCAAAGGGCACCTTTTCCTCTTTCGGCAATACCCATAGTGTATCAAAACTCGGCTCAAATTCCGGAAACGTTCCCTGTGCGTCGGTGAAGTAGAGCAGCAGTGTGGGATTGTCGAGTTGTGTATCGACGAAGTGAAAAACGGGGCGAAAATCGGTACCACCGCCCCCTTTGATGCGGTACGTCAGCGAGTCACCGGGGTAAAAGGTTTGATGGTACTGGATTTTGCTGTCACAGGTAATGAGGTCGATTTCATAGTTCGTGAAACTTTGCATGATTGCTTCGAATTCGGCAAAAAACTGTCCCAGCAGTCTTTCATCGATCGATCCGGAGGTGTCGATCGCGACGACGATTTTCAGCAGTTCACTCTGCAGGGAGGGGAGGGCGAATCCCTGGTGGATGTAGCGTTTGTTGGGCGGAAAGAAGCGGTAATCCTCTTTGGCGTGCCGGTGTACATACTGATAAAGCGCGCTTCGCCAGTCGATTTTGCTTGTTTTGATCTGTGGAAAGAAACGGTCGAGGTCTTTTGGCAGTTCATCCTGCGCGATTGCCTTTTGGAGCAACTGTTCGAGAAACTCGGTTTCACCGGTTTTGTCCTGTAGAAGTTTTTCACTTTGTTGCTCCTCTTCGATATACTCTTTTTCGTTGATCTCACTTTCCAAAATCGCATAGATCTCTTCGGCGTACATTCCGTCAAATCGGCTTTGGTAGTTGATGCGATCGGGCGGGTGGAGGTTGTTTTTGACCAGCATGCTGTTGACGGCGTAGTCGGTCGCCAGTTGCCACAGACGATCCTGCCGCCTGCCGCCGCGGCTCTGGTGTGCCAGCGCGTAGTGCATCGCGGCGTTGGCGAGCGCGAACTCGATCTCTTCGATATCACACGCTTCCAAAAAAGTATCGTTGTAGATAAATTTCGCACCGTCGCTTTCAAATGCTTCGATGTCGTCGTTTTGCTGAAACTGCAACGCCGATGCGATCGAACCGAAGTAGGGGTGTTCGAGCATCAGCTTCGCTTTGGCTTTGTTGAGTTTCTCCCCGATCGCCTTCATGCAAGCAAATAACTGAATTTTCGCACCCATTCATCCCAGTGGGGCGCGTTTTCGACGGGTATGGTATTTTTTTGCATATCTTTGACCAGCATAATCGCAAATTCCGGCGGCAATGTCAGCGAAAAGGCAAGCACATTGTTGATTGCCTCTTTTTGCGGATTTTGCCGCAGCCGTTTAACCAGACCTGCGCACAACATAAAGAGTACCTTTGTCTCCTCCTCATCGATCTCCTTGAGTTCTCCTCGTACAATCGCGTCGATATCGGGAAGCTGATGCATCACTTTGCGAAACGCGAGAAAATCGACACTGTTCTCTTTGCCGATTGCCCCGGAAACCGCTTCATGAAGCAACTGTTCAGATACCCCGGAACGGAGGATTTTATGGACATACTCCCACGATCTGGGCGTTGGAAAGGAACGCTCGTTTCTGGTCGGATCGAAATCGAAGAGTTTACTTTCATCAAAACTGAGATAACCGATGACCGTCTCGTCGATGTTGCTGGCGTATGCCCACTGCTTCCAGTCTTCGAAATCGACCACCATCTCCAGATGAACAAACCGATTGGCAAGGGGTGGGGGCATACGAAACGTCACACCACGGTCATTTTCCCGGTTCCCCGCTGCAATGATACTCCACCCCTCCGGTAGTGTATAGTCACCCACTTTGCGATCGAGTACCAGTTGATACGCCGATGCCTGCACGGAAGGTGCGGCGGTGTTGATCTCGTCCAGAAAGAGAATGCCTCTGGAATTAGGATCTTTGGGCAAAAAGTTTGGACTTGCCCAGACCGCTTCATTGTTCTCCTTGTCGAAAAAAGGAATTCCCTTCAAATCGGTCGGATCGAGCAGTGAGAGACGCAGATCGATAAAGTCATAGTCGTGATCGTTTGCGATCTGTTTGACGATGGAAGATTTCCCGATCCCCGGAGGACCCCAGACAAACGCCGGGATCTTCTCCTGTGTGAAGTGGATGAGTGCTTCGTAGATTTGGCTTGCTTTCATAAACTACTTTCTTATTTCTTTTGATAATGTTAGCTAATTTGGAAAAGTTTGTCAAAGCCTGTATAGGCAGTAAACCGGAGTTCAGATATAATAGCTTCAAATATCCATGATATAAGGTATATAATGCAACTTTATCTACAAGTCACAGGGATCATTGACTACGACCATTCCTTAGTAGCGGCAGAGGCAAAGCGTTTGGCTAAGGGGCTAACAGACGATACGGTTATTGCCAAATGCTGTTTTGAGTTTGTGCGTGATGAGATACGCCATAGCGGGGATGCCAAGGATGACATCACCGCCTGCAGAGCTTCAGAAGTTCTGGAACATCGTACAGGCTGGTGCTATGCCAAAAGCCATCTGCTCGCCGCACTTTTGCGTGCTAACGGCATCCCAACCGGGTTTTCGTATCAGCGTCTGAGTTGTTCGGAATATAAGCCGGGTATCTACTGTCTGCATGGACTCAACTGGGTTTATCTAAAGTCATACGGTTGGTACAGAGTCGATGCACGCGGCAACAAAGAGGGTGTTGATGCGCAGTTTGACCCACCGCATGAGAGGCTTGCTTTTGAAGTCAGCAAAAATGAGTTTGATTTGAGTGAAAATTACACCGAACCTTTGAGTGAAGTGGTAGAGGCATTGCAAACTTACAAAAGCTATGAGGAGATGGTCTGCCATTTTCCGGATATCAAATTAAAGGAAGAAATATGAAACAACTAACCCCAAATCTGGCAGTCGAAGATGTGGCAAAGAGTGTAAAGTTCTATACCGAAGTGCTTGGATTTAAACTAAAGATGTGTGTCGATGACGAGAAACATCCGGCAGAGACGATAGAGGCGGGCAAACACTACATCTGGGCAAATGTCATGCATAGCAGTGTGGGCATGATGTTTCAGCAAAAACAGAGTTTTGAAGATGATCTGAGGGTATCGGTGGGGGAGATCGGTGCGTCGGTATCGTTCTATATCGAAGTTGAGGATGCCGAAGCACTTTATGAAAGACTCAAAGAGAAAGTTGTGATCCACAAAGCACTTGAGACAACCTTTTACGGTGCAAAAGAGTTTTATATCAAGGATCCTGATGGGTATATTCTGGGCTTCTCTTCGAAGGTGTGATAATGTTTGCTGTTATATTTCGAGCCAAAACAAAAAGATTGGACGATGAGTATTTTAAAACAGCAAAACGGATGAGAGAGTTGGCTAAGAGTGAATATGGATGCGTAGAGTTCACATCTGTAACAGAAGGCTCTGACGAGATTGCCATTTCGTATTGGGAGAACATGGAGCAGATCAAAAGGTGGAAGCAGAACAGAGAGCATCTTGCGGCTCAAAAGCTTGGTAAAGAGAGGTGGTATGAGAGTTATAGTGTGGAAATTGTTGAAGTACTCTCAAAGTATAGGGCAAAGTGATGAAAACCATAGAAAATCTAAACCCAAAACATCTTACACACAAAGCGATGATTTTCGATGTGATTGTCGAACCTCGCTACCGCAAGCAAGGCTTGGGCAAGAAACTTATGGATGCCATCCTCTCGCATGACAAACTGCAAAAGGTAAAACATTTTGAGCTTTACTGTCTGCCGGAGATAGTTGCGTTTTATAAGGATTATAGGTTCGAGGATGATTTGGAGAGGTTAGTATTTATGAGAAGAATCAATCCTTTACAATACCTCTAACCTAATATGCTTAGTCGTTTCGGTAATTCAAAAGGGATTTAAGGATAATTTTAAACCAGATAGTCTACAATTGCATTATGAGAAAAACAAAAGGTAGACCAAAGTCCTTTGACGAGCAGGAAGTATTGGGCTTGGCAATGGATTATTTCTGGAAACATGGATATGAAAATAGCTCTTTAGATGATGTTCTTAAGGCTATGGGCATAAGCAAAGGAAGCTTTTACCATGTGTTTGGGAGTAAAGAAGAACTTTTTTCAAAGTGTTTGCAGCTTTATCGTAAAAAGCAGATTGATTATCTGCAGTCTCTAAAAGAAAAGATTGGTGCAAAAGAGACAATGCTTAGACTGGTAGAGATGACAATAGAAGAGTTAAAAACAACAGGTCGGCTTACCGGATGTTTGCTTATGAATTCCGGCAAAGAGTGTTATGGTCGTTATGAAGATCTAAGTAAACAGATACGAGAAGAGTACCTTACGATGCAGCGTTTCTTTGTTGATGCGTTGCAAGAGGATATAGACAAAGGTGTTTTAAAGACATCACTTTCTGCTCATGAGTTGAGTACTCGTTTTATGAATACATTAAACGGGCTTGTCCTCTCTGTGCAAGCGGGAGCGACGGATGATATGGTTGAAAGTATCGTTAAACAGTTAAAAGAGATGATAGCGTAAAAGGCAGCTTAAAGAGACAAAGTGTGTGTTTTTTTGAGCTGCTTTTTTTATAGTTATTTTTAGACTAGTTAGTTTAGAAATAGCATGGCGCCATATAGAGAAAGTAAGCTTGCTCGGTATATTTTTGTACCAATTAGTTTAAAAATAAAGGAAAAAAGATGAGTCTACTACAAGTGGCAACGATGCAAGAGGCACAAGGTGAAGTCAAAGAGATTTTCAATGAGGTAGAAAGCGCATTTGGAGCTGTCACGGAAGGATTGTCGCTTTGGGCGCTCAATCCCGAAGCATTAAAGTTTCAATGGAATTCCATCAAGGAGCAGATGAACAATGATACCGATACGCAAAAGATGTACACTTTGATTCGTTACATTGTCTCTGAAAAAAACCACTGTGAGTACTGCATCGGTTTAAACGGCGGCATGCTTATGAATATGTTCGGTATGAATCAAGAGGAGCTTAAAGAGGTTGCAAACAATCTTAGTGTAGCAAAACTTACGCCTAAAAATGAAAAGCTTTTGGCATTTGCCTTGCGTTCCGTCAATGAGCCGCAATCCATTAACAAACATGATATCGAAGAGCTCTATGCATTGGAACTCAGTGATAAAGAGATTTTCGATCTTGTCTTGACGGCTAGTATGATGTTGGTAGTCAATACCTTGTTTGATGCATTTGATGTGGAGTGAGATGATGAAAAATATTTTGATAGTAAACGGGCATGAGTATTATGAAATTGCAAAAGGCGGCTACAATGCCGCTCTTTGCGAAACGATGGAAAGTGATCTAAAAAACAACGGCTTTTATGTCAAGAGTACGGTTGTAGAACAAGGATACAATCCCGAAGAAGAGGTCGATAAATTTTTATGGGCTGATCTTGTCATTTTTCAGTTTCCGAAGTACTGGATGGGAATTCCCAGTGCTTTAAAAAAGTATTTGGATTATGGACTTACAGGAGGGTATGGCAAACTTTATGTCAATGATGGTCGTAACGACGGAGGACAATACGGCAGCGGCGGGTTGCTTCAAGGGAAAAATATATGTTCTCTATTACAATGAATGCACCCCAGGAAGCATTTTGTGACAAAAGCCGGTTTTTTGAGGGGAAAAGTGTCGATGAACTCTTTTTTGGGGCTTCATAAAGCATTCAATTTTTTAGGAATGGAACCGTTAAAAACATTTGTCTGTTTTGATGTTATGTCCCATCCACTGCTTGATATTGATAAACAAAGGGTGCAAAGGCATTTGGAAGCGTGTGGGTTTTGATCGCATACGTTGTACTAGCCAACACTTAATCTGACACTTTACAATTTCTCCTGAAATATAGTGTCAGATGGCTAGGAAGCCATCGCCTCAGACTCCGTGGAATTATACCCTATCATTTTGATTTG
>JALWPY010000069.1 GCA_026994915.1 Campylobacterales bacterium
AACCATCTCAGCAGAACATGCAAAGTTCTCCGAAGGTTATACAGCAACCCAACACGGAAAAACCATCGAAAGTGCCCAAAAAGCAGAAACAAAAAAGAGTCATCATCGAACCGGTCGTGTATACCAAACTCCTCACTGTTTCTCCCTCAGGCAATCTCTATCGCTGGGACAAACCCTGGCTCAGGGATCTCGCACGCCGGATAAAATCACAAAAAAATATGCAGGTACACCTCAAAACCGATCACATGACACCGCTAAAACATACCTATATGCAACATATCCGCGACTATCTCGTGATACAGGGGATCGATGCCCGAAGAGTCATCATCGTCAGCGAAGCGAACCGATCCACAAATATTGTGTATACCAATACACAAAACAATCAAATCGAACTACTATTAATATTAACGGAAAGGATGTAACCTATGTCTCTACTGGAAATCATCGCCAAAATCTCCTTTTGCCTGCTGATCGCAGCACTGCTGGGTTTCATCGTCGGATGGCTTTTTGCTAAATTGCGCAAAGAGGAGAAGATACGCCAACAATACAATGCACTCTATGAAAACTATGAAGTGAAGACAAGTGAACTTAAACAGCTACAGGAGGAACTCGCACTCAAAGAGGAGACAATCGAGGAGCTCGAAGGAAAATTTCAAGCGTGTGAAAAAGAGCGACTGAGTGCACAGATGGAAGAGAGCAACTGCGATAAATACAAACATCAGATCGAAGAGCTGCGTGCAGAGAACAACATGCTGATCTCGCAGATCAAAGAGCAGAAGCTCTGTGAAGATGAAAATACACTGCTCAAAGATGAGATCAAAGTACTCGAAGAGGAGCGCGACCAGCTACTCTCCAGAATCGATGAATGCAAAACCTGTCAGGAGAACTATAAAGCGCTGATCGCCCAGGTCGAACAACTCAAAAGTGAAAATCAGAAACTGCAGCAGGCGAAGCAACAGCACGATACAGAACGCATCTTTCTGCCCGAACGACCCGAAACAGAAAGACCATCTGAAACAGAGTCTGAGAAACTGAAAAAAATCAGACAGGATCTGCTGTATCTCAAAAATGATGTAGAGAAGATTCGGGAAGAGAAAAGAGCGCTGAAAACAAAAATCAAAAAACTTGAAAAGAGACTGGCACAAAAGAAAAAAGCGCTCCGCCAATGTCTCTCTCAACAATCTCATCAGGCAACGCAGGAGCAACCGAAAACAGACCGGCAGAAGCCTGCCCATCCACGGAATATCGTCAACGAAGAGGATGAGATCCAGATACTGACACAACTCATCAGAGAGACACTAGACGATATCAAAGAGCAGTGATGCTTTCTCCATACTCATTTGGCAGGCCACGTCAGGCCTGCCATAGCTCTATTTAATAATATATTTGTATAATCTTGCATTTAAACAGAAGCAAATTTACCAAAGCCAAGAGATGATGCAATACAGCGATATCAAAAAGTACATTTACAAACTCGACCCCGAAACGGCACACAACATCGTAGAGTTCGGCGCACATATACTCTCCTCCAAAG
>JALWPY010000070.1 GCA_026994915.1 Campylobacterales bacterium
ACGGTAACGGTCGATATCCCAGCCGCTGTGCATGGTTCCGGTGCCGTTGAGTGTGACAGAACGTTGGATGCCTTCCAGCTGTGGTATGCTCTCCGCCGGACAGAGACCGTTGGACTGGTCCTGTTGATCAAATTGTACCACTGCATGTAATAATGATGGTAAAAGGATTGCAGAGATCATCAAGAGCGGAAAGAGACTTTTTTTAAATGAAGTCATGAGCATGCAAACGCCTCCTTATGCGTGTGATTCCTACAATCTTAACGAAGATTCTCTTAGCTTAAACGTAAGTGTAATTTAGACAATAAATATATGAATTAATAAATATTAAATTAATTTTATTAGAACAAGTTTTAAATTAAAGTATTTAAGTTATGATTAATTTGATATTTTTTAATCTTTTTCTAAAGAAATTCTATCTGTATAATAGATTAAGTACTTTTTTGAGAAAATGCGACAAAAAGGAATCTTTATGCTTGTAGCTCCGAGTATACTCTCTGCGGATTTTGGTCGTCTGGCAGAAGAGGTCAAAGCGATTTGTGATGCGGGTTGTGATCTGGTGCATGTCGATGTGATGGATGGACACTTCGTACCTAATCTCACGATCGGTCCGGTCGTGGTAAAAAGTGTCGCCGATGCGGCGACGAAGCCCCTCGATATACATCTGATGGTAGAAAACAACACCTTTTTCGTCGATCTTTTTGCCCCTCTTAAACCGAAGTATATTTCATTTCATCTGGAAGAGGAGAAGCATCCTCATCGATTGATTCAGCATATTCGCAATCAGGGGATTTCACCCTCTATCGTACTCAATCCACACAGCAGACCGGAGGATCTTGAGTATATCATCAACGATCTGGATATGGTGTTGCTGATGAGTGTCAATCCTGGCTTTGGCGGGCAAAAGTTCATTCCCTCCGTCATTGAAAAAGCGGCAAGGCTCAAGGATCTGATTTTGCGCAAAAATGCATCGGCACTAATCGAAGTGGACGGGGGTGTCAATGACAAAAATGTTCACGCGCTCAAAGATGCGGGGGTCGATATTGTCGTGGCTGGCAGCTATGTGTATGGAAGCGATGATTACGCCAAAGCGATCAGGAGTCTGCAAGTCTGATGCGTGTCAAAATCTGCGGCATCACCAACCTCGAAGACGCACTTGATGCGGTGGAGGCGGGTGCCGATGCACTGGGCTTTGTCTTTTACGAAAAGTCACCGCGTTACATCTCGCCGCAAAAGGCTCGTGAAATTGTCGACAAACTGCCACCTTTTGTAGAGCGTGTCGGACTTTTTGTCAAAGTCGATGCGGAAACGATCAATAGTGTTTGCCGTCAATCCAGGATGAGTCTGGCGCAGATTCACTTCGAAGCACCGGTCACGCTTTACGAGGCACTCGAATGTAAACATCTGAAAGTGGTTCGGGCACGCTCGGCCGAAGATCTGCATCTGTTTGAAGAGGAGTACCGTATTGTCGATGCTTTTGTGGAGAGTTACGGTGGTGAGGGTAAACGTGTCGATCCGGCATGGTTTGAGGGGATCGATTGTTCGAGGATCATCCTCGCGGGCGGGCTTAATGCCAAAAATGTTGCTCAAATGTTGCGTTTTCCTTTTTATGGTGTCGATATCAGCAGTGGGGTAGAGCAAAGAAAAGGAAAAAAAGATAAAATAGAGATGAAAAATTTTATCAAAGTTGTAAAAAATGGAACAGTTTGACAATCTGACCTCGAACCTGCAGACGGGCGCTGTCCCCAGAGAAGAGTTCTACGGGTGCATCAATCGTCTGAAGAAAAACTTCGACGTAGTACTTGATATAGAGACACTTAATTTTTATGGTTTACCGGTCGTGGAAACAGAAGAAGAGGTTTATCTGCGCACCCAGTATAACTCTTACAAAGAGGAGACCTATTGTATCGTTGATATCGAGACAAACGGAAACAGTCCCGTGAAAAACCAGATTATTGAGATCGGTGCGATCAAATATAAAAATGGAGAGATTGTTGACCGTTTCGAGTCTTATGTCTATGCAGACTATATTCCGCAGGCAATCGTGCGTCTGACTAACATTGAGCAGAGTGATCTGGCGGATGCACCCTCCCTGAAAAAGGTACTGCACGATTTTAAACTCTTTCTCGGTGACGATGTTTTCGTCGCGCACAATGTCAAATTTGATTTCAACTTTATCTCTACATCTATGAAGACGGTGGGTCTCGATGAACTCCTCAACCGAAAACTCTGTACTGTCGATCTGGCGCGCAAAACGATCGATGCTGAAAAACATGGCCTGGCACATTTGAGAGAGCATCTCGATATACAGACAGGTGAGCATCACAGGGCGTATGCCGATGCGCTAAGTGCTGCGAAAGTACTTGATGCCTGTTTTCACAATATCCCGGAAGAGATCAAGACGACCGAAGATTTGATAGCATTTTCAAAACGTGCGCCCAGAGCCAATACAAAAAAAAGAAAAATGAAAAAGAGTGAAGAGAGTAAAAGGGCAAGTGTACAATAGCTAGCTTGTGCGTCCGAAAGCCCGCAGGCTTCGGTCGCCTGGTTCTGCTTTAGTGGTGGCTTTTCTGGACCACGATCAGCATTTTGATGTTAATGACGATAAATCTGATAAACTGCCAAATAACGCATGTTCTCAGAAATTTGACGATACCTGTCGGTACCATAGCCTCGAATTCTGGTGAATAGGGCTCGATATGATGTACATGTGGTGTATGTTTATTTTCTGCCATTTTTAGTATCTCCTTTGAATTTTTATCTATTTTTGGTGCAGCAGACCCGAAGGTCTCTGCCGCTTTTTATTCTGGAATCAGTGCCCAGCCCGGTTTGAGCTGTGCTTTCCAGAGGAACATATGGTGCAGGATATGTTTAATCCAGTGCCCCGCAAGTCCAATCTCTCCAAATGTATAGTCAAGGTCACGACCAAGTCCCGGATACTTCTCAAAGTCTGGAACGACCGGATAGACGGTCAGTGCCGCAGCAGTACCGTTGAAGAGACCTTTACCGGTAGAGGCGACACATGCTGCACCCATCTCCGCCATAGAAGCATGATGTGTAGGCTCTGTAGCACCGTTGAGGATCATGTCGGTGATGGTTTGCGCGACTGTCTTACCGATGATACCTGAAGGCATACCCGTTCTCGGAGGAGTTGGGTTGATCGGTGTACCGTTTGGCGATTTCATCGGCTTGGAGATCAAGTGTGGTGGTGCGAACGCGATACCGGTCGCAAAAATGTTCTTGTAGGTAGGGTTCTGATAGGTTTTTGGCCAGTCAGCCGCTTTCCACTCTTCGTAAGGTTTGGCAGTATAGTCTGCATCGACTTTCAGGAAACCATTTGGTGCGAAGATCGTATCAGTAATGTCGGAACCGTCTTTACCGTAGGCTTTGAGGCCGACACCGGCAAACGGAGGAATCAGCATAGAGAAGTCGAACTCTTCTGTATCGGTATCGCCATCGAGGAGTTCATAGTGTACTTTGCCCGGCTCTACTTTGGAGACATGTGCACCGATGATCCAGTTGACATCTCTTTCTGCGAAGAGAGATTCGGCAAAGAGTTTACTCGAAGCTGCGTAACCACCACGTTTGATGTGCAGTCCACCAATACCGAAGTCACCGAGGAAAGATTCGTTGGAGATCCATGTGATGGTCGCTTTGTCTCTGAGACCTGCCTGTGCGAGTTCATGTTCGATGTTGAAGATGTACTCAAATGCCGCACCCTGGCAGGTACACATACCGTGTCCGGTACCGATGAGGATCTTGACATGTTCACCTTTACGCATACGATCTTTCAGCTTCTCGAACTCTTCATTTGCATGCATTGCATGATCAGCAGTACAAACAGATACTGTGTGTCCACCGTCTGGTCCGAGACCTTCTGTGGCGCCGAAGTTGAGTTTTGGACCGGTTGCATTGATTAGGTAGTCATAAGAGACTTCTTCACTTTCGCCTGCTTTTGCAGGATCGGTGTATTCGATAGTGATATAAGGTTTGTCACTCTTCTCGCCACCCTCCGGATGAATAGAGACTGCCTTCGCCTGACGGTAATCGATCCCCGCTTTTTCATAAACGGGTGCGAGGTCAAATGTGACATCCTCTTTGGTCATCTGTCCAACACCTACCCAGATATTGGATGGAATCCAATTCCATTTGCTGTTTGGTGTGACGACTACCACTTCATGCTCGTTTCCAAGCCATTTTTTCAAAAATGTGACTGCTGTATGCCCGGAAACACCAGCGCCCATAACTACGACTCTTGCCATATGCTCTCCTTTTAATAATATAAATTCATCTAATGATTATAGAATAAAGAAGTTTAAGAAACTATTATGCTGGAGATTTTTTTATATATTTAAAAGTTATACATTAGTAAATATTATGACTATTATAAATAGTCATTTTTAAAGGCGACGTAGCGCTCGGCAGAATGGTAAAGTTCTGCGATCTCTTCATCGCTCAGTGTGCGCACCACTTTGGCCGGAGAGCCCATGATCAGGCTTCTGGGAGGAAAGACTTTGTTTTTGGTCACGAGCGATCCCGCACCGACGATCGACTCTTCACCGATGACGGCACCGTCGAGTATGGTGGCGCTCATGCCAATGAGACACGCTTTTTGGATCGTGCAGCCATGGAGCATGACGCGATGTCCGACGGTCACGTCGTCCTCGATGATCGTGGGGTTTCCGTCACTTCTGTCGGGGTTTTTCCAGTGGGTGACATGGATCATGCTCAGGTCCTGAATGTTGACACGGTTACCGATACGAATGTAGTGTACGTCTGCGCGTATGACGCATCCAAACCAGATGGAGCAGTCGTCACCCATCGTCACTTCACCGATGATATCTGCACTGGGTGCGAGGAAACAGTTTTTGCCGGTTTTGGGTGTAATCCCTTTATAGGTATGGATCATTTGAAAATCTTCTTCTTTTTGGTCAGACCGTTGGATGAGGTGGTCTTTTTGGTGGCCTTGTAGAGGCGGTTGACATACTGTTCCAGAAAGGTCTGGGAATTGATTGGTTTCTGGCCCTCTTTGACTTTACATAGCGTGTAATTACCGTCACTATGGAGTTCCCATGCCAGCACATTGTCGTTGAGCTGGAGATTGAGCAGGTCAAGCAGCTTCAGTGAGAGTGCCTGATCGTAGATAGGGGTCATCAGCTCGAAACGCTTTTCGAGGTTTCTGGGCATCCAGTCGGCGCTGGAGATGTAGATAGCGGGTTTTGCATGTTTAAAGTAGAAGATGCGCGAATGCTCCAGATACTTTCCGACGATGGAGCGCACGCGGATATTTTCACTGATCCCTTCGATGCCCGGGCGGAGACAGCAGATACCGCGTACGATCAGGTCGATCTGCACCCCTTCCATGCTTGCTTTGTAGAGCGCTTTGATGACGTCAGAGTCGACCAGAGAGTTCATTTTGGCGATGATTCGGCCATTGGATTTATGGTTGCGCTCGGTTTTGATCATCTCCAGCAGGCTCTCTTTCATCTGCATTGGAGACATCTTGAGATTTTTGAGTTTCTTGTTTTTCGAAAAGCCAGTGAGTATATGGAAAAAGGTGATCGAATCGGCGCGGAACTCTTCCCGGGAGGTGAAATAGCTGACGTCAGTATATATCTTGGCAGTCGCCTCGTTGTAGTTACCGGTGGAGAGGTGGAGATAGATCTTGAGCTTGTCGTTGGACTTCCGGATCACCTGTGCAATCTTGGCGTGGACTTTGAATCCGGGGATACCGTAGATGACATGCGCTCCGGCATCTTCAAGCGCCTTTGCCCAGATGAGATTGTTCTCTTCGTCGAAACGCGCCTTGAGTTCGACCATCGCCGTGACTTGCTTGCCATTGTTTGCCGCGTCGATGAGCGCCTGGACGATCGGGGAGTTTTTTCCTACGCGGTAGAGTGTCATGCGGATCGAGAGGACCTTTGGGTCTTTGGCGGCATCCTGTATGAAGCGTACCACCGGTTCGAAACTCTCGTAGGGCTGCAGCAGCATCGCATCTTCGCGGTCGAGAATCTTGAAGATCGACTCGTTCTGATCGAACGGGGGCAGGAGTTTGGGAACATGCTGGGGTTCGGTCAGGTGAGAGAACTCTTTGTCGGTGACCACATCCCAGAGGGCGCCGAGGTTGAGCGGAATAGCGTACTCATAGATATCTTTGGGGTTAATCTTGAGGTAGGAATTGAGAAACTCGAGGAGCTCTTCATCGCAATCCTTCTCGATCTCCAGGCGTACGAAGGCCCCCTTCCTGCGCAGTCTCAGTCCCTGCTGGAGTATCTCCATGAAGTCGTCCGCCTCCTCCTCTTCGATCACGATGTCGGCATTTCGGGTAACACGGAAGAGGGTGGAGGAGAGGATATCGTATCCGGGGAAGATATCTTCGATATATTCACG
>JALWPY010000071.1 GCA_026994915.1 Campylobacterales bacterium
GACAACAAAGTCCATGTCTTCGCGGAAGATGACGGTATCGAATTTCTGAGCAAAGGTGAACCGCTCGAACACGATCTGGATTACTATATCGAACCGTTCACCCAGGGCAACAGCAACAAGACAGACAAAAGCTTCGGCCTTGGACTCTACATCGTCGACAGCATCCTCAAAGCGCATAAGATGGAACTTGCCTACGAATATAAAAACGGCTATAATATATTCAAGTTTAATAAGATTATGCCGATTATATGAAAAATCTCGATCAAAGGAAATTTCAGCAATGGCCAATACCTTTTTCCCGCTCGCCTCTTTCAAAGCGCTTGTTGCGCACCATATCGCACTGATCGAGCGTTTCGAAGAGCGTAGCCTCGCTGAATTTTCCCTCCTTTTCGTCAAACTGGAAGAGCATCCGAGTCTGGAGATCAAAAAGAGTATCCAGATCATCTTTCGCGACAGTGATATTATCTTTGAATATGGGGACAACTATATTATCCTGCTTCCCAAAACCGACTATCACGGTGCCTACAAATTACTCGAAGGGCTTCAGGAGTTCCTGGGAGAGCATTTCCGTGATTCGATCGTCACTTATCCGGACGACGGTACCACTGCCGATGAGCTACTCCACAGTTTTCAGAATATAGTCAAAAAGTACTATAATATCGACCTGGAGATCGAATAAGCGGCTCCACTCTTCAAGGAGTAAGCGATGAAACATCTTTTAGGTACAAAAAAACTACTCAAAATCTATATCGATACCAATGACAAATATGAAGGAGAACCACTCTGGCAAGTGATCCTTCAGGAGGCGAAAGAGAAGGGGCTCAGCGGGGCAACTGTCTACAAAAGTGTCAGTGGGATGGGCATCCACAGCGAAATCCGAACCACTCAGATCATCGCTCTTTCACAATCTCTCCCCCTCGTGATTGAAATGATCGATGACGAGGAGAAGATCCGTACCTTTCTCTCCCGTCTGGAAGAGATTATGGAAGAGGGATTGGTCACACTCAGCGATGTCGAAGTGATGCAGTATAAACACAAAGAGGGACGTGCATGATCAATATGACCCTGCTCTATATCGGTTTTGGCGGATTTTTCGGTGCGATTTCCCGTTTTCTGATCGCAAGTGGTGTGCAGAAACTCTTTGGCGGGTTTTTTCCGGTTGGCACCCTGAGTGTCAATGTCATCGGCAGTTTCATCATCGGTATCGCAGCGCTCTGGTTCGAGCAGATGGTAGCACCCGAATACCGCGCCTTTTTCATCACCGGATTTCTGGGTGCACTGACCACCTTTTCAACATTCAGCTACGAAACGACGATGCTGATTGAACAGAGTGCCTATTACAGAGCTTTTTTAAATATCACACTCAATGTACTCTTCAGTGTTGGTGCGACGATACTCGCCATGCTACTCTTTCGCAAGTTCGTCGCTCTTTAAGCGTCACTATTTCCCATACATCTCGAAGAGTTTTTTGCGTTTGGTTACGTCGGTGACGTCACACCAGCCGCCCCCCTCGTTGCAAATCCATTTCTGACCATTGTGGGAGTAGTACTTCGTATCGACGGGCTTTTCGAGTGGATAGGTGGTGATCTTCTGGCTGCCGTCCTGTAACACTTCGACAACGGAGTTGTCGGGAATATCTTCGGTGATTGTCGCGTTGGCATTGATATAGACGTTGCTTCCGATCCTGCAGCCGCCCATGATTGTCACGGCGGGAGAGATGTAGCAGTTGTCCCCGATGACCGGCGCACCAAAGTGCGGATGGTCGATCTGGTTGATCGCATTGATCGTGACATTGTGGAAGATGACGCAATCTTTACCGATTTTAGCCGGCCCTGAGATGAAGATCGCCTTCAGGTCGTGCGGCAGACAGGGAGGCCCGGCAAACTCGGTGACGATATTGACACTGCTGCCGTTTTCGTACTGGTACATGTAGTAGAGCGTACTCAGCAGTTTGCGCTTCAGTCCGGTTGCCTTCAAGGCTTTCTCCTTCAGTGCAAATATACCTCCGAACCGTCCGACCAATACTCTTGCTACCATTTATTCCCTTTTTTCTTTTTATTTATATCGTCAAAACGGCAGAGGGGATTAGTGCAAAAAGTGTCTTATGCCCGTAAAGTAGAGACTCATGCCGTGTTCGTTCGCCGCTTCTATCACTTCATCATCGCGAATACTGCCGCCCGGCTCTATCACCGCACTCACACCTGCCTGCGCCGCTGCGTCTATCGAGTCTCTGAACGGGAAGAAGGCTTCACTTGCGAGTGCCGCACCGGTGACGTCCAGACCGCTCTCTTTTGCTTTCTGAAGTGCACATCTGGCGGCGTCGACACGGCTGGTCATCCCCATACCGATCGCGACCATCGCACCATTTTTGACATAAACGACGCAGTTGGACTTGGTCAGTGCCGCCACTTTCCATGCGATCTCGAGATCTTTCATCTCACGCTCTGAGGCCTCTTTTTTGGTAACACATTTCGCGTTTTTCACCTCTTCGTCGCGTACTTTGTCACTCTCCTGCCAGACAAAGCCTCCGTCAACATGTTTGAAGTCGTACGCATCGTTTGCAAGGGTGAGGTAGTCGCTCTCCTGTGTGAAGATCTTGATGCGCTTCTTATTTGCAAAGACCTCGAGCGCCTCTTCATCGACACTGGCCGCGATAATCACTTCGGTAAAGATCTCGTTGATCTTTTCGGCAAGCTTCTTGTCGAGTGTGCCGTTGATCGCCACGACACCGCCAAATGCCGAGATCGGATCGCAGCGAAGTGCTTCGACATAACTCTCGTAGAGACTCTCTTTGATCGCAAAGCCGCAGGGGTTGGCATGCTTGATGATCGATACGGCCGGTGCGGTGCCGAACGACGCGGCGATTTTGACCGCACCATTGATGTCGGTCATATTGTTGAAACTCGCTTCGCCTTTGAGTGCTTTGAAATGTTTGGTGAAAAACGCCTCGAACTCGTAGAGCGCCCCTTTCTGATGCGGATTTTCACCGTAACGGGTGTCGAAAACTTTGCTTCCGACGATGAACTGTTTCGCACCGAATCCTCCGTTGAAACGGCGATTCATGTAGTTGGCGATCATCGCATCGTAGGCTGCGGTATGTTCGAACGCTTTGATCATGAGACCTCTGCGAAATTCGAGGCTGTTTTCGCCGTTTTGGAGGCGTTCAATCACTTCGTCGTAGTCGTTTTTGTCGGTGACGATCATGACGTCTGCGAAGTTCTTGGCAGCACTGCGCACCATCGCCGGACCACCGATGTCGATATTTTCGATGATTTCGTCAAAATCGTCGGTTTTGGCGATCGTCTCTTTGAACGGATAGAGGTTGACACAGACCAGATCGATCCCGACGATACCGTGCTCCTGTGCTGTCTCGACATGCTCTTTCAGATCGCGTCTGTGGAGGATCCCTCCGTGAATGTAGGGATTAAGTGTTTTGACACGCCCGTCGAACATCTCGGGAAACTTCGTCACATCGCTGATCTCGATCGCATCGATCCCCGCCTCTTTGAGGAGTTTGTAGGTACCGCCTGTAGAGACGATCTCAAATCCTAGTTTTGCAAGTTTTGCAGCAAAATCGACCACACCGCTTTTGTCACTGACACTGATTAACGCTCTCAATTTCTTCCTTTATTATGCTTGATAAGAGAATATCCTGTTGAAATCAGGCTTTTTATAGACTACGACGAGAGGGTCAGACCGCAGAGAGGATTTCTCCTCGGAGGAGTAGTCTATAAAAAGCCTGATTAGTAGGTTAAATATTATATAAAAAAAACAATTAATCCCCATTTTTGTCAGGCTTTTAAGAGCCTTTGAAATACACTTTGAATTATCTTTTAAGGGGATGCTCATGAATCTGTCCAGTGTCGAACAGTCGCTCTACAACTTTTTACAGCAGTCACCCTTTGACATCGGCTTCTTTCATCCCTATATCGTCGACTTCGCCATCGTTGTCCCTTTGATGGCACTCTTTTTCCATTTTATCGCCGTGCTTACTGCCGGAAATGAATGCACCAACAAAGGGTACGTCAATGCCGCGAACCTCCTCTTCTTCGCCAGTTTTATTCTGATTGTCATGGCATATCTGACAGGCATCGCTCAGGATCGGCATCTGCGGGATCTCCTTCCAAAGCTCGGACAGGGAACCTACGATGCACATGCCAAACTCGGAACCTATCTCGCACTCGGATATGCAATCCTGCTACTCTTCAAAATCATCTCTATGATCGTCAAAAAGGATGCTCTGCGCTATGTCGTCGGCACCCTTTTCTTCTTTCTCGCACTGTTGCTGATCTATCAGGATGTGATCGGGATCTCTCTCGTTTACGATTATGGTGCGGGGGTCGCGATCGCTGAGTAACAACTCACGATATTTTCACCATTTTCCTTTATCATGATTTGAGAAAACGGCTTCTGAGAGGGGGCCGATCGTTCCTGATTGTAAAGGAGAGAAGATGCGCAAATTTTACGCTACACTCGTCATACTGTTCACCCTGCTCCTGTTGCACGGCTGCGTTTTTGTCGCTGAGAGTCTCGACTACCGAAACGACCTGAGTGATTACGAAGTCAAGAAGATCGTCAAAACGGTTTTTCTCTCTCAGCATGCCCTTGCAGATGCGGCACTTCTGGCTACCGACGGATATACCACAGTTACCCGCGAACGCTATCCCGCAGAGCGCTATGCCTGTCAGGAGGGCGGTTATATACGTTTTGAAATCGATCAGAATGGTTATGCACTGACGTTCGAAACAGGCGACCTGATACATCTGGCTTATGACGACTGTATCTACACAACCTATTACGACGATCGTAGCCATCTCAGCGGCCCGATCGACATTACATGGTATCAGGATATGGCAGACAGTACGAACCGGCTAATCGAACTGGATATTGCCTACCATAATACCTGGCTGAAGAACCGATATACAACACTCTACCTAAACGGCAGGATAGGAGTGCACTATGATGAGGACTACAGCAGAGAGAGACTCAAACTGGTCCTCTCATCCGACGAACTGAGAATTCAGAGAAGCGATTTTTCAGGTGACGACACTTATGAAAATATCGTACTCGATTTTTCGATGGATACCTGCAGCTATGCATACCGGTACAGTTACCACGGTACACTCTTCAACAGCTACCTCGGAAGACTCACTTTCACCACACTCTCCCCGATGCGGGGATACAGAGACAAAAATCCCTTCGATGGCGAGTTCAAGATCACCAATGCCCACATGACGCTGCGCGTGATACCCATAGATGACTATTATGTCGATATTGTCGTTCAAAACCACTATGACAGTTACGAAAACCGAACCATTCACACCACCTGGATGAATATAGGTTTATAGTAATTTGCTATAATCGTCATCAGAGTCTCACTACCAAAACTGGAAGGGCATGGGTTGTCGTTGAAATTGCATCTCTTTTTTTTGCTGTTGTTACTCCCTGCGCTTCTTTTGGCGGGAAATCCCTCCTTCAAATATGTCGAGATCAAGGGCAACAAAGTTCTCAAATCTTCCTATATCTATGAGAGTCTTGGCCTTTCACTTCCCGCGTGGTATCAGTTCTGGAAACCCAAAAAAGCCAAAGTTAATCCAAAAATCATCAACTCCCTGCAGGAGCAGCTCGAAAACCTCTACCGATCAGAAGGTTTCTATCATGCGCGCATCGGTAAAAAAGAGGACAATACCACCGTCACGTTTCTGGTCCGTGAGGGGACCTGGGTCAAAGTCCGGCATATCGATATCGAGAGTCTGTATCCTATCCGAAAGCTGATCACTTTTTCGGTGGGAGAACGGTTCAGAGCCGGTAAATTTGTCAAAATCAAACAGGCGATCAAAGAGAAGATGCTCAATGACGGTTACTGCAACTATGCTCTCGACGCCAAGGCCTATGTCGATATCAAAAAAAACATCGCCGATCTCAAATACAGGCTCAAACCTGGTGGCAAGTGCTTTTTCGGCCTGATCAACGTCCATCCCCCAAAAGGGATCTCCAAACGGGTCGTCCTCTCCAGACTCCTGTTTCGCAGCAATGATCCCTACTCACTGGAGAAGATCAACAAAAGCTACAGTACCCTTTCCGGCCTCGAAGCCTTCGATGGGATCGAACTCAACACACGTAAAAAAGATAGTCGTGTCGACACAGACATCACCCTCTTCCCCAAACAGAAGCCGACCCGACGGGAGATCGGTCTGGGATACGAAACCAACTACGGCGCCAAAGCCTTTTTTCACTGGAACCGTAAAAACTTCACAGGCGATGCCAAAAAGCTCTCATTTGACCTCAAATACTCTCAAAGGGAGCAGTTGATACAAAATGGCTTCTTCTGGCCGGCAGTGATCAAAGTTCCGGGATACAACTACTATCTGGACTTCAAAAACAGCTTTAGCTACTCAAAGCTCATCTATGACAACTTCGAAGAGAAAAAACTGGCTGACAAAGTACATCTGATGATCGATTATGACTGGTTCAGTGTCGATTTCGGGACAGGTCTGGAGTATATTCAGATCAAAAAATTTAAAGATATCTGTAATATCTCTGCAGGTGACTTTTTCATGTTCTATCCCTACGGCGAGTTGATTTTCGATCTGCGTGACTCCAAGATCAATCCCCAAAAGGGTTTCTATCTCAGCCAATATTACGAAGGGGGTATCCGCTATCTTCTTTCTGACATCACCTATACCAAAATGCTCTGGGAGGCACGTGCCATCTATACATTGGACCGTTTGACAATCGCCGGAAAATCGAAGCTTGGCCTCCTCAAGGAGTATGACAACAGACTGCCCGAATCGAAACTCTTCTATGCCGGTGGCGCTTTCAGCAACCGCGCCTACAGTTACAATGCACTGGGAGCATTTGACGCGGCATGCGGTGACGTAGGCGGTCGTACGATGATCGACAACACACTGGAGATCAGCCATCCTGTATACAAACAGATCAGTATGGCACTCTTCTGGGATTCGACGATGATCAGTAAAGATACGCTCAATTTCAATCTTGACTTCAAACACTCAGTCGGTACCGGCATACGCTACAACACACCCATCGGGCCGGTCAAATTCGATGTCGGTTTCAGCCTGGAGGACAAAAAGCAGTATGCAATCCACTTTCAGATAGGACAATCGTATTGAAAAAGCGTACTGTACAGTTTCTGGGCCTGGTCGAAGTCACGATATTACTGGGGGCGCTGGCACTTTTCGCCCTGCAAAATCCCAATACGCTGACCCTCTTTCTCAACTATACCACCAGGCAACTCGATCTGAGTTACGAGAAGGTTTCGGGTAATCTGCTCAAAACGATTAAGGTCAGGAATATCCGCTATAAAAATCAGCTGCTCACACCGGAAGCGACCATCGACTGGAATTTCAAAGCATTGCTGACGGCGACTCTGAAAATCGATGAAATCAGTATCAAAAATCTCGACATACCGCTGACAGAGGCATGGATACGCCATCTGCGTGCCAAATTTGCCTCCCCAAAGAGTCAGGGGCCGGTCGAAATCCCCGAAGTCGAAGTCTCTCAGCTGGTATTTTCTGCCAAACCTTTTCACATGGATGCGTTAGAAGTTTCACGCATCGAACTGCAGGCAAATGGGATCAAAGGTAATCTTCAGCATATCGATATCGACTCTTTCTCTTTTCTGACCCAGAGCAATTATGCTGATATCACTGCATTGGGGAAGATTCAAAACAGCGAATTGTCCTTTGAAAAACTGTGGCTTGAAAATATCGACATACCCAAAATCGCAGCGCTCATCAAAAAGATCACAGCCGGTGAACCGCAAAAGCAACACAAAACCTCCGGGCAGAGACTCATCAAAGCGCTCTATGTCGATGACCTCATCGTCTATACCAAGCCTCTGAAATATCGCCGTTACGATATACGACACTGGTCACTCAGTGTCAGGAACCTTGCTTCAAAAGATCTCAGACACTTCGATGCGGCGCATGTCTATATCGATGCCACTACCAATATGTGGGAACTCTCCAGCAGCGGTAACATTCGCCGGAACCGGTTTTACACCGAAGCGGACGTGACGATGAACGACACCTACTTCAAGCGTTTCGTCCCTTTTGTCAATCACAGGAATATCCATCCGATCAAAGTCTATCTGACACTTGACAAAGAGGGTATCAACGGCAAAGCCTATGCCAAAGCCAACGACCTGCTGATCAAACGTTACAAAGCATACAGAGTCAACATTCCCGAGATCAAAGCGCATGTCACCTACCGGTTTCAATCACATCGTCTCAAAGGAGATATCGAAGCTTCCCTCCAGTCTCTCTATACTCCCGAAGCAATGCTGCGGGGCCATATCTATTTCGATCCCCAAAAGCGTTTTCGTTACGATGGAAATCTGAGCGTCCCTCAGGTGAACCATCTCCCGGATCCTGTAGCATCGCTTCTGCGGGAGAGTAATATCACCTTCGCCGGTGATACACACAATATCAGTGCACAGCTCAGAAGTGTCGCATTGCAGGCAGAATATCAGAGTGAGACCTACGCTTCCGGCAAGCTACATCTGACATCCAGAGTGCTTACACCTGCGGATCTGGGCTATCAGAAACTGCCGCCGCTGCTTGAAGCGCTCAGGTTTTCGTTAAAAGGAGAACTTCCTGTCAAAATCAGAGAGTTTCTGCCACTGCATCCCACATTCACCATCCAGTCCAATCTGGCAGATATCAATGCAACTGCCTCCATCGCAAAGAGAACGACAATACAAGCCCGTCTGAACAAACCTGCAAAAAGTCTCTACAGGCGTCTTCTTCCCAGACTCAAAGAGCAGGCACTCTTTCCGGCCACGCTCGATTTCACCTACTTTCAGCACCGGGGAGATCTGAAATTAAACAGCCGCTATCTGAAGGGGCATGTCACAGAAAATTTCGATACCAACAACACTGACGCGACGATTAATCTGCAAAGCGCGCATCTGGAACTCAAAGGCGATATTCAGAGAGATTGCAATGTCACGCTGCAAACCAGCTCTTTACGTGAGTTTCAGATCACCCTGCAGAAGCTCTACGACTTCCAGCCGCTTCCGATGGATGGTGAGATCATCCTGCAGTCGCGGATTACCGCACTCTCAAAGACCGAGACCCATCTAGACGGAAAATGGTTTATCTACGAGTATAAACCCAACAGATTTCTCTTTGGTGAGAAGATTGCCGGCGATCTGCAGTATGAAAATGGAAATCTGCAACTGCTGCGATACCATTTCAATACCTACCTCGATCGCGATCGCTACTTTTTCGCCACCAAACCTTCCTCTCTCAGATTTCAACCCGGAGCGTTACGCGTCGAACGTTTCTGGATCAACGATCAGGGAAAAATCGTCGGTCACTACAACTATGCAAAACAGTATGGTTTCTTTAAAGTGAGGGCACGAAACTATCACTACAAGGATATCGAAGGCGATTTCAGGTTCGATACCGATCTGGAGATGACGCTCTCCCCCAAAATGACCGATATAGAGGGAGAGATACGCATCAAGGGGGGTACGATCACCTACGAACACAGAAAGATACACAATATCCAGGATGATGATATCATCATCATACAGGATCAGCAAAATCTCCGTGAAGCACAGGAACAGGACAGACTCTCACTCGATATCTCGATCGTGACGGAACGACCGATTTACTACAAGATCCCCAACACAAATGTCAAACTGACAGCCGATCTCAAAGTCTGGAAAGAGATCGGTAAACCTCTCGAGCTGCTGGGTATCATCCGAATCCTCAGCGGCACACATACCCAGGGCGGTAAAGAGTTTGAACTTGACAGCAGTGAAATTCTCTTCGGCGGCGATCCACTCAACCCTTATCTCAATATTCATGCCGAACATCGCAGCGATCCCTACACAATCCACATCAATATTACCGGGCAGATGGATACACCCTCCATCAATTTCAGTTCAACACCCTACCTGAGCCAGAGTGACATTCTCTCGATACTCCTCTTCAACTCGACGACACAAGATCTGCTTGGAAGCAACCAGGACAGCTCCAGAGCAGCCATTTCGATGTTTGGTACCGTCTTTGCAAAAGAGATCGTCCAGAACTTCGGGATCAAACTCGACAAACTCGTCCTTACTACGACCGAGACAGGAAAACTTGGCGTCGAAATCGGTAAAAAGATATCCAAAAATGTAACGATCGTCTATATCAACGATATTGTACAGACGATCAAGATCCGCTACAAACTGAGTGACCATTTCGAAGCAGATTTTGTCTTCAGCCCCGACAACAACGGTATGGATATCATCTACAAGGATGAGTACTGATGATTGCTGTGCGATGGCTGTTGCCGCTTCTTTTTATCTCCATATTTTTTGGATGTGCCGATGTCGAGCGCAGCACTGTCACACAAAACACTCCGCAGCAGACGACACAGATCGCCATTGATGTATGGTTCTCCCAGACCAGCGGTAACTATCATGAAGGCGATGGCATCGACAGATTGCTCATCGAGGATATCGGTCGTGCCAGAAAATCGGTGCGTGTCGCAGTCTACGCCATGACCAACGACCGCATCCGGGATGCACTGTTGCATGCACACCAGAGAGGTATCAGCGTCGAGGTGATCACCGACAGTGCCAACTACTTCAGTGACGACTTCAAACGATTGCGCGAAAACGGCATACCCGTCTACAGTGATACCGATGAAAATGCTCTGATGCATGACAAGTTCACGATCATCGACGATCATGTGGTATGGAGCGGCTCATGCAACTACACCTACTACGCATTCTATCGCAACAATGAAAACCTCGTCAGAATAGAGAGTGAGAGAGTTGCATCGGCCTATGGTCGTGAATTTGAAGAGCTCCGGAAAGAGGCCTATCTGGAACAGGCCTGTATCTGCAGCAGCCTGGAGGTCTGGTTCTCTCCCGAAGACGATTTTGAACAGAGAATTTTACAGCTGATCGAACATGCACAGAAGCGCATCGATTTTCTCGCTTTCGCTTTTACAAGCAAACCAATCGCCGAAGCGCTGATCGCAAAACAGCAGGAGGGAGTTGCAGTTCGCGGGGTGTTTGACGAAAAGCAGAACAGTTATCAGAAGAGTTCAAAATATAGCATGCTTCGGGAGAACGGTATTCCGGTCTATCTCGATGCCAACAAATTTACGCTGCATGACAAAGTGATGATCATCGATGATCTCGTCATCACAGGCTCCTATAATTTTACACAGAAAGCCAATGATACGAATAATGAAAATGGGCTGGTAATCAGGGAAAAATCTGTTGCAGTCCTCTACGAGCGCGAGTTTATGAAGATCTATACACTGGCGCAGCAGGGTGCGCAAGAGTAAGGAGAGGCTTTAAAAAGCTTTCCCGCGATAGGCCTCTTTTTTGGCTTTGGCAATCTCCAGTGCCGAGAGAAATTTACTCTCGAGAGTCTCATAATCTTCATAATTTTGCAAATGTCTCTGCAGTGTCTGTGAAAGCTCACTGATCGCACCAAGCTGCTGCGTCAATATATCCTGATGCTGAAGGGCGACAAAAACGTCGTCGTCGACCTCTATCCCTGATCCGAAGATCAGATCGTTTATCTGTTGCATCGCCTCAAAGTTGAGTTTCGACACATCCTCCTGCACCGATTTGATATGTTCAAAGATATTTTCCAGCACCACACACACTTCCTGTGCCTGATCCTGACTTATCTCTACAAGTTGCATAAGCTGCCTTTTTTCTGGTTTCTGACCCTATATCGGCATTTTTACTTTAACGCTAAATAGTGTAAAATCGGATATGAAACGTTTATTGCCACTTCCCCTGTTGTTTCTGCTGCAGGGATGTCTCTACTTCAACGATACCGGCGTCTCTGCACACCTCTATGACAACTGCAAAGAGTATTACGACAACTGTGGTATCTACCACAAAGAGTGTCCACCCAATCTTATCGACTATAAAGATGTGACGGAAGGGATCAAAAGCGCGGGGAAAAGCCTGAGCCGGGGCATCGATGCCGGTGAGAACAGCTCCGATTCCGACGGTATATCAGAAAGGGAGTGTGTTGAACCTGCAACAATTACGGAGTGAGCGTCGCAAGTGGCTGAGCTGGAAAAATATCGCACCGCTCAGAGCGATGCTCGATGCACTCCCGGAAATCCCCTCCCGCTGTCGACTGGAGGACAGAATCACGATAGAAGCAGATCTCACACCCGGTCTCAGAGAAGAGATTTTCGAGACAGCGTGGGCGATGCGTCCGTGGCGCAAAGGCCCTTTTCAAATTGGAGATATCTTCATCGACAGTGAATGGAACAGCGCGCTTAAATACAATCTGCTTGCACCGCACTTCGATCTGAACGGGAAACGTGTCGCCGACATCGGCTGTAACAACGGCTACTATATGTTTCGTATGCTGGCCCAGAAGCCTGCAAAAATCGTCGGTTTCGACCCCTCTCCCCTCTTTATGACACAGTTCGATTTTATCAACCATTTTATCCAAAGTGACATTGTTTACGAACTTCTGGGCGTCGAGCATGTCGCCTTTTACGAAGAGAAGTTCGATACAATCTTCTGTCTAGGTGTCCTCTATCACCGCAGCGATCCTGTCGCTACCCTCAAATCTCTCAAAAAGGGACTCAACCCGGGCGGAGAACTCTTTCTGGATACCTTCATGATCGACGGAGAGGAGGAGATTGCACTGACACCCCGTAAAACCTACTCTAAAATTCCCAATATCTACTTCATCCCCACACTCAGCGCCCTCACCAACTGGTGCATGCGTGCCGGTTTCAAAAGAGTCGATCTGCTGGCAGTGACCACGACCACACCGCATGAGCAGCGACAAACCGAGTGGATCATTGGAGAGAGCCTGGAGAACTTTCTCGATCCAGACGATCCATCCAGAACGATAGAAGGGTATCCTGCACCCAAACGACTCTATATCCGCGCCGTACTTTAAAAAATCTCCGTTTTTTCCGATATTGTCTGCAGCGACAAGATCACCAAAGGGAATTTGCCATGGAAATGGAAACAGAAACGCTTGAAGAGAGAGAAGAGGGAGAGCATCTCCTTGATGAGACACTGCGTACCCATATGCAGATCCAGCAGAATCACTCATATGAGTTACTGACACTTGCCAACGGACATGCCAGAGTCAAACTGTTGACCAAACTGAGCGAACGTATCGACGAGAGTGCCTATATCTATGAAGCTTCTCTCTTTTCATGCGCCAATTTTTGCGCAGTTGCATCGGTAAACGAGAAAGATTCACACCTCATCAGCGCCAAAATCGACTTTCTCGATCCTGTCAAAATCGAAGATGAGGAGGTGATCTTTGAAGCACATGCCACCACCACCAGTTCAGGTAAAAAGCATGTCGATGTCGTGGGAACGGTCAAAGGTATCGTTGTCTTCGAAAGCAGTTTCGTCACAATCAAACTCGACAAACGCAGCCTTCTCAAAGAGGGCTGAACGGACTAAAACTGAATCGGCACTTCATAGAGCTCTTTGAACATGTATGCCTCTATGATATCCTCTATCGTCCGCTGAACCGGTGCCTCTAGTACCGGAATCGACTCCGCGAAGAAATCGGCAACTTCGTCGTTTTTATCCATTACAACCACTGAATCGATAAAAGCTTCGATCCTATTTCTGTCGTCATGGTACGTGATACCCTGAATTTTTCCCTCTCCCACTTCTATCAGCGCCCAGCGGTCACGTGCACCGATCAGAGAGATTTTCTCATCCTCACCCTTTCCCTGAACCGGTATCAATATATTAAAATTTTGCATCTGCTGTTCCCTTCCCTTCGTTACGCAATCTTCTGAAAATCTGATTTCTCAGAGGAGTCTGTCCAATAATTACTCTACATTTAATGCAGTATATGCCAAAAAGAGTACTGCCACCGGAGCGATATAACGGATACTGAAATACCAGATCCGAAAGACCCATTTGCCCATATGCCCCAGCAGCTCGCCTTCGACGATCTCTCTTTTCATCACATATCCTACAAAAAGTGCGATTAAGATCCCGCCAAGTGGCATCAAAAATGAGTCGACACTGAACTCCAGCAGATCGAAAAGTGACTTTTCACCAAACGTCAGAGGAGCTTTGAACCCGTCGGAGATCGAGAGGATGACCAGCACTCCAATGACAAAATAGAGCAGTGAACTCCAGAATACCGCTTTTTTGCGCAACCATCCCAGACGGTCTTCCAGATACATTACCGTCGGCTCTACCAGGGAGATGGCAGAAGTGAGCCCGGCTACCGCCATCGCCAGAAAGAAGACCAGAGCGATGACACTCCCGGCCGTTCCCAGCTTGGCAAAGATGACCGGCAGTGAGACAAATACGAGACCCGGCCCTTTGTCCGGTGTGCCGCCGAACTCGAAGAGAAAAGAGAAGATCACCAGCCCTGCGATCAGGGCGATCAGTGTATCCATAAAAGCAACCATCAGGCCCGCTTTGTAGAGGTTACTGTGTTTGGGGAGCGCCGCCGCATAGGTCATGATCGAGCCGATGCCGATCGAGAGAGTAAAAAAGGAGTGTCCCACTGCACGGATGATCGCTTCGGAGTTGAGTTTGGAAAAATCCGGAGCAAACATAAAGGCAAGCGCTTTGCCGAACCCATCGAATCCGGTCGCATAGGCCAGTAACCCCAGCAGGATAAAGAGAAGAAACGGGATCAGGATCAGGTTGGTCTTTTCGATACCCTTTTTGATACCTCCGAGCAGCACGACTGCCACAAAAAGAACGGAAATGAGATGAAAGGAGATCTGCAGAAAAGGCGCATGGCCATAGAGATTGTCAAAAACCTCCTTGGCATCCTCGATTGTCGTAGGCAGGCCGGCGAAAGAGAGATAGATATAGTAAAAGATCCAGCCGATCACGACCGAGTAGAAAGTCATGATCACCAGCCCCGTCACGAACAAGAAACCGGCATATTTCCACCCCTTCCTGCGCGGCGGAGCCAGCTCTTCGAAGCTGCTTACACAATCTTTCTGCCCCCGTTTACCGATCACCATCTCGGCGATCAGCAGTGATGCACCGATAAGCAAAATCGTCACCAGGTAGACCATGACAAAAGCACCGCCACCATAGACACCCGTAATATAGGGAAATTTCCAGATATTTCCAAGACCTACCGCAGCACCCGTAGCGGAGAGTACGAAACCCAAACGTGAAAATTTTGCGACTTCCTGATTCATGTAACTCCTTTTTAAAATTCTAACTTAACTTCCATTAAAGAAATACTTGATAAAATTAATTTTACCTTTTTTAATGTTTGGTCTCACTTTATACGAAAGTAAAGTTCCTAATGACTAAAATATTAAATATATTTAATCTAAAGGATATTTTATGCTAAAAACTGCATATACACTTCTCCCGGCACTGCTAGGAATGTTCTTGTTAAATGGTTGTGACAGCAGCTGCTGCATGGATGTACCGCCAGCCAGCAATAACGGTCTTCAAGCACCGACACCGGTCATCACCCTCGACGGACAACCGCTTCAGGGCAACCTCACATGCGACCCAACCACTAACCAGACAATCACGCTGACCGCTGCCAGCAGTGATCCAGATGGCAGAGTCGTCGAAAATATATGGAAAGTGGATGGTGTCGAATCGGGCAGTGTCGTTGTATGCCCCGCCCCCGGTGAAAGCAAGCAGATCTGCCTTATCGCGGTTGACAACGACAATCTGGAGAATCAGACCTGCGTAACTTTGACGGCCAACAACACACAACCACAGGAACCACAGGCAACCCCACCTTTGCCAGTACTGACCAAAGGGGATGTGGATGGTGACGGAGGTGGTCTCTATCTGCAATGCGACAATACCCATGACACAGACAGCCTGCATCTCTATCCTGAAGACGGACCATTTCTCTATGGAAGTAATGATCCCAAAGATATCAAAGAGATCACCTATAACTACACTTATTACAAAGCTGACGGAACAATAGAAAGTGGTCCAATTACGACAACACAGACAGAATTTAACGAAGCAAACGATCAAGCTCCAGGCATTTGCAAAAAGTGGTTTCATACCAACAATGGTGTAGCAACAATCAAAGTCGTGATGACTGCGCTCGATGACGACCGACAGACCAATACAAAAACGTACATTTACAATGTTGCAGATGGTCTTCTGGTCGAACAACCTTAGATCTTCAACACAACTTTAAACCCTCTTTTGGCAAAATCACCTAAAACAAAAGAGGGTTCATGCTGACACCTGTCTCCGTCACCACACTCAACAACCAGATCAAATCACTGCTCGAAACCCACTACCTCAACATCCTCGTCGAAGGGGAAGTGAGTCGTGTTACCTACCACAGTTCAGGACACCTCTATTTTACCCTCAAAGATGACAAAAGCGCCATCGCATGCGTCATGTTCAGAGGTAACAACCAACGTCTGAAGTTTCGGCTCGAGGAGGGGATGGCGGTCATCGTGGGAGGCGGCATCTCGGTCTATGCTCCAAGAGGAAGTTACCAGATCAACTGCACCTCGATCGAACCGGCCGGAAGCGGCGCACTCGCGCTCGCCTACGAACAGCTCAAAAAAAAGCTCGAAGCGAAAGGCTATTTCGACACGGAACGCAAAAAATCACTGCCCTCCTACCCCCGACACATCGTACTGGTCACTTCCAGCACGGGCGCCGCGCTGCAGGATATGCTTCGTGTCGCACAGAAGCGGTGGCCGCTGCTCAAGATCACCCTGATCGATACACAGGTACAGGGTGAAGGGAGTGCGGAGATGATCGCTCGCAATCTCCGCATTGCCGACAGACTCGGTGCCGACGCGATCGTCGTCGGGCGCGGCGGCGGAAGTCTGGAGGATCTCTGGGCATTCAACGAAGAGATCGTTGCGAAGGCGATCTTTGAAGCCGGGACACCTGTCGTCTCGGCCGTCGGACACGAGATCGACTTTCTGATCAGCGATTTCGTCGCCGATCTGCGCGCTCCCACCCCTTCGGCGGCGATGGAGCTGCTTCTGCCCGACAAAACAGAGGTGCTGCTTGGAATCGATTCACTGATCGACCGTTTCAATAACACTCTGCGAAGCACCCTCCATAAAAAAGAGACACAACTACAACACCTCTACCAGCTCTTCGAACAGAACTCCGTCCAGGCAAAACTGGCACTCCACATGCAGGAGATCTCCACACTCAGGCAACAGTTCGATAACTTTATGCAGCTGCAACTCAATCGCAAAACAGAGACGCTCGAATCACTCAAACGCGCCTACGAAAGTAACGATCCTGCGAAACGCGACAAAAAGGGGATCGCCCAGATCGTCAAAGAGGGCCGCAAAACAGCACTCGAAACACTCGAACCCGGTGACATCTTCGAAGCGCAGAGCCCGCATGTAAAGATCACAGCGCAGGTGCAGCGAAAAGAGAGGCTCTGACAGACCCATGTTCAGAGCAATCTTCACCAACAGCTTCGGCATCCTCTTCTCCCGTATTCTCGGTTTTCTGCGCGATATGCTTCAGGCATCGATACTAGGAGCCAATATCTACACCGACATCTTCATCGTCGCCTTCAAGCTCCCCAACCTCTTCCGGCGTATATTTGCAGAGGGGGCCTTCACCCAGTCCTTCCTCCCCGCCTTCACCCACGCCCGGCACAAAGGGGTCTTCGCCGCGGCGATCTTCATCCGTTTTCTGCTTTTTCTGCTCTTTTTCGCCATGCTCGTCACCCTCTTCGACACCCTCTTCACAAAACTGATCGCATGGGGGTTCGACGATGCGACGATCCGGGCAGCGGCACCTTTAGTGGCGATCAACTTCTACTATCTGGTGCTGATCTTCATCGTCACCTTTCTGGCGTCGCTACTGCAGTACAGAAACCACTTCGCCACGACCGCCTTCGCTACGGCACTGCTCAACATCGCCCTGATCAGTGCCCTGCTGCTGGGCAGAGGGCTCCCCAGAGAAGTGATCGTCTACTATCTCAGCTATGGTGTCATCATCGGCGGTCTCCTGCAGGTGGCCGTCCATCTGATCGCGGTCAAAAAGCTGGGGCTGCACCGTCTGCTGGTTGGAGGGCTCAGACACTTCCGGGCGAAAGAGCAGCGCATCTCGGAGGATCGCAAGCGCTTCTCTTCCACCTTTTTCGCTTCGGTCGTCGGTAGCTCTACGGCGCAGATCTCCGCTTTTCTGGACGGATGGCTCGCCTCTTTTCTGGCAGCTGGCTCCATCAGCTATCTCTACTACGCCAACCGCATCTTTCAGTTTCCCCTCGCGCTCTTTGCTATTGCCACCTCAGTCGCGATCTTTCCCAAAGTGACCCGCTATCTCAAAAACGACGATGAGGCAAAAGCGCTTGAGATGCTGACCAGCAGCTTCTGGTTTCTGATGGCCCTGCTGCTTGCAGCGGCGATTACGGGGATTATTTTCAGCCGCGAGATCGTCTGGCTCCTCTATCAGCGCGGCGCGTTCGGCGCGCAGGACACCACCGAAACCGCGACGGTCCTCTCGATGTACCTGATCGGGCTCATCCCTTTCGGGATCGCCAAAATCTTCTCACTCTGGCTCTACGCCACCCACCGCCAGAAAGATGCCGCCAAAATCTCGGGCATCGCTTTGGGGGTCAATATCATTCTCTCACTCTCTCTGATCTCGATACTCGGTGCAGCAGGACTGGCACTGGCAAGTTCACTCAGCGGTGTCGTTTTACTGATTCTCACCCTGCGTGCTTTTGGGAAAGCAAAATTTTACGCTATAATCCGGCATAAATTTGCACTATATATATTGGCGGAGGCCTGGGTACTAACCCTCCTCCTGCTTCAGATAAAGGAACTACTCATTGCTTATCTATAATACAGCCAAAAGAGAAAAAGAGGCGTTTATTCCGCTGGAAGATCGAAAAGTACGTATCTACGTCTGTGGACCGACCGTCTACGACGACGCGCATCTGGGACATGCTAGGAGCTCTGTCGCCTTCGATCTGCTGCGCCGCACCCTCACCGCACTGGGATACAAGGTCACCTTCGTCAGAAACTTCACCGACATCGACGACAAGATCATCAAAAAGATGGAGGAGACGGGCAAAAGCCTTGAGGAGATCACCTCTCACTACATCCAAAGCTACACGGAAGATATGCATGCGATCGGCGTGCATGATCCCGATATCGCCCCCAAAGCGACCGAGAGTATCGACGAGATTATCACCTTCATCGACCATCTGATGCAAAAATCATGCGCCTATGTGATCGACGACGGCGTCTACTTCGATACCTCCAGAGATCCCAAATACCTCTGCCTCTCGGGACGTCATGTCGATGAGAGCCAGAATATCGCCCGTGTCGAGGGGAGTGACCAGAAAAGAGACCCCAAAGATTTCGCACTCTGGAAATTCTCCAAACCGGGAGAGCCGGACTACGAAAGCCCCTGGGGCAGAGGACGCCCCGGATGGCATATCGAGTGTTCGGCGATGATCAAAAAGCATCTTGCCACCGATCATGAGTATCAGATCGACATTCATGGAGGCGGTGCGGATCTGCTCTTTCCCCATCATGAAAATGAAGCGGCACAGAGCCGGTGCGAATCGGGCCACTATCTGGCGCGCTACTGGATGCACAACGGTTTCGTGCAGATCGACGGAGAGAAGATGAGCAAGTCTCTGGGCAACTCCTTCTTTCTCAAAGATGCGCTCAAAGTCTACGACGGAGAGGTGTTGCGCTTCTATCTCCTCTCTACCCACTACCGCGCCAACTTCAACTTCAACGAAGAGGATCTGCTCGCTTCCAAAAAGCGGCTCGACAGACTCTACCGCCTCAAAAAGCGTCTGGGTATCACAAGCGGTTCTGCTGTTGAAAAAGCGTTCAAAGCACGTGTGCTCGAAGCGCTCAGCGACGATCTCAACATCTCCGCCGCACTCGCAGCGGTCGACGAGATGATCCAGAACGCCAACGAGCGACTCGATGTCAATCCCAAAGATAAGGGGTTCAAAAAGGAGATCTTCGCCAATATCGCCTGGCTGACGGATCTGCTCGGCATCGGAGGTCAGGATCCCTGGCGCTGGTTTCAGCAGGGGATCGACGAAACGACCCGAAAACAAATCGAAACGCTGATCCATGAACGCAGCGAAGCGAAAAAGGTGAAAGATTTCGCCAGAAGCGACGCGATTCGCGACGAGTTGCATGCAATGGGCGTACAGATCATGGATACCCCTGAAGGTACACTCTGGGAGAAGAGCCTCTCGTGAAGGATTTCATCACTCTTCTGAAGCACTTCGCCCCCTATTTCGGCGAGTACAAGCAGAAACTCTTTCTCGCGATCACGGGGATGATCATGACCGCTGCCGGCACCGCACTCACCGCC
This sequence comes from Campylobacterales bacterium, assembly GCA_026994915.1. Classification (GTDB taxonomy): domain Bacteria; phylum Campylobacterota; class Campylobacteria; order Campylobacterales; family QNZT01; genus QNZT01. Next base: position 20,288 of record JALWPY010000071.1, read on the forward strand.
TACATGATCAAACCGGTGCTGGATCGCATTTTCATCGAGAAGAATGAACATCTGCTCTATATCCTCCCCTTCGGCATCGTCGCTGTCTATGCGCTTAAGAGTCTCGGCACCTATCTGCAGGCCTACTACTCCGCCTATATCGGGCAGGATATCGTACGGCGTATCCGCGACAAACTGGTACGGCGCATTCTCTCGTTTGAGATCGGTTTCTTTCACACGATGCGCAGCGGCGAACTGATCAGCCGCAGTGTCAATGATGTCGAACGTGTCCGCAACGTCGTCTCGGGAATGATCCCGATCATGATGCGGGAGATACTGACGATCCTCTTTCTGACAGGCTACATCTTCTATCTCGATCCGAAGATGGCCCTCATTTCCGTCGTATTCATCCCTCTGGCAGCCAAACCACTCTCTATCCTGACCAAAAAGATGAAACGCCTCTCTACCTCTTCACAGGAGATGCTCTCCAACCTCACAGCGAGACTGAGCGAGATCTTCAACAATATCGAGATGATCAAAGCCAACGGTGTCGAAAATTTCGAAGCCGCCCGCTTCGAGAAAGAGAACCGCGAAATCTTCAAAGTCAACATGAAAGCGGTACGCACAACCGAACTGGTCACACCTATCATGGAGATCCTCGGTGCCTTCGCCGCTGCGGCGGTAATCATCATGGGTGGTCAGCAGGTGATCGACGGCGAGCTGAGCGTGGGGAGCTTCTTCTCCTTTCTGACCGCACTCTTCATGCTCTATACTCCGATCAAAAAGGTCTCCAAACTCTTCAACCAGATTCAGGATGCCATTGCTGCCAACGAGCGCATCCAGCAACTGCTCCGGCGCACACCGCAGATCAGAGAGGGAGAGCGAAGACTCGAAGAGACGATTCGCACGGTCCGGTTCGAACATGTCGGCCTCACGTACGACCGTGACAAAAAGGCACTGGAAGATATCTCTTTTGAGGTACACAGGGGAGAGAAAGTGGCGCTGGTCGGCAACAGCGGAGGCGGCAAGAGCTCCATCGTCAACCTGATTCTGCGCTTCTATGAACCGACGACAGGCCATATTTTCTTCAACAAAACGGATATCGCCGATTATACCCTCAAAAGTCTGCGAAAGCATATCTCCATCGTCACCCAGCGCGTCTATATACTCAACGACAGTGTTGCGGCAAATGTCGCGTATGGAGAAGCTATCGACGAAGCGAAAGTGATCCGGGCACTCAAGGATGCCAATGCATGGGATTTTGTCAAAGAGTTACCACAGGGAATCTATACGCAGATCAACGAGTTTGGCACTAACTTTTCCGGCGGACAGCGCCAGCGCATCGCCATTGCCAGAGCGATCTACCGTGACCCTCAGATCTTTATCTTTGACGAAGCCACCAGTGCGCTCGACAGTGAAAGTGAGAAAAAAATCACCGATGCGATCAACCGTATCGCCAAAGAGAAGATCACATTCATCATCGCTCACAGAATGAACAGTATTATCCATGCAGATAAAATTCTTGTGCTTAAAGAGGGGAAACTTGTCTGCCAGGGAAATAATAGTGAACTTTTGAAACACTGCAGTGAATTTAAACTACTAAAAGGTTTACAATAGTAAAGTTTTTTTGTATACTCTTTTTAGAATCTTAATTCAATACTATAGATTAACTATTTTAAAAAGAGGCATTCATGACAAGCAAAAATGTTCTGCTACTGGGTTCATTGCTCTTTTTGCTGCTTGTCACACTCTGCAGTGTCTTTTTCTGGGACAGATACAATACCGAAATAGCGACAGTCAATCTGACAGAACCACAAACAGACACAGCATTGACATCCTCGTCCATGCAACCCCAATCTGAGGAAAAACGTTTTGTCGAAGAGGTGCCTATCCAAAGTATGGTGGCACGACATGTCGCACAGCAGGCCGAAAAGGCTCCTGAACAGAGAGCAGCAGTAACATCCCCGTCAGAGACCACTGCTCCCACCACTACCGAAAGTCCCCGGACCGCCCAG
>JALWPY010000072.1 GCA_026994915.1 Campylobacterales bacterium
AGGTGGGCAACTTCAGCGGTGTCACGGTGGAGAAGACCGAGGTCGTTTTCAACTACTGTGACGATAGAAAGTGTGAAGATTACGAGATTCATGTGATCGATCTACCGGGTGCCTATTCGCTCAATGACTATACCCTTGAAGAGCGCGTGACGAAGAACTTTATCGAAAAAGAGGATTATCATCTCATCGTCAATGTTGTCGATGCGACCAATCTCGAACGCAATCTGATCCTCACCGCCGAGCTGCTTGAAACCGGGCGTAAGATGGTTATCGCACTCAACATGATGGATGAGGCGGAAAAAGAGGGGATTCATATAGACGACAAACAGCTGAGTGAGATCCTCGGTGTACCGGTAATCAAAACTTCCGCTTCTGAAAAGAAAGGGATTCATGAACTGCAGGAAGCGATCATCGAAGTCTACAAAAAGCCCAAAACCGAATCGAAGATCGTCTATTCCGATGTCATCGAAGAGGAGAAGCTGCGTATCGTCGAATTTTTTAAAGAGAAGAAGTACGAGTGTCGCATTCCCTGGGACAAAGTGGCGATCAAACTGCTTCAGGAAGACAAAGAGATCTACCGCTATCTGCATGACGAGCCGATATGGCTGGAGCTTCAACCGATCGTCCGTGAAGCGTTGAACCATATTTATATCCACTACGGTACAAAAGATCTCGATGAGATTTTCGAAGATGAGCGTATCGCTTTTGCAAGGGGTGCCGCCCGTGAAGTGATGACGATCGAAAAGAAAAAAGAGAAAAACCTTACCGATCGTATAGACGATATCCTGATCAATAAATATTTCGGTATTCCGATTTTTCTCTTTTTGATGTGGGGACTCTTTCAGGCGACATTTGAGTTCGGTGCGATCCCGATGGATTATATCGATCAGTTTTTCACAGCATTGGCGGATAAATCGCATCTTATCTTCGGTAACGGTGAACTGGGCTCGGTCATTAGCGACGGTATGATCTCCGGTGTGGGCGCGGTCGTGATGTTTCTGCCCAATATCATCATCCTCTTTCTGGGGATCGCCCTGCTGGAGACGACAGGATACATGAGCCGTGTCTCGTTTCTGCTGGACGGGTTCTTTCATAAGTTCGGTCTGCACGGCAAGAGTTTCATTCCTCTGGTGACGGGGTTTGGCTGTTCGGTACCGGCATATATGGCGGCACGCACACTCAAAAATGAAAAAGATCGACTGCTGACGCTCTTCATCATCGGTTTCATGAGCTGTGGTGCGAGACTACCTATCTACGTGCTCTTTACCGCCGCGTTCTTCGACGAAAGCATTGCGGGGAACATGCTCTTTCTCATCTATATCACCGGTGCGATGATTGGACTTTTCGCCGCGAAACTGCTCAATATCCTCGTCTTCAAAGGGCAGGATGAGCCGTTTGTTATGGAGATGCCAAAATATCGCTGGCCAAGTCTGCGACTGCTCTGGCACACGGTCTATTCACAGTCGCTGATGTATTTGCAAAAGGCGGGAACGTTTATTCTTGCGGCATCGGTGCTGGTCTGGTTTGCGAGCAACTATCCCAAATATCCCGAGCTCGAAGCGCAGTATCAGCAAAAGATTGAAAAAGTACAGGATAGCACCCAAAAACAAGAGCTTGAAAACGAACTTCAGGCAAAATTGCTCGAACAGAGTTATCTGGGAAAAATCGGAAAGTGGAGTGAGCCGTTTTTCGCACCGCTGGGAATGGACTGGAAGCTGAGTGTCGCTCTCGAAGCGGGGCTTGCCGCCAAAGAGGTGGTCGTTTCGACGCTGGGTGTCCTCTACTCGCTGGGTGAGACCGACGAAACCTCGCAGGGGCTCAAAGAGCAGATACGTAAAAATATCCCTTTACCCACGGCGATTTCGTTTATCGTCTTTGTCATGATCTATCTGCCCTGTTTTGCGGCATCGGCAGTCTTTACGCGGGAAGCGGGTGGGGTGAAGTACCTGGTCTATCTTTTCCTGTTCACGACTTCGACTGCCTGGATACTCAGTTTCTTAGCCTATAAAATTGCAGGAGCCTTTTTAACATGATGCACATCTATCATCTCAAAACAGGAGATAAAGCCCGTATCGTCAATATCAGTGCCGGGAAGACGCTCAAAGCGCGTATGAAGTCGTTTGGCATCTATCCCGGTGTCGAGTTTACCGTCAAAGCCTTTTCACTGGGCAAAAACAATGTCGAGATCGAGGTAGGGCGTTCACGTGTCGCCCTTCGTAAAGGAGAGATGGAAAAGATTGAGGTGGAGAAGATCGATGATGAAGAAGCGTAGTATCTCGACTGTTATGCTGCTGACAGGAAGTGCTTTGACGGCGAATCTGCTGGACGATGCCTTTGTCAATGGTAAAACAGAAGGATATCTGCGTCTGGGTGCGCAGTGGCATAAACATGAAAAGTATACCAGCGATATTGCGCTCGGCGGTCGGCTTGGTTTTGAAACCGAGCCCGTTGAGGGCATCAGCGCCGGAGCAGCTTTTTATACCGCGCTTGGTTTCGGACATAGAGACAATTTTGCCATCCCGTTTTTTGGTAATGATAATCAAAATTATAGTATTTTAGGAGAGGCGTATCTCAAAGGCGTCTGGAAAGAGACGAGTGTAACACTGGGACGTCAGCCCATCGACACCCCGTTTGCCGACAGTGACGATATTGGCATGGTGCCCAACCTCTTTGAAGCTTACACGTTGACGACCACGGCACTGCCCGATACGACGCTCATGTTCTCACACATTACCAAATGGTCGGGTGTCGACGCACCCGTCGTCGACAGATATACCTCGATCAACCCTGGACACGGTCTCCAGATGCTCGGTGCGATCTACGAAGGGATCAAAGAGACGACACTCTCCGCATGGTACTACCATGCCGATAATATGGTTGATGTACTCTATCTGGAAGGGGGTTACAGTGGTAGTTACACACTGGGTGGTTTTGCGGTGGGGGCGCAGTATGCTCGGCAGGATTTCAGCAGCAACGCACGTGCCGACATCACAGGGCTTACGGCAGAGATCGGATTTGAGAGATACGGTATCACACTCAGTGCCGCATGGAACCAAACCGACTCTGCTGCAGAAGCTATAGCCGACAATCTCTTTGGCGGCGGCCCCTTCTTTACCAGCAGCGAACATCTGACCCTCGCTGAAGCAGGAGCGAATGGCAAAGCGCTTATGGGCGGCATCTCATTTGACGGCGGTGTCGTGGGGAGGAACGGGCTGACACTCTCACTCAACAAACTCCATCTCGAAGGTGACGGCGGTATCGACGCCGATGAAGTCGATACGACACTGCACTACGAAGCCGCACCCAACCTGACGTTCGATCTGATCTACAGCGACGCCACAGACCACCAAAACCATGACAACTCGTTTACAAACACGCGATTTTTTGCGAATTACCGGTTTTGAGCAGGTTTCTTATGAAACTGTTTAAAGCGGGTTAGCATAGGTATTGGTGAGCCGCCATATCAGAGAATTTCAGAGAGTCGATGGATTTAAAAGTGTAAATTGGTTTTGGCTGTACAAGCCGGGGAGATCAGAGCATCCCCAGCTGGAGTTTGGCTTCGTCGCTCATTTTGGAGCGGTCCCAGGGCGGGTCGAAGACGAGGTTGACGTTGACCTCTTCGACTTCGTCGAACTGTTCGATGACATCTTTGACCTGGTTGACCAGGAAGTCGGATACGGGGCAGAAGGCGGAGGTGAGGGTCATGTCGACGTTGACTTTGATCTTGCCGTACTCCTCCCCCTCGATGTCGAGTTTGTAGATGAGTCCCAGGTCGTAGATGTTCGCAGGAATTTCGGGGTCGTAGATCGTCTTGAGCCGCTTGATGATCCGTTTTCTGAGATCTTCTTTGTCGACTTTAACCATTGCTCTGCTCCTTGCACTTTTGCGCAAAACCGTAGAGGTATCCGAGAAACGCTTCGAGTCCCTGCTGTCTGACGGGACTAAGCAGTGCATCGAGTCCCAGTTCGTAGAGCTTTTTGGGATCGAAGGCGAGGATATCTTCCGCTTTCTGGTCGTTGTAGAGATCCAGAAGCAGGGCGATCATCCCTTTCGCGAGTGCCGATTCACCCTCTGCGCGAATATGCACCACGCCGTCGTTGCACTCCATCACGATCCATGCTTTGGAGGAACACCCTTTGATCAGGGTATCGTCGTTTTTGAGCTCGGGCGGCAGCGGGGTGTTCTTCTTGCCCAACTCGATGATGAACTCCACCTTTTCGTTGTCGTCACCGAGCCATTTGAAATCCTCTTTGTAGGCGTTCAGTTTCGCTTCGATCGGATTCATTCGGCACCTCCTGTATAACGCTTTTCAAACTTTTCGATGAGACGCTTTTCGATCGCTTCGTTGCCCAGCGTCTCGATCACATCTTTGGCGAAGGCGTAGATAAGCATCTTTTTGGCTTCCTCTTTCGCGATACCGCGGCTTTGCAGATAAAATACCTGCGCCGGATCGAGCTGCCCCGTAGTGGAGCCGTGAGAGGCTTCGAGTTCGTCGATGTAGATCTCCAGTTGCGGTTTGGAGATCATGTAGGCACCGTTGTCAAGCAGCACCGAGCGGGCGTTCTGGTGCGTGACGGCATATTTGCCGGAGTGGTCGACGCGAATCAGGGCGTCGAAGATCCCGCGCGCTTTATCTTTGAGGATATGTTTGGCGTTTTGGGTTGTGTGGGCGTGCGTTCCCTTGTGCTCGATCACGACGACGTTGCCGCGCTGTCCGTCGGCATCGCCGTAGAGCAGGTGGGAAGCGTCGATCTGTGTGCGCTCCTGCAGGTCGATTTTGTAGTTGTGCAAAATCCGTCCGCTCCCGAAATCGAACGTTCCCAATTTGAGTGCGCCCTCTTTTTCGACATCCACTTTGTGGGAGGCGATCATCGCGGTACCGTTGCCGTCGCACTCCTGATCTCTGACCCATGTCAGTTTTCCCCCTTCCTCTACCTTCAGATCGGTTCCGCAGAGCAGCAGCGAATCGGCGGCGTCGCTCGCTTCGAAACGCTCATCGACGATGATATCCGCTCCGGGAGCGATTTCGAGCATGATCCTGCATGCGATCAGCGCTTCGGGTTTCGTGACACGGTGTCGTATCGTGATCTCCCGTTTGCCCTCCGCGACGATTTTGATCGCTTTGGGGGTCAGCATGTGGGAGAGGTAGTAGACGGGATCGTAGTGGGTCTCGTCGACACTCTCCACCTGTTCGAGGGTGACCTTCAGATCTGCGGGTACGGCGGTGAGTTCACCGTCGACGATCTCCACCGCATCCGATTCGCCCACCTGATGTACGCTCTGCTTGACGTGCCGGTAGGTTTTGGAGAGCAGCGGTACGATGCCGAAATAGCGGTAGTGCTCCATCTTGGCGTGCGGCAGACCGATTGCGAGCAATCTTTTCGCCGCCTGCTCTTTGATCGCATCGTTGAGGCAGAGGCTCTCGAGCGTATCGATATGCCATTTGGCGGGTGTCAGAGCGTTCATGAGAGATCCTTCTCCAGCGCTTTGTACCCCTCGTCTTCGAGCATCTCGACCAGCTCGATACCGCCCGTTTTGACGATCTTTCCATCCTGGAGCACGTGGATGTAGTCGGGGTTGATGTAGTCGAGCAACCGGCTGTAGTGGGTGATGACCAGAAAGGTGCGTGTGCCGTCGTTCATCTTGTTGATCTGCTCGGAAACCGCCTTGAGCGCGTCGATATCCAGACCCGAGTCGATCTCGTCGAGGATGATCATCTCCGGTTCGAGGATACGCATCTGCAAAATCTCGTTGCGCTTCTTCTCACCGCCCGAAAAACCGACGTTGAGAGAACGGTGGATCATATCGGGACTCATCCCCAGATCTTCCATCACATCGCGCAGTAGCTTCAGAAACTCCGGCGCACTGAGCGGCTCTTTGCCTTCAAATTCACGCTTCGCGTTGAGCGCGGTGCGCAGGAAGTAGGCATTGTTGACGCCGGGGACTTCGACGGGATTCTGGAAACTGAGAAAAATCCCGCGCAGGGCACGCTCTTCGGGTTCGAGGTCGAGGATACTCTCGCCTTTGTAGAGAATATCTCCGTCCGTAACCGTCACGTCGTAATGTCCCGTGATCGCTTTGGAGAGGGTCGATTTACCCGCACCGTTCGGTCCCATGATGGCGTGTACTTTTCCCTTTTCGAGTTCGAGCGAGAGCCCTTTGAGGATCTCCTTGTTTCCGATATTTGCTTTCAAATCTTTGATTTGCATGATGTTCATCCGACACTTCCTTCCAATGTTAAGTTGAGTAGATCTTTCGCTTCCGCCGCAAACTCCATCGGCAGCTGGTTAAATACCTCTTTGCAGAAACCATGTACGATCATGGAGACCGCATCCTCTTCGCCGATGCCTCTGGCTCTGAGATAAAAGAGCTGTTCGTCGCTGATCTTCGAGGTGGTCGCTTCATGTTCGACGATGGCGCTCGTGTTTTTGGACTCCAGATAGGGGAATGTATGCGCCCCGCAGCGATCTCCGATGAGGAGCGAATCACACTCGCTGAAGTTACGCGCGCCGTCGGCGTTTTGCCCCATCTTGACCAGACCACGATAGCTGTTTTGCCCCTTCATGGCGGAGATACCTTTGGAGATGATCGTCGATTTGGTATTTTTACCCAGATGGATCATCTTGGTGCCGGTATCGGCGACCTGTGCCTTGGTCGTGACGGCAACGGAGTAGAATTCGCCAACCGAATTGTCCCCTTTGAGCACGCAGCTTGGATATTTCCATGTGATCGAAGAGCCGGTTTCGACCTGCGTCCATGAGATTTTGGAGTATTCACCTTCGCAGAGTCCGCGTTTGGTGACGAAGTTGTAGATACCGCCCTTGCCGTTTTCGTCGCCTGGATACCAGTTCTGGATCGTGGAGTATTTGATCTCGGCGTTTTTGTTGGCGATCAGTTCGACGACCGCCGCGTGCAACTGGTTTTCGTCGCGGCTGGGTGCCGAACACCCTTCGTTGTAGGAGACGTAGCTTCCCTCATCGGCGATGATCAGCGTGCGTTCGAACTGCCCCGTGTTGAGTGCGTTGATACGAAAATAGGTCGAAAGCTCCATCGGACAACGTGTTCCTTTAGGGATGTAGACAAACGTCCCGTCGGTAAAGACGGCGGCGTTGAGCGCGGCGAAGAAGTTGTCGTTGACCGGTACGACCGAGAAGAGGTACTTCTGTACAAGTTCCGGGTACTCCTTGATCGCTTCGGAGATGGAGCAGAAGATGATTCCCTGCTTTTTCAGTTCGTCGGCGAATGTCGTGGCGACCGAAACGGAGTCGAAGACCGCATCGACCGCGACACCTGCCAGCGCTTTCTGCTCCTCGAGTGGAATACCGAGCTTTTCGTAGGCTTTGAGAATCTCAGGATCGACTTCATCCAGACTGCCGAGCGGCTTTTTAGGTGCCGAAAAGTAGGAGATCGCCTGATAGTCGATCGGATCGTAGTGGAGTTTCGCCCAGTGGGGCTCTTTCATCTTTTGCCACACTTTGAGTGCGTCCAGTCGGATCTGCGTCATCCACTCCGGTTCGCCTTTCTTGGCCGAGATGAAACGGATAGTCTCTTCGTTCAGTCCCGGGGGCGCGGTATCCATCTCGACATCGACGGTGAAACCGAGCTCGTACTCTTTGGAGACGAGGGTGTCGATCTTTTGCTGTTCGTTCTGCTCTTCGCTCATAATAGCTCCTTAATGGGACAAACTTTGTCCTAATTATACACTTATTTAGAAAATTTTGCAAATTATAAGATATTTTTTGTGTGAAAAGTGACAGGTTTTTACGCTAATGAACCGTTTTTATGATTGTTTTAGACCTGAGCGGCTACCTTGCTATGATGACGCTATCACCTTTTGCAGAGGAGAAACCTTATTTAGGAGCAGATATTAGAGGGAGTTCTGCAACACTTTATCGATTTTTGATAAAAAAGACTCGAAATTTAAGAAAAAATTGAGAAAGTGCATTAAACCTCTTGACAAATACTCAAAAAACATTTATAATTACACTGATAAAACTTGATAGCAACTCTGTCAAGTACTCTTAACAAAATTACACAAAGAAAGGAGCACACAATGCAAGTAACAAGATTTGATCCATTTGCTGAAATTAAAAGACTGGAGGAGAGACTCTTCCAAAACTATCCGGTAGTGAAAGATGAGAACACTATCTCCGCTTTCGTACCGACGGTCAACACGCGCGAAGACGACAAAGCCTACCACATCGAGGTCGATTTGCCCGGTGTGAAGAAAGAGGATATCCATGTCGATATCAGTGACGGTGTCCTGACCATCTCCGGTGAGAGAAAGTTCAAAAAAGAGACCAAAGAGAAAGACTACTATAAGGTAGAAAGCAGCTTTGGTAAATTTGAGAGAAGTTTCAGACTTCCTGAAGATGTCAAAGAGGATGATATCAAAGCGGAGACCAAAGATGGTGTTTTAGAGATCACACTGCCAAAAACAGTTAAAGAAGAGAAAAAGAAGAAGATCGAAGTCAAATAAGCGAGATCTGAGTTTTTCTGACAGGGAAGTGGGCATACACGGCCTGCTTCCCTTTTTTTATGCCCATAAAGTTATCATGCTGTAAAAAAGGGGCTACATGACACAAAAGATCAAAGAGTTGATCGAGCAGATCACGGCGCTGGAGGCTGAGCTAAAAAAAGAGATCGACAAAGAAGAGACGAAAGTCCCTTTCAAATTTCAAAATGGACGCATCCGCTTCGACAAAGAGACACTCCGCAGACAGAAGCAGGAGCTCATAGGCCTGTTGCGTTATCTGAGTGAAACGCCGATACTATATATCCTGACAGCGCCGATCATCTACAGTGTTTTGATCCCGGCATTCATGCTCGATCTCTTTGTTTTTGTCTATCAGCAGGTTAACTTTCGGGTCTATAAGATCCCGCTGGTAAAACGCAGTGACTATATTGTATTTGACAGGCAATATCTGGCCTATCTCAATATTATCGAGAAGATCAACTGCCTCTACTGCAGCTACTTCAACGGTTTGATGGCGTATGCGGGAGAGGTTGCTGCACGTACGGAACAGTTCTGGTGTCCGATCAAACATGCCAAAAAGATCGCTTACCGGCATACGCACTACGATCTTTTCGTGCCTTACGGGGACACGCACTATCATGATGAACTTGTCAAACTCCGCAGGCAGTTGCAGGAGATGTACGAAAAACAGGACAAGCAGGAAATCTGAAAGGAGCATGCACGAAAGATGTACAGTAAAAAGAAAATCGGTTTCATCGAGGCGTACAGCATCGGTGTCGGTGGGATGGTGGGCGGCGGTATCTTTGCCGTACTCGGACTGACGATCACTCTGGCGGGCGGTGGCGCACCCGTGGCGTTTCTGATGGCGGGGCTCATCGCACTGCTGACGACCTACTCCTACATCAAACTCTCGCTGCGCTATCCAAGTGAAGGTGGGACGATAGAGTTCATCGTGCAGGGGTTCGGTAACACGATCTTCGCAGGCTGGGTCAACACGCTGCTGATGGTCAGCTATATCATCATGCTCGCACTCTACGCCTACGCCTTCGGCAGTTACGGTTCAGCACTTATCATGGGGCATGAAACACTCTGGCTGGAGCAGTTGCTGATCGTACTCGTGCTGGCGGTTTTCGTGGGGATCAATCTGATGGGAGCCTTTCTGACAGGGCGTGCGGAAGATATCATGGTCTTTATCAAGCTTGCGGTGCTGGTGATCTTCAGTGTCGCATGCTTCTTTACGATTGATCCCTCCAGACTCGCGCTCGATACGTGGAAATCCCCGGTCTCCATCCTGACCGGTGGCCTGATCATCTTTCTGGCCTATGAGGGGTTCGAGCTCATCGCCAATACGGCTGCCGATATCAAAGATCCGGAAAAGAACCTCCCCAAAGCCTATATCTGGTCGGTGGTGTCGGTGATTGTCCTCTATGTCGTCGTGGCGCTCGTAGCAGTGGGCAATCTGACACCCGAGCAGGTGATCAAAGCCAAAGATTACGCACTGGCGGTCGCTGCGGAACCCTTTTTTGGCAAGGCGGGATTTATCGTCATCGCCATCGCGGCGATGCTCTCGACCGCTTCGGCGATCAATGCGACACTCTACGGCGGTGGTCGCGTCACCTACCTGATCGCCAAGTATGGGGAACTCCCCTCCGGGTTCAAGCGCAAAGTCAAAAACGGTTACGAGGGGATGATCATCATTGGGCTGGCAGCGATCATCTTCGCGACAATGTTCGATCTGGAAAATATCTCCGTAGCGGGGAGTTTCGGTTTTCTGACGATCTTCGGACTGGTCAATTTGGCCAACTTCCGCCTCTACAAAGAGACTGGCTCCAGTCGCTGGATCGCACTGCTCGCTTTTCTGGCGTGTCTGGGGTCGGTGGTGGTGCTGATAGGGTACAACTTCATCCACAATCCCACATCGCTGGTTTCGACGGCGGTTGTGGTGGTGAGCACCTTTCTCTTCAGTTATCTCTACCGCGTCTACCGCGATCATCAACCCCTCGGCGAGTATCTCGATAAGCGTCTGGCGCGCAAAGAGACCGAGCTTCGTGAACCTGACGAGCCTACAGCAATCCTTCGTTCCGGAAACTCAGAAAACCCTCCTTCGAAATGATCAGGTGATCGAGGAGTTCGATCCCGATCAGATCGCCCACCTCCCTGAGCCTGCGGGTGATTCTCAGATCGGCATCGCTGGGGCGTAGCTGCCCGCTGGGGTGGTTGTGGGCGATGATGATGCCAGCAGCACGGTCGCTGATGGCGTCGGCGAACACCTCTCTGGGATGGACGAGGCTCTGGTTCAGTGTCCCGATGAAGACGACACGCTTTTCGATCACATGAGAGGCGCCGTCGAGGGTGATCGTCAGGAAGTGCTCCTGTTTGCGGTGTGCCCAGGGGAGCAACTCTTCGTAGGCATCTTTCGCGAGGCCGATGCGCCGGTTTTGTTTGATCAGATAGCGGCGGCTCAACTCCACAGCCGCGAGGATCTGCCCCGCCTTGGCCGGCCCCAGACCGTGAATCGAGAGCAGCTTTTCGAGACTCAGATCTTCAAACTCCTTCTCAAACAGTGCCGCGATCTCTCTGGAAAGGGCGAAGACATCTTTCTCTCTGCTGCCGCTACCCAGCAGCACCGCCAGCAGTTCGTAATCTTTCAGCGCCTGCGGACCCTTTTGGGCCAGTTTCTCCCTGGGTTTGTCGTGTCGGTGAAGTTCTGCTATCTTTTTCATACACTATATATCGGCACAGATACGAAAAAGAAGATTTTCGTCACCCCGCTAACAGTTGAAATCTCCAGGTTTTGTTATAATAGAGAAAAAATGGGAGCTACGCATGGGTATGGATAAAAAAGCGTATAAAAAGGAGCTCTACGATCTGCAGGTGGAGCTGGTCAAATTTCAAAAGAGCGTCATCGCAGAAGAGAAGAAGGTCTTTCTGATCTTCGAGGGGCGCGACGCCGCCGGCAAAGACGGGACGATCAAGCGCTTCACCGAACACATGAGCCCGCGCGAAACACGGGTCGTCGCACTCCCCAAACCCTCCGACAGAGACAAACGTTCGTGGTACTTTCAGCGCTACGTCCAGCATCTGCCCAGCGGAGGGGAGATCGTCTTTTTCAACCGCAGCTGGTACAACCGCGCGGGTGTGGAGCGGGTATTTGGCTTCTGCACCGACGAGGAGTACAAACTCTTCATGGAGGAGGTCGGGGATTTCGAGCATATGCTGACACGTTCGAAGATCATCTTCTTCAAATATTACCTCGATATCTCGAAAGAGGAGCAGAAAAAACGGCTCGACGCCAGACACAACGACCCGCTCAAACAGTGGAAAATCAGTTCGCTCGACGAGAAGGCGCAGGAGAAATGGGACGACTACTCCAGAGCGCGCGACGAAATGTTCGTCAAAACCGACTTCGTCTATGCGCCCTGGATTGTGGTGCACACCGACGAGAAGAAAGAGGCGCGCATCAACGTCATGAAACACTTTCTCTCACAGGTGAAGTACGAAGGCAAAGATGAGAGCAAGCTGCTCTTTGACAACGACATCGTCTTCCCGTTTTCGATGGAATCGCTGGAAGAGGGTAAAATATTTCCATAACAGGGGGCTTTATGCAGAAGATGAACAGAATATTGGGCGTTTGCAACGACTTTGCAAAGTGTGACGAAGTTATAGAGGTGGCGGCAAAACTTGCACAGGAGCATGGATGCGGCGTGACACTTATGTATGTGCATGAAGTGTCGCTGTTTGAGTTGCCGTTTTTTCACAAAGAGGGGGAGATGGATCATGCAAAGTTGCTTGAGACGCTGGAGGAAAAAGCGCATGCAGCCGGTATCGAAACACCCGCGATACTCCTCTTTGAAGCCGATACAGCCGATCATGTTGCCGAAGAGGTTGAAAGAGAGGGAGATACACTGGTTGTCATAGCTTATGCTGGAAAAACGACGAAAAAAGTGGCTGCCAAACTTTCCACACCGTTGCTGGTACTGAAAGAAGATCTCCATCTCTATACCAAAGCGGTTGTGGCACTCGATGCGGTGATGCCCGAACGGTGCATCGACTTCATGCATCGTTTCTTCGAGGGGGTATCGCTCCATCTCTATCAGGATTTTCAGTATATTCCGCTCCCCAGTGTCGATCCCGTCGTCGAACCTTTTGACCCCGGGATGGATGCCAATCTCTACCTCGAGCTGATGGAAGCCAAGCGGGAAGCTTTCTACGACTTCTGCAAAGAGAAGGGGCTGCAGGGGACCTTCGAGACCGGAGAGAACGGCATCGACGAAGATACGGTCGCGTTCGTGAAAAAGCGAGATGCCGATCTGCTGGTGCTCGCGCCGCTGGACCGCGATACCATGCTGGGAGATGCGGTCGGGGATATTCTGGAACAGAGCCCGGTCGACACACTGATCTGCTATGAGGGCAATGTATGAAGATAGCGACCTTCAATGTCAACTCGATCCGATCGCGTGCCGATCTGATCGTCCGCTGGCTGGAGGAGAAGAATCCGGTCGACATCCTCTGCATGCAGGAGCTCAAGTGTGAAGAGGCGCAGTTTCCCAAAGCGCCGTTCGAGAAGCTGGGGTACCATCTGGCGATCAACGGCGAGAAGCGTTACAATGGTGTGGCGGTTTGCTCGAAATTGCCGATAGATCGTGTAAAAACTCTCTTTGACAATGATGTACTCGACCGTCAGAAACGCCTCATCGAAGTCCAGATCGACGATATGGTGATCCTCAACGTCTACGCCCCGCATGGTGAAAGCGACGAGAGCGATCCCAAACACTTCTACAAGATGGCCTTTTACGACGTCCTGACTGAGTATGTGAAAGGGTTGATGACGCAGCATGACAAAGTGATCGTATTGGGAGACATGAATGTAGCGCTGGAAGATATCGATGTCTACGATCCCGTACTTTTTCAAGGGCGTGTCGGCTTTCTGGAGAGCGAGAAGCAGAAACTGCGTGCACTGCTGGAGATCGGCCTGACCGACTGTTGCCGTCACCGCTATCCCGATACCAAAGCCTTTACATGGTGGGACTACCGCACGGCCGGTATCTGGCGGGACGAGGGGATGCGCATAGACTATATTCTAGCGACCGATGCGGTCGTACAGGAGTGCGTGGAGATCGAAGTCGATCTCTGGACTCGGCGCCGCCGCACACCGACCCCCAGCGATCATGCACCGCTTGTTGGTGAGTTGAAACGGTAACGTTTATTGATGTACCTATGACCAGTCTGTTTCTCTCAAACGGCTTCACGGTGGGTCCCCAAAATCTGTGCCAGATTTTGACCCTACCGCTGCAGATGTTGTTCGAGAAGCAGACGGGTCATAGGTACTGTTGCAGTGCCGTTATAAAAACTTCCCCGCCCAGATCTTCAGCAGCAGCGACGGTTTGGTGGTGTAGCCCACGTCGGTAAAGATGAGGCTCCCCTTGTCGTTGTAGATGAATGTGGTCGGGAAGGTGTCGACGCTGAATTTCCCCGCGATAGCACCATCGGCGTCGTTGACAGGGGGAAAGTGCAGATTGTGTGTTTTCATGTAGTTTTTCAGATCGGCGTCACTGCCGCTGTTGACCGCCACCGCCACGACCTGATACGATTTGGAGAGGTCGCTGATGACAGGGGAACTCATCTTGCAGATGGGACACCATGAGCCCCAGAAGTAGAGAATCAGCGGTTTGCCTGCGTAGCTTTGGAGGTTTCTGACGCTGCCGTCCAGGAGCGTGACGTTGATCTCCGGGAGGTTCTGGTCGAGCACTTCCGGTTTTTTGAGATAGCTGACCACATTGGCGACGATGAAGAGCATGAGAATCAGCTTCGCCGCTTCGATCAGGATGGTTTTGGGTGAGAAAGAGAACCTCTTTTTCATCTCGCTTTGAAGCTCTCTTTGCTCTTGCAAAGGTCGGTCATGAAGCACTCGGTGTCGCATTTGGGATTTTTGGCGGTGCAGATGTAGCGGCCAAACAGCACCATCGCCTGATGGAGGATATGGAGATCCGTTTTGAAGGCTTTGACCAGATCCTCTTCGGTCTTTTCGACCGTTTTGGCGTCACTCAGCCCCAGCCGGTGGGCGACGCGAAAGACATGCGTATCGACGGCCATCAGATTGGCGTCGGTATATTCGATCATGACGACATGTGCGGTCTTCTGTCCCACACCGGGCAGTTTGACCAGCTCCTTCTCATCCAGCGGGATCTTGCCGTCATACTTCTCCATGACGGTCTGTGCCATCTTGACGAGGTTTTTCGCTTTGTTGTTGAAGAAGGAGCAGGTCTTGATCAGCTCCTTGACATCGTCGACATCGGCTTTGGCCAGCTCTCTGGGTGAAGGATACTTCTCGAAAAGTGCCGGCGTGATCATATTGACGCGCTTGTCGGTGCACTGCGCCGAGAGCATGACCGAAACGAGGAGTTCGTAAAGGTTTTGGTAGTGCAGCTCGGTGTGGGCATCTTTGTAGTGCTCGATGAAACGTCTTCGGATCTCTTCGATCTCTTTTTTCGTCGCCTTGATCGCCATCTATTTTCCTTTATATGCCTCGGTCGTGGGTTCGCTGTAGTTTGGCACATCGTCGTAGCTGAAAACCGCATAGTACTTGTCGATCTTCGTGGAACCGAAGTTGTCATAGGTATAGTTGTCGCTTCCAGCATAAAGTTTGACACCGTCGTAAGGGTTTTTGGGAGGGTGAAAGCGGTTACGCACGACATAGGCACCGACAAAACTCTCCTCTTTGGGATTTTCCCAGGTCAGTTTGACCATCCCTTTCTCCACGGAAGTTTTGAGGTTGGTGACCGGTGACGGGGCAAATTTACGACGTCGTATATATTTGATGACCAGCTTCACTTCGTGTTCGCTGTGCAGATCGTACCAGTCGACGATGTGGTTTTTCGCATCTCCTGCGGTCGTCGCTTTGACGACAAAGCGTGCGGTGCTGTTGCGCTCGTGGAAGTTTTCGAGTTCCAGTTTGCTGAGAGTATCGAAAAGAAAGTAGTGCTTGCTTTTTTTCTTCAGATCCGCGAGACTCACTTCATAACCGATAAACTCGATTCTCTCACGATTTTTGATCGCTTCGTAATCGCAGCTTTTGGTATCGATAAATTCGATATTGTAGCGGATGTCTACATTGAGTTTGGGCTTGTTTCTGTTCTGGATGACAATGTAGGCGTCGGTGATGACGGTGGTGTTGGGATCGGGCAGGGTATCGAGTGCGAACTCCATGTAGCCGTAGATCTTTTCGCCCTCTTTGTCGAATCCGCATGCGAGTTTGTCTGTCGTCACTTTCTCTCTGGAGATGGTGCTCAGGAGTTTGGGCTGGATCTCAAGTTTGGTAGGTGGCAGCGTGTACTTGATGTCCAGATGGGGACGATAGTGGATACCGCCGCCGAAGGGTCCGTAACCGAGGTCGAACTGCATCATCTGGGAGTCGCGTCCCAGCGGGAGTTTGGTCGGTCCCTGAAAGCGGAAGAGCACCTTTTTGTGTCGTACTTCATGCTCGAGGAGTTTCTTTTCGTAGTCGTTGAAGTGCCACTCCCGCCAGATACCCTGGCTCAGTTTTTCGGATGGGATCGTCTCGCCGAGTGTCTGGATGATCTCGGCGTTGTGGATCTGTTCGAAATCGGTGATCTCGCTGACACTCTCCTGATCGACGAAAGAGATCGACCATTCGCCGTACTTCTCGATCTTGACATTGACGCGGTTCATCGGATAGAGGGAGATGGAAGCCTCCTGGATGATCGCGTTTTCGGGGATGTTAGCGAGTGAGAAGGCCATGACACCATAGCTGATTCCCCTGGACTGGTTGACGCCGACGAAGATGGAGTTTTTACCGAAGTGTTCCCGGTTCTGCTCGATCGTCTTCTGAGCAACGTAGCCGATCTCTGAGGGTTGTGGAAAGATCGTTCTGGAGAATTCGTTACGTTCGAGCAGGGTTTTGACTTTCAGTTGCGGTGCGAAGGGGGATTTGAGATTGCTGATAGGGTCGATCGCCCGTATGTAGTAAAAATACTCCGTCCCGCTTAAGAGTTCCAGATCGGTGAAGGTGTGCCCGGAAGTGGTGGCGACGAGATTCTCTTCGCGGCATGCATCTTTGTGCCGGGTACTGCGGTAGATCTTGTAGAAAGTACCGGGGGCTTTGGCTTCATGCTCCCATGCAAGGGTGACACAGTCAGAGCCGTAAGAGGCGATGTGGAAGTTTTCGACGCGCTCAGGTGCGAACGCGGCGTAGTTTTTCGCTTCGGAGAGTGCGTAGAGAAGGGCGGGGATGTTTTCGTGGATACTTTCGGTCATGTTCTGCATGTAGTCGGGGATGTTTCGCGTACCCACTTCGACGACGGCGGCGATGATTCCTTTGGAGTAGTAGTACTCTCTGCCACTGCCGCTGATCAGTTTGGTGGGCGGTTTACCGCGATGTATGCCGTACTCTCTGCCGGTCACTTTACGGATTTCGTAGTTCATGTTGGCACAGAGGACATTTAGGTCGGTGCCTTCGATCTCTGCTTCATGGTTGAACTTGTGTGCGGGGAAGAAGACATTGCCCTGGGAGTGGTAGTCGAGTGCCATCGTGATGTTGGGATGTGTGTCGACAAACTCCTTGATCGCTCTGGTTTCCGGTTCGCTGAAGGGTTCGGGACCGCCGTAGACGTTGGAGGAGGTGTCTTTGATTTTGGTAAAACCGACACTGAAGTTACGGTTGAGATCGACACCCCAAGTGCCGTCCCTGTTGTTGCGGCGGTTTTTGCGCCAGAAAGAGAAGTGGGTTCTGGAGTATTCGAAACCGTCCGGGTTGAGGCAGGGGACCATGTAGAGGGTGTTTTTGGTCAGTGCCGCAGTGATTTTGGGATCGGTGGTGTAGTTTTTGAGGATATAGTCGATGAAGGCGACACCCAGTTCATTGCCGATCCACTCGCGTGCATGGATGGTACCCGTGTAGAGCAGGGCCGGTTTGAGGTCGGCATTTTCGACATCGAGGGTGAGGGTGGCGAGGATGATCTCACGCCCTTCCCAGGTCTGGCCGATGCTGTGGGTTTTGATCAGGTTGGGGTAGTTTTTCACACACTCTTTTAAAAATGCTATCGTTTCGTCATAAGATTTATATTGTAGTTTCATAGTGCTCCATAGGTTACCGCCGGTAGGGCGAGATAAAAATCCGGAGGCTGATTATAGCACAGAGGGCGAAAAATCCAAAGGCTACGAGAGCCTGAGGATCTGTTTGAATTTCTGCCACCCTTTATGGAGTTTTTTGACCGCTTTGTTTTTGATACCGGCGATCTGCTTCAGTTTGTCAGGGTTGTTTTCCAGCGTCTGGATAAGCTCCTCTTTGCCGATGGTATCGAGCATGCGCTTCGCTTTTTTCTTGCCCACGCCTTTGCCTTTGGCTGCTGTCGAGAGATACTCGAAAAAGGCTTCGTCACTGACATCTTCGGTGTTGATGGCCGACTCGTCACCTTCGGGTTCCTGGACCTCCATCGTCTTCACGCTCTTGAGTTTGAAACGGTCCTGATAGTTCCATTTTTCACTCGGCCACTCTTCGTAGTTGCGATCTTCGGTGTTGAGCATGGGGTATTCGCTGTCGAGGTCGAAAACCTCTTTCACCCCTTCGACGGTCGCTTTTTTCTTCTTCATGAAATACTCTCCGTCGAAACTCGGAGTATAGCGTCCGAAAGTGATATAACGCATGGTGCGCAGGAGCGAGCTGTCGATCTTGCCCAGCTCTTCCCAGTTATAGAGGGGGATGTTCGGTTTTTTTAATTTGCCGTTGCTCAGTTTCCACATGAGATACTGCCCGATCCAGTCGCGGATATAGGGAAATGCCGCAAAAGCGGTGGCACACTCGAGGATGCGGTATTTGCCATCTTTCCCCACGGCGATATCGCATGCCCAGTACTCAGCATTGGCCGCTTTGGAGACCTTGACGGCGAGGTCGAGCAACTCTTTGGGGACATTCTGATAATCCATACTACCGCCCTGGCTGGTGTTGGTGAGCCACTCGCCTTCGGGTGGTCTTCTCCAGAAAGCGCAGACAGGTTTATGCCCGATCAGCATGACACGTACGTCCGCTTCCATCGGGACAAAGTCCTGCAGGTACATGGGGTGATACTTTTTGGTATCGAAGAGTTTTCTCGCCTCCTCTTTGGAGTCGACTTTGTGGACGAAGTAACCGCCGTAGTTTGAAGGGCCGTAACTCTTTTTGATGATTTTGGGGTATTGCGTCGTTTCTAAAAATTCATATCCCTTTTTTCTGTCGTAGAAGATGTAAGTTTTGGGAACAGGAATATCATATTTCCAGCAAAAGCGGGTGACATTCTCTTTCGATTTGTTGGCAAACTGTGTGTCGAGAGAGGGGATGAATCTGACATGCGGGAGTTCTCTGGCGATCTCACGGAATGTTTCGTATGCCGTTGCGGGGATGTTGCCGATCAGTACGTCGATCTTTTTGCGTTTGACCTCTTTGATAAAACGCTCTTTGTCGTTTTTCCAGTGGTAGGTGACGGTTTCGATTTTGTCCGGCCATCCGCGGAAGTTGGAGTGATCGAAGAAACGCAGTACATAATCGAGATAGAGGAAACCGAGTTTCGGGAGTTTCTGTTTTTTGCTCTTGTTCTTGCCCATGGTGAAGTGACTATCCTTTGTTGTTGATTTTTTTATCGATGAGATTGACGATGAGGTCGATTTTTTTGTCGTTGAAGTTGAGGCCCATCTTCTCCTGCTCAGGTGTGGCGAAAGCAGGGATTCCATTGACTTCAAGCACAACGTACTCCTCTTTCTCCTGGTCGTAGATGAGATCTACCCCGGCGATATCGAGTTTGCAGATGGCTGCCGCCTTTTTGGCAATCTCGATCACTTCGTCATCCGCTTCGCGTAAAAAGATGCTGCCGCCGCTGGTGATGTTGGTCTTCCAGTTGTCTTTGGGGGCTTTGCGTCCGTAACATGAGACGAACTCTCCGTCGACGATGTCGATACGAAAGTCGGTATTGTCATAGTTGATGAAGCGCTCGGTATAAAAGTAGCGGATATCCGTCTGGTTCAGAAAAGGCAGCAGCATGTCGAGTGCCGCTTCGTTTTCGATTTTGACCAGTCCCATACCGCCCCAGCCGTCTGTCGGTTTGTAGACGATTTTGCCGCCCCATTCGCGCAAGATATTTTTGAGTCCGTGTACGTCGTCACGGTGGCAGAGCATATAGTCGGCGGTGTTGATACCGTGTCTTTTGAGAAGATGGGCGGTTTTGAACTTATCCTCGCTGATGGAGAAGGCTTCGAAACTGTTGATGATGGGGATGAAGTGGCTGAGTGTCTCGTAGAGATAGACCTGATACTGGGTCTGTTCGCCGGCATTGTAGCTGAAGAAGAGATCCAGCTCCTCCATCACGGTATCGTTGCATACGATGGTACCGTTTTTGGCGACCGCATGTCTGAGATTGAGTTCGGGAGTCGTGAGAATATCCCTCTCTCTCAGTAGATCGATCATCTTCTTCTGAATCTGATCACCGCCGCTGTTTTGGTACATCCACATACCGATTCGTGGCTTTGACACGGGGAGTCCTTTTGTTTTTTAATCATTCTGAAAGTATAAAGAAATTTCTATTAAGAGAGCGAGTGTAACTGCCTGAAAATGACCAATTGCCTTGCTTTTGATGCGTAAAGGTGGCATGTGATACCGTTTTTTAATGAAATATTAATTTCGAAACTAAACAGGTGGTCAACTGACCAGTGACATATCCTCTTCGCCGGTAAAAAGCCTGCGTTTGAGTCTGGCTATTTTTTTGGAGAAGGAGGTGTTGACGATATCGTCGATAAACTGATCATAACTCTCTCCCCGATCCTCCAGATAGTTGGTCAGGTATTTGTACGATGCTTCGAGTCCACTCTCCTCTTCGATCCGATGCAGTCTTTCATAAAGCGGTTCGAGTCTTTCTACCGCATGTTTTGGTGCAGCTTTCTGATAGGCGAAAAACCCTTCCAGTTCGTCGATCGCTTTGTTGATCCTGATGTTGAAATCGGTGGCGATCCAGTAGTATCGCCCATCTTTGGCAAGGTTTTTTACGATGATGTACATGTTTTTGCGACTGTGCAGATGTTCCCAGAGCATAAAAAAGAGTGCGCCGGGCATGTCCGGATGACGTACGATACTGTGAGGCTTGCCGATCAGCTCCTCTTCCCGGTAACCGCTGATCTGTGTAAAGTAGCTGTTGCAATACTCGATATTGCCATAAGCATCGGTTTTACTCAGCAGGTATTTTTTGGGATCGAGAATGATCTCTTCATTTTTCGGTTCCGGCTTGACGAAGTCTCTTTTGGTGTAGCTGTTTTGCAGCTTTTCGAAATCTCTCGGCTTCGAGAGGTCTCTGGTGCTATATTTTAGTGTTGCAGACATGCAAAAATCCTCAATTACAGTGATGGGTTAGTTACAGTGTAATTCGGATTTATTGCCAAAAACTTTAGAGGTTTTCGGCAAGGTGAAATATTTTGAAAATGTGGGCTACTCTTTTACTGAAGGTCTTTCGTATGTCAAAAACTCCTCAATGTTATATTTGGAGCGGTGTTCGGGTGTCATGAGGTGAATCATCATGTCTCCCAGGTCGACGACACTCCACTCTTCGCTCTCTTCTGTGTAAAGTACTTTCTCTCCCAGCTCTTTCAGCAGGGGTTTGAGGTAATCCAGCAGGGCGGCACCATGTTTTTGACCCAGTGTTGAAGCGATGATGACATCATCCACCAGATAATCTTTGCCACGCATGTCAAATGCCTGGATATTTTCTGCTTTTTTTTCGTCGAGCAGTTTGACGATTGCATCAATCTTGTGACTCATTCTTTTCCTTATATCGATAATAGTGCCAGATCTCAGAGGCAAGCCTTTTGGGCAGCATCTTTCTTCTAATCTTTTTTCTGAGTTCTGTCGAGCTAATATTAGCATTTACTGTCAGTTTTTGCAAGTTGGGAGGTACCGGGATGCCTGCGCGCGTTGCGACGACAAAAGTTACGAGTCTGGAGAGTTTTCTGTAGGCTTTCCACTGGTGGAGAGTCGGGAGGTTGTCTGCCCCGATGATGAGGTAGATTTGTTCCGGATTGTATCTCTTTTTCAGATATTTGACGGTTTCGATCGTGGGTACAGGACGATTTTGTTTCAGTTCATAGTCGATTGCCCGCGCTTTTGGATAGGGTAAAAGTAACTTTTTTACCCACTTATAACGCAATTTTGGTGGGGCAAAAAATTTTTTCTTGAAAGGATTAAGATAGGTTGGAACGACGAAAAGCACGTCTATATCGAGGTTTTCAAGCGCTTTTTGGATGATCTGTTCATGTCCTGAGTGTGGTGGATCGAAACTTCCCCCGAAAATTGCCGCTTTCATTTAAACTGTTTTAAACCTCAATTAACTTAAAATATTAATTATGAAATATTCTTTTACGATATTTTAGATTGTACATAAATTTTACTAAAAAGGGGTGCCAATGGCATTGAAGGTAGCGATTACCGGGTTTGGGCGTATAGGCAGATGTGTTGCAAGAATCTTGAATGAACGTGACGATATCGAACTGGTGGCAGTCAACGATACGACTGACAGAGAGATGACGAAGTATCTACTGAAATATGACAGTGTGCATGGTACTTTCGATGATGTTGTGGAGATTCTAGAAGATGACTACATGCAGATTGGAAAATCGAAACAACGACAGAGATCCCCACAATCTCGACTTCGCCAAATATGGCGCCGAGGTACTGCTGGAATGTACGGGAGCGTTTTATACGCAGGAGAAATCACAACCCTATATAGACAAAGGTATCAAAAAAGT
>JALWPY010000073.1 GCA_026994915.1 Campylobacterales bacterium
TTCACCCTTGCTGAGAAAGTCGATACCGTCATCTTCCGCGAAGACATGGACTTTGTTGTCCACGGAGTATTTGATGCCGTTGTCGATCATATTTTTGATGGCGATGCTGAAGAGTTTGAAGTCGACTTTGAGCTGCAGATCTTCCTGTATCGTCATTTCGATATTGTTGCGGTCGGCCATAGAGATATCTATCGCTTCGTCTATGATATCGATGATCCTGTAGACCCGCTTGTTCAGATAGCTGCCATCTACCGTAATCTGTTCGATCGCGATAAATTCGTTGAGCAGACTCTCCAGTCTCTGAAAAACGGAGACGAGCCGCTCCTTCTGTTTACCCGGCGGGAGCATCTCTGCCGAGAGCATCCCCTTGGTGATGGGGGTCTTGAGTTCATGCATGATATTGCGCAGAAAGAGTTTACGGGAAGTGTTGAGTTTCTTGATCTCGTCGACAGCATGGTTGAAGGCGTTGGCAACTTCTGAAATCTCGTCGCCGCGCTCCATTTTACAGTCGATATTGAGATCACCTCTTGCGAACTTGTCGATCTCCGTTTTGAGTTTTTTGATCGGAGCCAGACGGGAGATCGTCCAGAGGTAGGCGAGAAAGAGAACGATCAGAATCGCTCCGAAAATCAGTTTGATATAGAGGATCTGGGTCCGGTAGGGTTTGAACGCCCTGTCGTAGAGCAGAATCGCCCGGTTGTTGACCGATTCGATCAGCAGATAGTTGTTTTTATTATAGTAGTAGATGGCACTGCTTCCCACTTTCGCCTTCAGCTTCTGGAGCACTTCCCCCTTCTGCAACACCTTTTTGATCAGGTCGGTATCTTTGATCAGGCGCATTTTGTAGACAGCGAGCTCTCTTGCAAATGTATCGGTTACCGGCTCTCTGAGCAGGCGGTAGAGAGTGGCACGGGCGACGATCGAGTAGCGTTCGTTGAGTTCATGCGTATATTTCTGCTTGTCATACTTGAGCATATAGAGGTAGGCGACACCGACAGCCATCGCCGCAACGAGAAAGATGAAAGTGATATTATAGAAGATCGATTTTTTCATAATAGCAGCGAATTACTGGGTAAATTTATATCCCACGCCGCGCACCGAATGGATATAGGTCGGGTTTTTGGGTGTTTCCCCCAGCTTTTGACGGATACGCCCGACAATGACGTCGATACTCTTGTTGGAGCTCTCTTCGCTGATCGCTTCGACATTGTAGATCAGATCCTCACGTGAAACCACGCCTCCCTCTTTCTGGATCAGGTACTTCAGTATCCCATATTCCGCTTTGGTCAGTTGTAACTCTTCTCCTTTGAAACGGATCGTCTGGCTCTTTTCGTCCACAATGAGGTCTTTTGCCTTTTTGCCGGCCCTCTCACTGCTCGCAAAATCGTTTTTTTTACGTCTGAGCAAGCTTTTGATACGTGCTTCCAGCTCTCTGGGATTGTAGGGTTTGGGCAGATAGTCGTCCGCACCGCGCTCCAGTGCCTCCACCTTGTCTGTGATGTCATGACGGGCAGAGGAGATGATGATGGGAATGTCATGCCACTTGCGTATATCGGTACAGACCTCCAGACCGTCGAGTCCGGGCAGTGTCAGATCAAGAATCACCAGATCAAACTTCTGTGTATTGAGCGTGGAGAGCCCCAGAAAGGGATCTTCGATATTGGTGACCTCCATGTCAAATTGCGCGAGGTATTCACTCAAAATCTCCGCCAGCTCCGCGTCATCTTCTATCATGAGTATTTTGATCATCTACACTCCTGCTGCTCATGGTTTTGTGATGCAATATAGTATAAAGCACACTAGATTTACCTTAAAAAGGTATAATAAAAACAAAGCTTAAATCAATACACCCCAAGGATACCGGCGCCATGCATGAAAAGATAGAGGCAAAGATTCGCGCACATATTGCGCTGAGTGAACTGCTGATCGAGTCTCTCGCCAACCACATCTACATGGCCTCTCTGCTCAGTTACGAAGCGGCACTGCGAAAGAACCGCCTCTTCATCTACGGTGAAGGGCGCAGCTACATCCTCGCCGTCTATATGGCGCAGCGTCTCAAAGAGCGTTTTCCCGAGCTTGCGATTATGGCGATGCGCCCTCTCGAAAAGGATCTGGAACTTTTCGATACCCATGCTGCATCGCAGGATCTGCTTATCGCTATGACGACAGCCAAAGAGAGTGAAACCCTGCCGGACTTCATCGAGTCGGCCAGAGAACGCGACCTTAAAACCGTGGGGCTCGGCACCATCTACAATGCCGACCTGCTCAAAAGGTGCGACATCACCCTGAAGATCGAAACCAAAAACCCCTACCGGGCTGATGAGATGCACATGCTGCTGCTGGGAATCATCGCCGATGCGATCGATGAGGTGCTTTCGGGTTCGTAAGACCACTTTATAACCCTTTTTTGGTTATAGTAGCCCAAAATTTCCGTCAGGGGAAACGATTCATGTTAGACTATTATCTTCACCACTTCGACAAAAACAACTTTCGGCTCGTTATGACCATCCTGGTCAAGAACGAAGCCGATATCATCGCCGCCAATATCAAAACCCACGCCGCGCTTGGCGTCGACGCCTTCGTCGTGATGGACAACGACTCCAACGACGGCACCCGTGAGATTCTCTCAGATCTGCAAAAGAGCTATGAGATCATGATCATCGACGAGAAGGGTGACTACAAGCAGGCGAAGTGGATGCGCCGGCTCGCCCATACCGCCAAACGGAAGATGGGTGCCGACTGGGTCATCAACAACGATGCCGACGAATTCTGGCTGCCGAAAAACGACAAAAATCTCAAAGAGAACCTCGCTTTCAAAGGCTCCGTCCTGACCGTCCAGCGCTACAACATGGTCCCGGATGAAAATTCGATTCAGCCCGATCGTTTCTTCGAAAGCGACTACTACGTCAAAAACCCGATCTTCTACAAAAAGACCAAAGAGCTCACCAATGAGAAGCAGTCGATCATTCTGGGCAAGATCGGCCCCAAAACGATCGTCAATCCGCATGGCCTCGTCTATCTGCGCGGCGGCAACCACAAGGCGCTCCATATCGGCAACCTGCGCGACTACTTCCGCTCCGGATACGACAAGATCAAACGCTTCGAAGCGATCGAAGTCTTCCACTACTCGATCCGAAACTATGCACAGTTCGAGAAAAATATCCTCAACCGCAAGCGCCTGCTCGAGAGCGGCAAGAAGGTGAGCATGGGACCCCACTACCGACGCTGGACCCGCCTCTACAACGCCGGAAAACTGGAAGAGGAGTTCTACAACAACATCGTCTTCAGGCAACCGGTGATCGATGTGCTGGCCAAATACGACATCGTCTCCAACGACAAGCCGATCGCCGAAAAGATTGTTCGCTGACGATGCCCGGAAAAACGCTCCTCTTCGCGGTCAACAGCAAACAGAAGCGCTTTTTTGCACAGATCCGTGACTATCTGAAGGGCGATGCCGATCTGATCGAAAGCAAAGCGCTCTGGCTCCCGTCACTCAGAGCACTCCGTTACCTCTCGCATGTCGATCTCGACACGCCCGCCATCCTCAAAAGGGAGGATTTTATCGCCAAAAGAGGCGGCAGAAGTTTCGCGCCGCTGATTGGAACTTTCTACAAAATCGTCGCTATCTACACATTCATGCGCTACTTTCATGCGATCACACCCCGTTACGACCGGCTCATGCTCTGGAACGGCATCCTCTTTCGTCAGGCGATCGCGGCGGAGGTGGCGAAGGTGCGCGGCATACGGCTCTTTTATGCCGAGACGGGGCTTCTTCCGGGGCGTATCACCGTCGATCCCAAAGGGGTCAACTACTACAACAGCGTCCCCCGGGACAAAGCCTTTTTTGAGCGCTACCGCTGCGACAAACCGCTGCCCGACACCCTGATCCCCCGCAATCCCAAAAATGCGAAGAAGTTCGCTTCCGACAAGCGTCAGCCGTTGCCGGAGCGCTACGTATTCATCCCTTTTCAGGTCGACTACGATAGCCAGATTCTGACCCATTCGCCCTGGATACGTGACATGCGCATGCTCTTTGAGATCGTCGCGCAGATTTCCCAAAAGCTGCCCGATCTGCATTTCGTCTTCAAAGAGCACCCCAGCAGTATCAAATCCTATCCCGATCTGCATGCAAAAGCCGCAGCGTCGCAAAACCTCCACTTCGCCAACGCATGGCCGACACAGACACTGATCCAGAAGAGTGCAGCGGTGATTACCGTCAACTCCACGGTCGGAATCGAGTCGCTCCTCTTTCACAAGCGGGTCATCGTGCTGGGCAACGCCTTCTACGCGATCGAGGGGATCACTGAAAGCGCGCGAAGCGCCGAGGCGTTGCAACGGATTCTGGCAAATCTCGACGCGTGGCAGCCCGATACGACGCTGATCGACAACTTTTTGAAATATCTCTACTACGACTATCAGATCGAGGGGAGCATCGAAAAAATTGCTCCAGGGGGGTTGCAAAAGATCGCCAATCTATTAAACAGAGGCGAGTGAGAGATAGTGCTCCGCGATACAATTTGCCTCGTATGGGGTCGTCATCTCCGGCGTGATAGTCGGATAGGCCTGGAGCGCCGCTTCGATTTTGCATGCCAGATCAGCGGGATCGTTGACACGCACGAGATAGTTTGAAAGAGGGCCAGTCAGGATTTCACGCGGGCCGTGGTTGCAGTCGCTGCTGACGACCGGCGTACCGAGTGCCAGCGCTTCGACCAGCACGTTGCCGAACCCCTCCGCCTCAGAGCTGGAGACGAGCAGGTCGGCCTGCGCGATACAGGGGTAGGGGTTGGGGAGCCACCCTTTCAGATGCAAGCGTTCTGCAATACCCAGTTTTTTAGCTTGTCGGCGTAGTGCTTCTTTCCTATGCCCCTCTCCCAGAAGTAGCAGATCGTGTGGTGTGTCGAGACGAGCGAAGGCTTCGAGGAGGATATCATGCCGTTTGACACTGTTGAGCGTGCCCACGGCCAAGATATAAGGGAAAGGGAGTTCGACCGGCATTTGGGCACTTTTTCGGTTCGTTTCGAAATCGAACGGGTTGTGGATGACAATGCGTCTGGTGGGTCTGATTCCCAGGTTCGCCAGATCTTCGAATATCCCCGCCGAGACGGTGATTACCTGCGCCCCGTCGTAGAGTCTGCGCAACACGCCGCGCTCTTTGAAGCGGCTCAGAAACGATTTGCGCTTCAGCCGTTCATGGAGCGCGGTGTGGATAGCGAAAAAGAGGTTGCGCTCCGATTTGAGCGGCTGGAGGAGCTGCGCACTGTTTTGCATGTGGGCAAAGAGTAAGTCGGGGTTTTCCCGCTTTACTGTTGTGACCAGTTCGGAGGCGGGTATATGGGTGACACCTTCGGGTACTTCATACCACGCTTTGTCGCGATCGAGCACCCAGAGTTCGCTTGCATGTCCGAGTCTCAGAAACGCCCGGTGCAGCTCCAGTGCCACCCGTTCGGCACCTCCGCCGCGCAGATTGCCGATGACCTGTACCACTCTCATCGAAAGAGTCTCCTCAGAAATCTGTTGATCAGATAGTAGTTCTCTTTTTCGTCGCTTCCGCCGTCGACGACCGCGTAGAAGGTGCCGTTCTCTTCGTGGTAGTCGACCTGATGCATCTGTTTCGCGTTCCAGCCGTGGCCGGAGGGGCGCAGCACCGTTTTGATCCGCTTCTCTTCGAAACGCTCCGGTGTCAGCGTCGTGATCTCCCAGGCATCGACCTTTTCCCCGTAGTAGCGGCTGCAATCCTGCGAAAAGCGGTAGAGTCTGTTTTGGTAGAAGAGGATTTTTCCCGCATTGCGGTAGCGATCCTTTTCTCCTCTGTATAAGGGGGACAGGGGATGTTGCCGGAATCCGCCGTCGAACCGCTCGGAGAACCAGATCTCCAGTGATTTGCTCTCTTCGTCGCTGACAAGCAGCCACCAGAGACTGTCATAATGGAAAAGTACCGGATCGGCGTAGTTTTTCCCCTCCAGCAGTTTCGTTTTCAGCTTCCAGCCGTAGGGGAAGGTCCCGGTTTCGTAGAGGCGCACACTGCGGTCGGCACCCGATTCGGGCACCATGTACCATTTATCTTCGACTTTGAAAACATTGGGAAAGGAGAGGTGAAAATCTTCCCGCAGTACGATGCGGTCATACTTGAGTCCGGCAAGGCTCTCGCCGCTTGCGACGGCGATCTCACCCAGATCTCTTTTGCGCTTGCTCTTGACTTCTATGAAGAGGTAGTACTTTTCTCCCTCTTTGACGATAAAGGGGTCGGCCACGAAGCTGGCGCGTACATCTGTGACATCGAACTTCGTCAGAATCGGGTTTTGCACTTTGGGACTCGGCTTGAGTTCAAAAGGGGTGCGCCCCTCATAGAGGCCGATACTGTACTTTTTTTTCTGTCCGATGAGCGCTTTGCCGAAATATTGCTGCAACAGAAGCACGATCATGAGCAGGAAGAGGAGGATCAGCAGCAGTTTCATACACACTCCTTCGGGTCGATCGTCTCGATGCCGAATCTGGCGAAGAGTCTGTCGTATGTCTCATCTCCGGTGCGGAGGTTGTAAAATGTGGTGTCGGGCAGCAGCCATGAGAGTGTCAGCAGTGCGCTGCTGCGCATGCCGCAGACGGTACGCAGGGTGATGTTGAAGATCAGCAACTCCATCGCGACATCGGCGGGGAGGAGGTGACACTTTGCGTCGTTTCGGCAACGCTTCGCTTCCGGACTCTCTGCATCTCTGGGGTGGCATTTGAGCAGCAGCGGATTGGGAAGCGCGAAGAGGGTGTCGATGATTGTCTGATATCCTGGGATCTCTCTTTTGACGCTGGGGTGCGGGAGGATCAGCAGTGTGGCATCGGGCCGGGAGGGGATCGCCTCTTTGGTGAGTGTTTCGCTCAGATTGCGGAGGATCTCATGTAGTGGCAAACGGCGCAGTGCGGCCGCATCGAGCGGTTCAAGCTGTTTCCTGTGCAATGCTTCGTGTGCAAGATCGGGACGGTAGAAATAGCACGTTTTGACACTTGCACTCGTCCCCAGCAGCCGGGGAATGGCATGCTTTCTTCCCAGAAAGAGACGCTGCAGCAGGGTATCGAAAAGGGTGTACTGATACCATGCGAGGTTCTGCGGAATATAGCTGTGCAGACCGTCGTCCATATAGCCTCCGGTGACGTTGGAACGTTCTCGCGACGCCAGATCCATTGCATAATCGAACTCGATCTTACGGTCGTTTCCGGTAATGATAAGGTGCGGTTTGTGGCGCGCGATGATCTCCGCGAGCAGGCGGTGGTTCTGGCGTTTATTGCGAAGTTTTGCCCAGAGCTTTTTGGGTTTGAGCCCCAGCAGATAACATGCGTCGAATGGAAATGTTGCAGGATGTGCCTGACGGTAGCTCTGGAGTGCGTCGTGGTAACGTGCATCTTTCTGGTCGAGGAGCACGATGATCGTCTCATTATCTTGAAATGTGGTCGTTGCCAGAATCAGTGCATCGAGCAGGTGCAGCGGGGTCGAAGCGAGGAGCAGTACGGAGCTTTTTTTCATCTCTGCTGCGCCTCCATCCACTTTCGGTACCCGAAAAGCAGGGAGCTGAAAAAGAGGAGATAGGCCGCACCGATACGGAAGAGGTAGGGGGTGTCGACCAGAAAGAAGATCAGCATCGAGATGGCGAAGACTCTGGCATAGAGCGTATAGTCGTAAAAGCTGCGGGTAAAGAGTAGGTAAAAGAGCCAGCACCAGAGTAGCAGCGTACCGATACCCGCCTCCAGATAACTCTGCAGAAACTGGTTGTGGACATGCGGCATGGTGGTGATGTAGGGGCGGTCAGGGTACTGTTTCCGCTGTACCTCCGCGACGGCGGCTCTGGCATGGCCGAGTCCCGCCCCCAGAATCGGATGTTCCTTGAGCAGGTCGAGTGTTGCTATCCAGATCGCCACGCGCTGTCCGAAACTGGTCTGATATTCGTTGTGGCGCATCTTCTGCAGTGTCTGCTGCGTCTCATGCATACGCTTCTGAAAGACGGGACTACCGTGCCATGAGAGTGTCAGAACCACTGCGACGGCGGCGACTGCACCGATAAGTGCACGGGGTGAGAAACGAAAATGGTAGTAGGCGAAGAAGAGGGCGGAGAGGATGAATGCGACCTGTCCGGTGCGTCCGCCGTTGAGAAAGAGGTTGGCGGTAGCGGTAAGGGCGAAGAAGAGGTAGAAGAGTTTCATGCCCGTCGCTTTGGTATGAAAAAAACGGTAGAGAAGGATAAAGACTGTAAAGACCAGCAGCGTGCTGTAGGCGGTGTGGTGCAGAAAGGGTGTGGGATCTTCAGGAGTGCCGCGCCCTACCTGCCATAGCCGGAAAAAGATACCGTAGGAGAGGATCTCACTGAGGAACATCGCCCCCAGAAAAGCAGAGATCGCATGTTTGAAAAGTGCTCTGTCGGTGACGGTGACCACCACCGGTACCAGTATGACGAGATAGAGATACTTCTCAACCCAGAAGGCGAGCCCCGCATGGTTCTCCGCTTTGCCGAAGTAGCCCTCCGACACGCTACCGCTCCAGAGAAAAGAGAATAGGTAGAGTGCGCTCAGACCGGTGAAGATCCAGAAGATCTGACATCGGCGCAGCATCTGCCACTTCGCTTTGAGATCGCCCTCCAGAAGCCAGAGGATAAAAACGATGATAGGGATAGCGTTGAGGGTAAATTTATTGAAGGGGAGGGAGAAAGCGTACAGAATCAGCAGGAAGCGTATGGTTTGTCTCATAAAAGGGCCCGGTCTCTCTCAGAAATAAAACTATTTTATCTTATCTTTGATTAAATGTGCCAGTTTCTGTGTTTCTCTTTTCAAGAGTTTTTTAGTATGCGAAATCAGAGAGAAGAGCATACAACTTGATTGACATTGACTAAAGATTTATGCTATAATGCGCTTAAAAAATCAACAGGGAGTATAAAGTTGAGTAAAAGTTTATATGAAACATTAGGTGTATCGGAGAGTGCGAGTCCCGAAGAGATCAAAAAAGCCTATCGTAAGCTCGCGCGCAAGTATCATCCGGATATCAACAAATCACCTGAAGCGGAAGAGAAGTTTAAAGAGATCAATGCCGCATACGAGATTCTGAGTGATCCCGAAAAGAAGGCGCAGTATGATCAGGTCGGAGACAATATGTTCGGCGGACAGAGTTTCCATGATTTCGCCGGTGCACAGGGCGGCGCCGATCTGGATGAGATCCTGCGCTCTATCTTCGGCGGCGGAGGATTTGGTGGTTTCAGTTCCGGTGGATTTGGCGGCGGCAGCCGGGGTGGTTTCAGTGGCGGATTCGGAGGATTTGGCGGCGGTGGTGGCTATCAGGAGCCCAACCTCGACCTCGAGACCTCCATCACCATTCCATTCAACACCGCGGCGCTGGGTGGCAAACACTCCATCACTGTCAACGGTGAGACCTTTGACATCAAGATACCCGCCGGCATCAAGAGCGGTGAGAAGCTCAGAGTCCGCGGCAAAGGTCAGAAGTCAGGCGGACGCGCCGGCGATCTCTATATCAAGGTCAATGTCGCCCCGAGTCCGGAGTATACCCGTGATGGCAACAACCTGACCAAAGAGATCGACATTCCCCTCAAAGTCGCGCTGTTCGGCGGTAAAGTACCAGTGCAGACACTCCACAAGGAGATCACCGTCAAGATCCCCAAAGGGATCAAATGCGGTCAGAAACTGCGTGTCAAGGGTCAGGGAATCATGGACAGAAAAACCAAAGAGATGGGAGACCTCTATCTCAAACTCAATGTCATTTTGCCGAAGGTCGAGGAACTTGATCCCGAGCTGGCAAAAATGATGGAAGAGAAATTACCAGGATAAGGAGTAGCAGATGCATGGATATGATGAACCGGTATATTTGATCAGTGTCGTCGCGAAGGCACTCAATATCCACCCTCAGACGCTCAGACAGTATGAGCGTGAAGGGTTGGTGACGCCGTCGCGTACCAGTGGAAAGATGCGGCTCTATTCGCAGCGCGATATCGACCGTATCAATATGATTTTACGTCTGACCCGCGATCTGGGTGTCAACCTCGCAGGTGTCGATATCATACTGCAGTTCAAGGATCAGATCGATTCGATGGAGAAAGAGATCGAAGATCTCCAGCTCAAACTCGAAAAGTATGAGAAAAAGGGTGTCAGCAATTCGCTTGTCAAGAAGCGCAATATCTACGAAATCATCATCTTCGGTGAGGGATGATTACCATTCTCAGGTAATCTTCTTCCCAGACACCAGTGCGGGCATATATTTAAGTGCCCATCCACCAAAAAGCAGCAGCCAGAGCGTTATCGTGATATCGAAAAGAAATCCTGTCCCCGTCAGTGAGTAGAGTGCGCGCATATAGATAACGATCTGTGTCAGATAGAATAGCATCTTCGTCTGCTGGTCGGTGACCATCATGTTGCCCGAATGGCCCAGCGTCACGCGTGTCCCGAAACCGATCAGCACCGTCGTCACAAATCCAAGTACCACCAGATGGATACTCAGATAGAGCATCTCTTTGTCCAATATCAGCGAGGCGATGTCTCCGATTGCTCCCAGAAAGAGTCCCAGCGGCAGCCAGAAGATCGCCAGATGGAGGATCCAGAGGATCGGGTCCGCCTTCTGAAAGGGGAGATGCCACCGGTAGATCTCCTTTGCCAGAAGAATCGATGCGGGCAGCATAAAGAGAAAGCCGTAACTGCCTGCAAAGGTATCGGTCACTACGGCAAGGACGAAGAGCGGATAGACCATTTTAAGGAGTGCGCGGTTCTTCTCGATCATAACATGTGAAAAGAAAGGGATCATGCGTTGCCCGACAGAGAGGGCGACAAAAACAAGATAGAGATAGACCGCACCTTCTTTGGCAAGCGCTTCGGGCAGCGCCCAGTCACCCAGATACACGACGATCAGCAGCAGATGCATCGCCACGCCACTGACCCATGCGGTCAGGATCCAGAACTGGTCATATTTGTCCGCAGCGGGAGAAGCGTTGTAGATCTGGTAGAAGGCGTAGAGAGAGAAGAGCTGGTTGCCCAGAAGCAGCACCATCCCCGCAATCATCAGCGGTATCCAGAAAAAAACTCCGGCTGTAAAGAGCAGGGTACCGCTCGCAAGCAGGGTGAAGTTGGTGGTATAGATCTTCTGCTCCAGTGGTGGCATCTGAGAGAAACGGGGAAATGTCGTCAGCAAAAAGCCCTGAAAGAAGGCGGTAAATACGACGAAAATCATGCTGTAACTGTGAAAGAGGTTGGGGCTGATGAGTATCGTCACGACACCTTTGTAGAGGAGCAGAAAGAGGAGCATAAAGAGTATGGCCCATGAGACGCCCCAGAAAAAGAAGGGTTGATGCGGCTGAGAGAAAAAGTAGTCGAGCCTGCCGCGTTGTGATTGTTGCAGCATCAGGCGTCACACTTTCCGGTGATGATACATGCAGGGCAGAAGTCGGCCAGACCGGCGATGAGTGGCACAATCCCCAGATAGAACCAGGGGTTGCCGGAGTAGAGCCCGTACCCGATCAGTCCGATGCCGATAACGATGCGGATGGGACGGCACGTTTTGCGTAATTTGTTGATATCCATAAAGACTCGCTTTTGAAGAAATTTGATGCATGAGTATAGCAAAGCAGCGATAAAGTTTATCTGCGCCTGTCATATTGTGATCAAAATGTAACCTTCAGTACGCAAATATCTCTTTTCGTTATAATAGGCACGGTTCGGGTCGTTGCGGAAGCGGGGGAGTGCTGTGGCACTCCTGAGGCTCTTCATCAGTTCTTGTTCATGATAAGGAGACTGTTATGTATATTTCAGAGGCACTGATACTGGCTTTTGTTGCGGATGTCGAGCAGGTTATGGATCAGCTCTGCAGCGATATTGCGCGACTTGACAAGGAGGAGTCTGTTGAAGATATCATGCGGCTTCTTTATGCTTTGCGCATCGCTGCAAATGCATACGGTGAGCATGACCTCAAAAGACGGGTCGAAAAGATGCTCGCCATTATGCTCAATCACAGCCTGAATCACAATCCTGCCACGGTCAATCTCTTCTACGATCTGGCCGAAACGATGGTCTATCCATCCGGAGACCAGGCACTGCTGGCAGCCTGACAGCGGCAGGAGCAGAGGAGGGGTTCTCCCTCTTTGTGTCTTCACTATGATATAATTATTTATTGAAAACTGAAATTGCTGATGGCGGAGAGAGATGATGCGCAGCGAGAAGATCAAACGTTACAACTTCTTCGACAATGAATCTGCCGGAGGTATCCTGCTGATCTTGGCGACAATCGCGGCGATGGCGATCGCCAACTCCCCGCTGGCACACTACTACGATATGCTGATCAACGTACCTGTCGGGATCTATGCCGGAGAGTTCGAGATCAGCAAACCTGTTCTGCTCTGGATCAATGACGGTTTGATGGCGATCTTTTTTCTGGCAGTGGGGCTGGAGCTGAAGCGTGAAATTCTCGAAGGTGAACTGACGAAACCCAAAAAGATCATCCTTCCGTTGCTGGGGGCCACGGGCGGCATGCTCGTTCCCGCACTTATCTATATCGCGCTGAACTGGAAAGATCCGGTCGCGATGCAGGGGTGGGCGATTCCCAGTGCCACAGATATTGCGTTTGCGCTGGGTATTTTGACACTGCTTGGCAAAGATGTCCCCATAGGGCTCAAACTCTTTCTGGCAACTCTCGCCATCTTCGACGATATCGGGGCGATCATTATCATTGCGCTTTTTTACACGCAGAAACTCTCGCTCATCGCCCTTCTGATCGCCCTGGGAATGATGCTGATACTCTATTTTCTCAACAGACGCGGTTTCACATCGCTGACGACCTATGCCTTCATCGGCGTGATACTCTGGATAGCGGTTTTAAAATCTGGTGTGCATGCGACACTTACAGGCGTGCTGCTGGCATTTTTTATCCCGATGCGCACGGCTGCGGAGCCACACCGCTCACCGCTCAGACAACTCGAGCATGATCTGGACAGAAGTGTCACCTTTGTCATACTCCCCCTCTTCGCTTTTGCAAACGCCGGTATCACACTGCAGGGGCTCAGCCTGGATGCATTTCTGCATCCGGTACCGCTGGGAATCGCACTGGGGCTCTTTCTGGGAAAGCAGACAGGTATTTTCTTTTTCAGCTGGCTCGGCATCAGACTCGGAATCGCTTCGCTGCCCTACGGCATGAACTGGCGTATCCTCTACGGCGCTTCGGTACTGGCCGGCATCGGCTTTACGATGAGTCTCTTCATCGCCTCACTTGCATTTGAAAAGAGCGGTGTCAACACGATTTTCGATGAGCGGCTTGGGATTATGAGTGGATCGCTGCTCTCGGGTGTCACGGGATATCTCATACTCAAATATGCCCTCAGAAGTTTCAAAAAGAGCCATCAGACATGAGGTGATTCGAGTTAGATCGTAAACTCCACCACATGCGGTTTTTGAAAATAGAGATACCAGAGGATATAGAGGATCAGCCCGATATATAAGGTACCGATCCCGATGAACATCCATCCGATACTGAAGATCTTCTTCTCCCCCCGCACCGTATGGGCGTCTTTGAAGGTGATTTTGTAGCGGTTGCGGTAGAGCATCTCTTCCAGCAGTTCCAGTTTCTCCGCATCCGGCAGCTCCGGGTCTGAACGCACCTTTTCGTAAAAGTCTGAAAAGATCGCTTCATAGTCGCGCATCGCCTTTTTTTCACGCAGTAGCAGAAAGATCCCTATCGGCAGGGAGAGGATCATGATAATGGTATTCATCGTTATTTAATCCTGATGCCCGTCTCATCCAGTACGATTTTTCCTGTGTCGATCAGTTTCGTCAGGGCACGTTTGAAGTTTTTCTTGCTCAGACCGAACCGCTCGCGGATCGCTTCTGCGTCACTTTTGTAGGTGTAGGGGAGGGCGGGGCCTTCTCTTTCGAGTATCTCCAGCACTTTCTGCACACTTGCATCCTCTTTCGCTTTGCCGACGGGTTGCAGCGAGAGGTCGAGCTTGCCGTCTTCGCGCACTTTTTTGAGATACCCTTTTCTGCGTTCGCCGACGGTCAGTTTTTCGAAGATCTCGTTGTGGTAGAGCATCCCCTCATATCGGTTCTCGGCGATCACTTTGTATCCCAGCGGTGTGCGTGCGACGATCAGCATATCCACCTCTTCGAGGCCTTGCATCGCTTTGGGATCGTGGCTCAGATAGCGTCCGATGCGGGTATCGCCGACCAGACGGTCGGTATCTGGATCGTACGCAACATGGATGATATAGGATTTGCCGATCTCGAGACGGTTTTTCTGCATCTTTTTGGGAACGAGCAACTCTTTGGGAAGTCCCCAGTCGACGAAAGCGCCGAACGGGGCGATGTCGGTCACCTTCATCAGGGCGAATTCATCCCGTCTGGCCAGCGGCATCTCGGTTGTGGCGACGATGCGGTCTTCGGAGTCGGTGTAGACAAAGACATCGAGTATATCACCCGGTTGCATGGCCTCGGTAACGTAGAGGTTGGGCAGGAGCACACTTTCGCCGATAGCGTCGGTCAGGTAGAGTCCGTGGTCGCTCTCGCGATCGATTTTGAGGGTGTTGACGATTCCCACCGTGATCTGTTCAGTCATGATATTTGCCTTTGTGTTTGACATGGCTTCTGTTCTGCATGCGTTTGGTTTTCTGAAGCTGGTTGGCGCCGTGGAGAATCACTTTTCTGATCTCATCCATCTCCAGATCGCTCTGTGGAAGGTTGGCGCACTTCTCGACAAACTTTTCGAGTTCTTTGAGATAGTTGCTGTTGAGGAGCACCTTCTCGATCCCTTCCAGCGGTTCAAAGATACGGTCGACAAAGGCGGTGAAGTGCGCTTTGTCGAGCTCCTCGTTTTTGGAGACGTAGCTGACGATACGGTTGAGAAAACGCTCCAGCTCTCTGGTGTATTTGGTGCGTTTATACTTCTCTTTCTGTTTTTCGGTAAACATCACAACCTCACGAGTGTTGCGCCCATGCCGCCCATGTTGGCGGGGGCGTCGCTGAATGTTTTGACTTTGGGATGTCGCTTGAGAAACTCTTTGACCGCGTAGGCGAGTTTGCCTGTGCCGATACCGTGGTATATGAGCACTTCATCGTAGCCGGTGATGAGGGCGTCGCTCAGAAAGGCATCCAGCTTTTCGACCGCCTCTTCACTGCGCATGCCGTGCAGGTCGAGTTTGACCGAAGCGGAGGCGGGGCGCTCGACATGAATCTTCGCTTTGGGACGCGGCTTTTTGGTTTTGGGTGGATTACCGCTGCGTTTGAGATCTCTGATCGGAACACGCAGCCGTATGCCGTCACATTCGATCATCGCCTCCTCTTTTTTGAGAGAGAGGATGGTGCCCCGTTTGTTTTGGTACTTGACGAAATCGCCCTTTTTGAAAGGTTTCACCGGCTGCTCGGTCTGGACTTCACGGGCCGCCTTCTGTTTCTGGTGGGCAACGTTGAGCATACGGTGGATCTGGGCGCTGTCCTGGCTTTTGGCTGCTTTTTTGGCCTCTTCGATCGCTTCGCGGTACTCTCTCTCCATCTCTGATTTACGCTGCCGAAGTGCCTGATCCCCCTCGAACTTCTGATTCTGGAGTTGTTCGTTCAGCTTTCGGGTCTTTTCGATCTCACGGTCGAGCTCCGCCAAACGTGCGCGCATCTGCAGTTCGAGATCGATATTTTTCTGGATCAGTTCACCGAGTTTCTCTTTGTCTTCACCGTAGACCTTTTTCGCTTCCGCGACGAGATTGGGCGGGATGCCGTAGCGCAGCGCCGTCTCGAAGGCGTAACTCTTGCCGATCGTGCCGAAGAGAAAATCGTAGGTCGGGCGCTGGTGCACTTCGTCGTAAATTGCCGCGGCGAGTGTCACCTCGGGATGGGTCGCCATCATGGCAGCGAGACGCTTGTGATGGGTGGTGACGACGATTTTTGTATCTTTTTGCACCAGTTTTTCGAGGATTACCTTGAAAAGCGACGCCGCTTCATCGGCATCGGTTCCCAGTTCGATCTCGTCGACTCCGGCGATGAAGTGATCTTTGCCGAAGAGTTTCGAAAACTCCAGCATACGCCCGGCGAATGTTGAGATATCATTTTTGACGGATTGCGGATCGTCGATGATCGCAGCGATCTCCTTGAAGTGGCCGATGTGTGACTTGTGGATATCGATGCGCATCGGCAGCAGATATTTGGCCATGAATACGGCCGAGAGAATCGACTTGAGCAGCATCGTCTTACCTCCGGCGTTGACACCGGTGAGCATCAGGATCTTTTTGGAGAAGTCGACACTGACCGGCTTGGGATCATGCAGAGCCGGATGGGCGAAGTCTTGCAATACGATCTTTTTGTCTGCAGCTGGACGCATGAACTCCAGATCGCGGCTTTTGGCGAAGAAGTGGCGTGCCTGATAGTGGTCGAAACGGTCGAACGCCTTGTTTATAAACTGCAAAAAGAGCAGATGCTTTGCAAATATGGAAGAGATCTTCTTCTCATACTCCAGCATGATCTCGTCGCGCTGGCTCCGCAGTGCAGCCTGGGTTTTTTTGAGTTTGGTGATCGCTTCGGGGGCGACGTAGAAGTAGCCGCCGCTGCTGCGTCCGACGACGGTCCCTTTGAGAAAGTGGTTGAAGCCGCCGCGTACCATCAGGGTTTCGGTATCGCTGATGTAGTGGATCTGTCGGTCGACCAGATAGGGAGTGAGCCTGGCGGTAGAGAGGAGGCGGTGCATGGACTCTTTGATCTGCTCTCTGGTGTGGCGCAGGGAAGCGTTGAGTGAGAGAAACCGCTCGTCGATTTCGTCTCTGAGATTTCCCTCTTCATCAAAGTAGCTGCACACTTCGACGATCTCCTCCGGAATGACGATTTTGTCGAGCCACTCGCCAACAATTCCCTCCGCGATGCGCTTTTTGAGGTAGATGAAGTACTGGACGATTTTGACGAAGCTGTGGATCTCGTAGAGACGCAGGCGTCCCTGTTTTTTCAGATAGTTCAGCTGGGTATCGAGCACCGGTACTTCGGGCGGGACCTTGAACTCCAGCTGTGAGAGCTTCTGGATAAATTTGAAGTGGATGTTGGCATCCCCCTCCATGAAGAGGGGTTTGGGACGGGCGAGAAACTGCTCGTAGGCAGCGATGAAATCCTGCAGATCGAGTTTGGAGATGATGCTAGTCACGTTTGATCTCGCAATCCTCCACCGGGTAGACGATGCCCGCATTGTCGAGGCTGATGAATGACTCGGTGCCGGTTTCAAAGAAAAACTTACGGTTGGTTATTTTGTCCTCTCCGCAAATGACGGGTGCGCCGTTTTTGAACGCCAGATAGATCTCTCTGACTTTGTTGTCATGGCTGTCGACGCGCCACTCATAGAGCCAGAGGGCCCCGAAGATCGCCGCAGCCACTTTGAGGATCTGCATCTTTGTCTCATGCGTGATCTTCTCCAGACGTGCGGCCAGCAGGGTCAGCACCACTGCAAGGAGCAAGAGCCCGATGACGATCTGCATCTACGCCAGTCCTCTGAGCTGATAGGTGATATCTCCGGCTCCCAGCCCGATGATCACCCCTTCGTCGAGTGCGTCAATTTGTAAAGCGTCTCTGAGGACTTTGAGCCTGCCTCCCTCCGGTATGACACGGTCGGCCAGCAGCGGATGGTACTTTTCGAAGTGGGTTGCAAAGTCGATGAACTGCGGCTCCTCTCCGACATTGTAGACCGGCAGAATGATCAGCTCATCGATGCCGACGAAACACTCTTTGAACTTTTCGAGATTGTCGATGGTGCGGCTGTATTTGTGTGGCTGCCAGATAGCGACCACCTTTTTGAGTCCCATCAGCCGTGCATATTTGCGTGCCGATTTGATCGTTGCTTCTATCTCGGTTGGATGGTGTGCGTAGTCGTCGATGATGACATGGCGACTGTCTTTTTCGAGGATATCAAAGCGTTTTTTGATCCCTTTGTAGCGGCGCAGGTTGGTGCGGACCTCTTCGAGTGAGTTCTGGGTGATCGCGGCCAGGATCGTCAGTGCCGCATTGATGGCGATATGCTCACCGACGCCATAGACTTCGAACGTGCCCAGCTCCTTCAGGACGAAGGAGGTGTAAGGTTCGTCGTCGATGATCACCGTCTTGATATTCTGGATATCACGGCTCGGATAGAGACGGATCGCTTCGATATCATCAAGGGTGGAGAGAAAAGGGTCCTCGGCGTTGAGGACGCGGATCTTCGCCTTTTTGATGAAGGTGCGGTAGGCGTCGTAGAAGCGCTCCAGATTGTAGTGGTAGAACTCCATGTGTTCGGGTTCGGCGTTGGTGACGATAGCGATGTAGGGGTTGGTATTAAGAAAGCTGGCGTCACTCTCGTCCGCTTCAAATATCAGATTCTCCCCCTCAGCGTAGTGCATGTTGGAGCCGAACTGTTTGCTCTCCGCCCCGATGATGACCGAACCGTTGATGACGGAGGCGAGCATGGCGGAAGTGGTGCTTTTGCCGTGTGCACCGGCGACCGCAAAGACCTTTTTGCCCTTCAGGATGAAGGGAAGCGCCTCTTTGCGCGAGAGCAGCAGCATGCCCTTCTCTTTGGCGGCGACGATCTCGGGATTGTCCTCTCTGACCGCTGCGGAGTAGATGACGATCGACTGATCGGTAATGTTTTCGGCACTTTGCGGGATGGAGACCTCGATCCCCTCATCCTGAAGCGTCTGTGTGATCGGTGAGGCTTTCATGTCCGATCCGGTGATCTCGTAACCGTTCTTCTGCAGAAAGCGCGCCAGCGCCGAGAGCCCGATACCGCCGATACCGATGAAGTGAATCTTACTGGACATAGGGTTGGATCCTTTCGAGTGCCTCTTTGGTGCGCCGTTCATCTTCGACAAGCGCGATGCGCACATACTTTTCGTCAAACTCTCCGCGTGTCAGGAAAGAGCCGGGAAGCACTTTGACGTTTTTCTCTTTATACAACCTTTTGGTAAACGAAAGGTCATCTTCGACCTCCAGCCAGAGGTAAAAGGTCGATTTGGGGATCGGCGTGCCGAGAATCTGTGCCGAGAGATCGAGATTGCGCGCATACATCTCTCTGAAGAAGGCGACATGTCCCCCGTCTTCCCATGCTGCTGCGGCGGCCTCCTGAAGTGGCAGCGGGGAGGCACATCCGACATAGGTGCGGTAGCGCATGTACTCTTTGAGGATCGTCGCGTCGCCTGCGATGAAACCGCTGCGAAGCCCCGGTGCGGAGCTGCGTTTGGAGACCGAGTTGACGACGAGAATATTTTTAAACTCAGGATTGCCTGCTTTGATGGAAGCCTCCAGCAGAGAGGGATCTTTGTAGCCGGTGTAGATCTCGGTGGTCGCCGTATCATTATAAAAAAAAAAGACATACTCCAGCGACGCTTTGACCCATGCCACCAGTTCGAAGATATCCATGCTGGCAGCGGAGGGGACGTTGGGAAAGTTGATGATGACAAAGTTGCACTTTTTGAGTTGTTGGGGATCGATGAGGGCTTTGAAACCGTTAGCTTTGGTGAGGTTGATATACTCCACCTTCGCGCGGCTGGCGATCGCCGCCCCTTCGTAGATCTGGTAGAAGGGGTTGGTGAAGGCCATGACGGGATCTTGCTTGTCAAAGAGCAGAAACTGCGGAAAGTTGAAGAGCACTTCGCGCGTCCCGAAAGTGGGGATGATCTGATCGTCACGCAGTGAGACGCCGAAGCGATAGGAGACGAACTCTTTCTGTGCATCTTT
The DNA here is from genome assembly GCA_026994915.1 of Campylobacterales bacterium. Taxonomy (GTDB): domain Bacteria; phylum Campylobacterota; class Campylobacteria; order Campylobacterales; family QNZT01; genus QNZT01. The sequence continues at coordinate 19,690 of JALWPY010000073.1, forward strand.
GAGTGACTGCTCGCCCGCGGTTTTGGGGTACTTGTTGAGCAGGTGAGCACTCTCTCTCAGCGAATCCTGGATGAAAAGGGGTGTGGCAAACTGCGGCTCACCGATGGTGAGGGTGATGGGATCGTACTCCGGATCGGGGGTGATGCCCTCCAGAAGGCGGGTGAGTTTTTCAAACGGATAGGTTTCAAACTGCATCGGTTTCCTTGGTGATAATAGGTTAAATTTATTAACCTTATTATAGCGAAAGAGGTTTAGAAGCTGCCGATGTCGTAAAAGGGAAAGCGATTGTTATGATAATGTGCCCTGCTGTTGCCGCAGGACATCATGCATGAAGTAAATCACGCCTCACTCCTGAAAGCGCTGCTTCTTCACGATCTCCATCTTTGTTGCCGGTGTGTTTGCTATCCCCAGCATCTTTGCCGCTTTGGGATTGACGCGGTAGTAGCCTATGGCCACTTCGACGATATCTCCTTTCTGCAGCGGCATGTCGTAGCGGTAGCTTTTACGCTCGTCGGCTTTGAGGGTGCTGTTTTTGACGACGCTGTCGGCGAGCCACGGTGAGGAGGGTTTGCCTGCTTTGCCGATGACGCGCTGAAGTGTCTGTGAGGGCTGCGGCAGTGCTTTGCCGTTACGGTAGATCGTGACGAGGAGTCTGGCCATGCGCAGCGGATGCATGAAGAGGGTGTGGTTGGACTGGTTGTGGAGTGTGACGCTGAAACCCTGCTGATCCTTCTGCATGTCGATTTTCAGCCACTTCATCACCTCTTTTATGCCATGCAGTGTGCCGATGCCGTGATAGGCATGCGTTCTGGTCTCTTTGATCGTCGTCGCGCTCCCCTGTACCTGCGGCATGTGGCAGGAGATGCAGGTATGTTTAGTGTCGCCCTTTTTAAGGCCGATCTCACAGACATTGAAGTGGGCAGCATTCTGTTTGTGGTCATGACACCCCAGGCAGACCTCTCCGCTGTACCAGATCTTGTTTCCGAGGTCGATGTCATGATAGGGTGAGCCTGTCACTTTGGTACTGAGCCCCATAAAACCGCGCTCCTCTTTGAAGGTGATCTTTTCACCTCTTCGTGCTTTGTCGGCGGAGTAGAGGGTAGGGCGTTCACCTTTTTGCTCATGAAGGATATTTTGGTTGGCTTTAGGGTGCTGCTCGATGCTCTCGATAGAGTGGCAGTAGATGCATGAGATGGGCTCCTCTCGCTGTACGGGAGTATCGGAAGGTACCGTTTTTTGTTGCATCAACTCTGTGTCTGATGGTGTATGGCACTTTTTACATGTATAGTTCTGTTTCTTTTTGAGCGGGTGCTTTTGCCATACGGCGTCGTGTACGGGGTCTTCATAGAGAGAGGCTTTCCTGTGGAGTGAATTGTAATACTCCTTGTAGATGATTGGATGGCACCGTTTACAGGTAGTGTTTTGGAGGTTGATTTTAGCAGAAAGTGTGTATCCCGACAGCAGTACAAAGAGCATCAAAAGTCGCATGGTTTCTCCCTATTTCAATTAAAGAGAGATTGTAGCCAATGGGCCGCTGCCTCATGTTGATATCTGTCAAGAAGCAGTGTTTCGGAAGGTGTAAAATATAAATCGGATACTTTTACTCCTTTTATTGACTTAAATCAAGACAATTATTGTCCTGTTTATGTTAAAGTAGCGCAATAATTTAGCGGGAGTGCTTATGAAACGTATCATAATCATCTATACATTACTGTTGTCGGGATCGTTCCTGAATGCAGATATCGAAGCGGGGAAAGCGGTCTACAAAGCCAATTGTGCCATCTGTCATACTGTCAACGGGGGAAGCGCCCTCGGTCCCGATTTCAACATAGTTGCCTATACCCGGCACAAAGAGGAGATCGCCGACTATGCGAAAGATCCCTACAAGTACAACAAAGCGTTCGGTTACAGTGCCAATGCGATGCCCACACTGCCGCTGACGGACAAAGAGTTTGAAGATGTCGCCGACTACATCAGCTCTCTGCAGCCGTTTAAAAAGTGGATGATCAAAAAGCGATAATCTGCAGGTGAGTCTTTTAACTCCTGTTGTAGCAGTGACAGCTAACGGTGGGAGATAGCTAATAAGTTGCCGTTAGGTAATTTATTAGCTACTCTGACTTGTTATACTTTTGTGATGATTTTCAAGAAGTCTTTTACCGTGAACTACAGCTACAAATAAAATTTCTTCCTCATTTAGTTTGTAGATGAGTCTGTAGCTATAAACAAAAATTTCTCGAATGGTCTCATCATTGAATTCAGGGACTTTTCTCCCCAATTCCGGAAACTCTTGTAGTATTTCTGTTTTTTCAAAAAAATTTGAAACAACCGATTTTGCATAAAATGGAGAATCTTTTTCTATATAACTGGCGATAGACTCAATATCTTCAAGAGCTTCCTCTGATTCCTCTGACCATTTTAGAGTCCCGCATCGGGGATCCGTAAACCCCACGCCTTTAGGCGGCCGGGATGTGGTATACTAAGGGGTATGACAGAATATAAAAGTGCAGGGCATAC
>JALWPY010000074.1 GCA_026994915.1 Campylobacterales bacterium
CATTAGAGGCTTTAGAGGGAGGAATAAGAAGTGTGTTAAAGAGGCCGAAGCGTTGTGCTTCGGACCCAAAAGGGAAAAAATCAGACTGATTCGAGTTGAAACTGCTCTTTGACGACTTCTTCGAACTTTGCTTTGTCCAGGCCGTACTGATCGATGAGCTCCAGCGCTTTGGGAAGACTTTGATCCAGATCCATCGGCTGTGTGGTTACTAGTGTCTTAATCACCTGCAGCACCTGCGCATATTCCTGTACCTCTTCCGGCGCTTCTGCAGGACTATTGAGGTATTTGATTGCATTGGACATCATAGGATCGAAATTCCAGTCACTGAGCAGGATAGCTGTCACCTCTTCATTGGTGATGCCAAAGACTTTCTTTTCGAGGTTTTGCATCTCTTCGAGTGTTTTCACCTGATCGACGAGTGCTTTGAACTCCTCTTTTTTGCCATGTTCGATCACAAGTGAAGCAAGTACGATCTTACCGATCTCCATCAGAAATGACGGCAGTATCAGGACATCGAGTTTGGCACGCTTGCCTTTGTACCATTTGGCGACGAAAGCATTCTGCTGCTCGGAGATCGAAGCGAAATCCTTTCCGTCGATGCCGTAGGGTGAGAGATCTAGATCGGGCTTTTTCTGCAAAAAGGAGGAGAATGCAAAACCTTTGACTGTTTCCATACCGAAAATAGAAACTGCCTGCTCGATACTCTTGATTTCACGACTGAAACCGTAGAGCGGAGAGTTGGCCGCCTTGAGGATATTGGTCGTCGTCATCGGATCGCTTTTGACGACTTTCGCCAGATCGGCGATGGAACTCTCGACATCGTTGCAGACCGCCATTACTTTGTTGACCGTATCGTCGAGTGGGGGAAACGCTTTTACTTTTTCGAGGATCATCTCTTGTGTCATGTTCTTTGCCCTTTGTGAAAATTTTTGGTTGTCACTATAATCGGCAAATTGGAGATTTCATTTAGTCGTAAATGAGACCAAAAGAGGTTTATGATCGGAAGTCTCGATCTCATCGATGACTTGTGCCTTTTCTACAGCCAGTCCCCGGTAGTAAACATGATCAAGCGGGTAGGGAAACGGGGATTTTTGATGTTTCTGACCAGGGAAATGAACATCTTTAAGGCCATAGGAGAGACAAAGTTTTTGCAAGATATGCATACGTTTTTTATTCCAGGTATTAAAATCTCCCGACAGTATGAGCGGCATCTCATCTTTTTGCAGCACCGTTTCTATCTGGGAAATCTGGGCGAGAAATTTTTTGATCTTGACAAAGTTGATCATATGCACATTGACCACACGCAGCTGTTTTCCCGACCGCATCTCATACGTGGTTTCCAGCGTGATTTTGGGTGTTTTGATCAGCGGTTCGACATCAGGTGTCGTATAGCAATCCACGTCTATTATCTCGGAACGGCTCGCACTGACCAGTCCGTAATGGTGCTGTTTATAGATGATATTTGGAAAAAAACCGTACCCGTACTCTACATGTTTGTCGAGGACACTCTTGCGGTTCATCGTACGATACTCCTGGAAAAGTATCAGATGGGGTTTGTGTTGTAAAAGCAGCCGTGAAAAATCCTCCAGCCATGCGATCGCATGGTTGTTTTTGTGTACATTCCAGTTGAGCAGTACGATACGATCCCCCAGCTTTTCGGAGATTTTCGGTGACTTCAGCGCAACTACCCTCTGCGCCTGATCGACATGCCACGGCAAATAGTTTCGATACATCCTCCCCCCCTCCTAGATGACTGGTGCCAGCATTTTAAAGATATTTTCAAATATCACACGTAGCTTTCCGGCAGGTGCGAGTCCACGCGTAGATTCCAGTAACACCTCTTCGATCCATCCACCTGTCTCTTCTATCTGCGCATCGGCATAAAAAAAAGACATCGTCTCATAGTTATAAAAGAAGCTGCGTTCATCGAAGTTGGCCGACCCTATGACGCAGAAACTGCTGTCGACCAGTATCGTCTTTGCATGCAGCATGCGGTTTTTGTAGAGGTAGATCTCGATCCCCTCCTCCTGCAACTCCCGCAGAAAACCGTTACGCGCTACATCGATGATCATATGATCTGATGTATCGGGCACGACAAGTTTGATCTCCACACCTCTGTGTCTGGCCACGATCAAAGCGTCGAGTATCGTCTGATCCGGTGCAAAATATGGCGTGACTATCCAGATACGTTCCTGTGCCAGAAAGGTACCGTAAAGCATCGCTTCAAAGTAGGCATCATTGGCCACATCGGGACCCGACGGCACAACCTGCACAAGATGATTCGCCATCTCCGGCGTCTGTGCCTCGACCGGAGGATGCAATCGTTCTTTGGTTGTATATTCCCAGTCAAAAACGAAGATATCCAGATAATGCCATGCCGCCTCCCCTCTGATAACAAAAGAGAGATCGGTCCAGAGTTTCTCATGCCAAACCGGGGAGAGATACTCCCGTGCGATATTCATTCCACCACTCAGTACGGTATGCCCGTCGACATTGATACTCTTGCGATGATTGCGCAGATTGAGCCGAAACTCGATGGGATGGCGAATGAAAGAGTTGAAAAAGCGATACTCTCCACCTGCATGGACGAGCTTCTGCAAAGCAGAGGGAAAGAGCTCCAGCTTCAGACTCCCCAGTGAATCGATCAACAGTTTCACCTCCACACCTTCACGCGCTTTTTTGGAGAGGATATCGATGATCTGTGCCGTCTCTTCGTCATCTCCGAAAATATAGGTAGAGATATAGATGAACCTCCTGGCGCTCTGCAGCATCTCTGTGAGTGCAACATGCGCTTCGACCCCGTTTTTACACAAACGTACCTCATTGTGCCGTGTCGGGGGAGGGATCCCCTGCGCTACCAGAAACTGCGACATCGGTGAACCAAAATGCGAGGGGGTATAGTTCTTGAGTTTGAGCTGTCCCTTTTTCAAAATCGTCTTTTCAATTTTGCGTCCGCTGAAAATGATGTAGAGCGGAATACCGATATAGGGCATTGTCACCATCACCAGTATCCATGCCAGTATGCTTTTGGGTTTTTTACGTGTAGAAAGCATATGTGCGATCGCACCTGCGGTCAGGAGCACTGTAATAACCGAAAAGAGTTCCAGTTTTAAAAATTCATTGACCAACATGTTTTCCATCCGCTTATGATACCACTTTATAGGAATTTAAGTCAACTTTCATCATAATCGACACCTACTTCAATATAGGGGAAAATTATGAAGAAATTAACGTTAAGTTTTATTGCTACAGCTTTGCTCGCCCATGTCGTCATGGCAGACGGCGATACCAGCTCCATCAAAGAAGAGGGTGTCAAATATATCAAAATGCTCGGCAGTGCCCTCAAAAAAGAGGTCAAGTCAAAGATGAAAGAGGATCCGACTGGTGCACTTGCGATGGGGTTTTGCTCCACCAAAGCAGAGGAGATTACCGAAAAAGTCAACAATCAGCTTCCACACTATGCCGATGTACGCAGAACGGCACTTAAAGTGCGCAATCCCAAAAATGCACCCGATGCAACGGATACCAAAGTGATGGAAGCGTACGAAAAAGCGATCGAAGAGGGAAAATTCACTCCCAAAGATATCAAGATGGTCGAGGTGGGCGACACTTACCGAATCTATAAACCTCTCGTCACCAAAAAGCTCTGCATCACATGCCACGGAGCGAATCTCTCAGACGACATCAAAGCGGTACTCAAAAAAGTCTATCCAAACGACAAAGCGACCGGCTTCAAAGAGGGTGACCTGCGCGGTGTCATCGTCGCAGAGATCAAAAAAGACTGATATACAAACGATCTGATCCGGCCATCACGCCGGATCATCACAATGTAACTTAACAGTTCGCCCGGCGAAAATCCTCCATCGCATCGACCAGTTTCTGCACCCCTTCTATCGTCATCGCATTGTAGATCGACGCTCTGAGCCCTCCGACACTCCTGTGCCCTTTGAGTCCTATCATGTCACGCTCTTCACAGAATGCGACCAGTTGCTTCTCCAGTGCTTCATCTTTATTGCGAATATTGAAAGTGACGTTCATGAGTGAACGATCCTGTTTGCGTGCATGTCCGGTATAAAATCCATCACTGCTGTCGATCGCATCGTAGAGCAGTGCCGCTTTTTGTTCATTGTACTGCTGCACCTCTTCGATCCCTCCACGCTCTTCGAGCCAATCCATCATGAGGGAGACCATATAAATGCTGAATGTCGGTGGGGTATTGTAGAGAGAGTTGGCATCGGCGTGTGTTTTGTACCGCAGCATCGTCGGTACCTCGTCGGAAACATTTTCGATGAGTGATTTTTTTACGATGACGATCGTCACACCCGAAGGGCCCGCATTTTTCTGCGCGCCAGCATAGAGAAGATCCACTTTCCCCCAGTCGACCGGATAGGAGAAGATATCGCTCGAGGCATCCACCACAAGCGGTGCTTTCGTGACGGGAAAACTTTTGTACTGTGTTCCGTAGATGGTGTTGTTGGAAGTGATGTGTGCATAGTCGCATGTATCACTGAAGTGTGCATCGGGAATATAGTCGAAGTTGCTTTGCGAACTATCTGCGACGACATTGACCTGGCACTTCTGGATCTGTGCCTCTTTGATCGCCTTTTTTGACCATGCCCCGGTGTTGGCATACTCGATGACACCGCCTCTGTAGAGGTTCATCGGCACCATCGCAAACTGCATCGAAGCACCTCCCTGAAGGAAGAGAACTGCATAGTCATCGGGAATGGCATAGAGATCGCGCATCTTTTCGATCGCACCGTTGTGCACATCTTCATACATCTTCGAACGGTGTGACGCCTCCATGATGGAAAGACCGTGACCGCGAAAGTCTACCAGTTCACGCTGTGCCCGCTCCAGTACCGAAAGCGGCAGTGTCGAAGGTCCGGCATTAAAATTGATGACACGCTTCATCTAGCACCTCTCGTCAAATTCTGTTTTGAGAATAGCACCATTGCTGGCGTTGGTGACCAGCTGACGGTACTGCTTGAGCCATGATCCCTGGATATCTTTGATGTAGGGTTTGAAGTTTTTACGTCTCGCTTCGATCTCTTCCTCACTCAGACGTACATTCAGACTGTAGTTGTCGACATCGAGATCGATGATATCGCCATCTTCGAGCAATCCGATCACACCGCCCTCTGCCGCTTCCGGGCTCACATGTCCGATACTCGCACCACGTGTCGCACCGGAGAAGCGCCCGTCAGTGATGAGCGCCACTTTGTCACCCAGGCCCATTCCCATAATCAGGGAAGTAGGTGCAAGCATCTCCTGCATGCCGGGACCACCTCTGGGACCTTCGTAACGGATCACGACGACATCGCCCTCTTTGACTTTGCCTCCGGTGATACCGGCGATCGCATCCTGCTGAGAATTGAAGCAGACCGCCTTGCCGGTGAAGGTACGCATGCTCGGATCGATACCCGCTGTCTTGACGACTGCACCCTCTTTGGCCAGATTGCCGTAGAGAATCGCCAGCCCACCCACTTTCGAGTAGGGATTGTCGATGGTATGGATGATATTGGTATCCAGGATTTTCGCATCTGCGATCCGCTCGCCGATCGTCTCGCCTTCGATCGTGAGATTGTCCAGTTCCAGTATGTCACCGCGTTTGCTGATTTCATGCATCACCGCACTCACACCCCCGGCGGTGTTGATATCTTCCATATGTACTGTCGTCAGGGAGGGAGAGATCTTGGCGATATGTGAAACTTTTTTGCTCATCTTGTTGATATCTTCAAGATTGAAATCGACGCCCGCTTCCCTGGCAATCGCCAGCATGTGCAGTACCGTATTGGAGCTGCCACCCATCGCCATATCTACAGCAAACGCGTTGTGCACTGCTTTTTCATTGAGTATGTTTCGGATACGGAACTTCTCGCTCAGCGCTTCATCTTTTGCCAGTTCACAGACCCGGCGTGCCGCCTTGCGCAACAGCTCTTCACGCTCCGGAGTAAGTGCGAGAATGGTACCGTTCCCCTTGAGGGCGATGCCCATCGCTTCCATCAACGTATTCATGCTGTTGGCCGTAAACATACCCGAACATGACCCCCCGCTCGGACATGCGGCACACTCGATCTCGACCAGTTTCTCTTCGCTGATTTCACCCGCTTCGAACTCTCCAACCGCTTCAAACGCCGTCGCCAGATCGACCGGTGTTCCATCCTTCAGCTGTCCCGCTTTCATCGGTCCGCCGCTGACAAAAACGGTCGGTACGTTGACCCGCAACGCACCCATGATCATACCCGGAGTGATCTTGTCACAGTTGGGAATACAGATCATCGCATCGAGTTTGTGGGCATTCATGACCGTTTCGATCGAGTTGGCGATGATTTCACGGCTCGGCAGCGAATAGAGCATACCGTCATGTCCCATCGCAATCCCGTCATCCACACCGATCGTGTTGAACTCAAACGGCACACAGCCGCATTTGCGGATCTCTTCTTTGATGATTGCGGCATATTTATTCAAAAAGAAATGTCCCGGAATAATCTCTATAAAAGAGTTCGCCACACCGATAAACGGCTTGTCGAAATCCTCGTCTTTAAGCCCTGTCGCACGAAAAAGACTCCTGTGCGGTGCTCTCTCATACCCTTTTTTGACCTGATCACTACGCATTGTGATATCCTTCATGTAAAAATTCAGGCGCATTATAGCGCACTTTTATGCAAAGAAAAATGCTTCTGAGCTTCAGAAAAGTCCCCATATGTCCGATAATACAACATATTACACAATCTTAAGGGAGAGCTATGTCGGCCGAGATCATACTGGAGAAGATTGAAGCGCTGCCCGCACTGAGCGAAAATGTCAACCATATTCTCGATATCTGCAACGATTCCAACAGCTCGCTTGCCGATCTGACAGAAGCGATCAAACAGGACCCTCTCATCTCGACAAACATCCTTAAAGCGGCCAACGCACCCGAGTACGGTTACACGCAGGAGATCCGCGATGTATCGCAGGCAGTGACACTTTTCGGGATGGTCTCTATCATGGGTTTTGTCATGGCTTCTTTCGTCCAGGATCTTCAGGATATCGACCTCTCCCCCTACAATCTCGACGCGACATCTTTTATGGAGCTGACCCGTAAACAGAACGCTTTCGTCACCAACTGGTTCAAACATGACAAAGAGAGACTTAGCAAACTCGCACTCTCTTCTCATCTGATGGAGATTGGCAAGATTGTCCTGGCCAATGTCGTCATCGACACATCATCCCAAAAACTCTTCGCCTATCACATCGACAAGACAACGAACCTTGCGCAACTTATACAGATGGAAGAGGAAATATTTGACCTCAATCATGAAGAGGTCACTGCCGAACTACTGAAAAAGTGGGGCTTTTCCGAAGAGATCTATCAACCACTGCGCTATACCAGCAAGCCGGCGAAAGTTCCCGATGCCTATCGTAAAGAGGCACTGATCCTCTACGTGACCAAGACGCTCATCAATTCACACAATTTCGACAAAAAGAAAAACCTTGCCAAAGCGGTCGCTGTCGTCAGAAAGTACAACCTCGCCCCAGAAGCTTTCGTGAAGAGTTACAAAGCACTTGAAGAGTCTGTACTCGAACTGGCCTGAGCAGTGATCAGGCGCCCCAGTATGCCGGGTATCTCCTCTCTGCCATACAAAACATAGTAGAGTTCGTAGTGATTGTTGAGGATATAGGAGAGATCCTCTTCACTCTCATCGTTGCAGACGATCAGCATCTCATCCCCGATCTGTAACAGCAGATCATCATCGGGCAGAAGTATGATCTCCTCACCCCGCCTGATCAGCAGAAACAGCAGTGGATTCTCTTTCGTATAATCCTCTCTCGAGCGTTTGAGTACCTGCAGTGCGATCTCTCTGCCCTGCTGCAACTTCCTGGTCAGCGCATAGGCGCTTTGTTCGTTGACGACCAGTTCACACAGATGCGATTTTTCACCCATCTTGCTGCGGATTCTCTGCACCAGCGCCGCACCCCATGCCTCATCTTTGTTGTTCAGTTGCTTGATAAAGGTGTTTGCCAAAGGCATCGCAAGGTAGTTGAAGGCCTTGTCGGCAACGATCTCTTCAAGAATATAGTTTCTGTCGATGGCTGCCGCTTTGAAGACACTCAGGTCCGACAGCGAATTTTCACGCGCTATCGTGTAGATGTTTGGATTGTGCTTGCGTGCGAGCATGATTACCGCCAGGTTGACGATGTCGTTACGGGTACCTGCGACGATCACGGCGGCATTCTCTATCCCCGCTTTGACCAGCCGTTCCTCCATCTCCTCTTCACTGAAGATCTTTTCGAGACTCTGCTGATCTTCGAAGAGATCATGCGCATCGATGAAGACATACTCCACACCGGCTCTGGCCAGCCCCTTCTCCAGCGCCGCACCCATGCGCCCATACCCATAGATGACAAATTTTCCTTCCGGTATATTTTCACGTTTGAGAACACGCAGCGGATGGCCATGTATCCACATCTCCAGCACCCAGATACTGGGTGCAGTCAGTGCCTTATAGAGTCGCTTCGAGATAATCTGAAAAGGGTTTTCGACATAATCGACCCCGATACGCTGCAGATAGTGGCTGTTTTGCAAGGTGTTCGAGCGTACGATCAATTTGACATTTTTGTTGAGATATCTACACATCATCGCCAGCTGCGTATTTTTATATTCATTTTCAAAGAGGATCACCGCATAGGCACACTTCTTCTCCTGGATACCGGCCATCCTGAGCGTCTCGATATCGAGCAAATCACCGTAAAATGCAGGAATGAAGGGCTGATAGTTTTCGAGATCGAGTGCTTCGATCTTCGCTTTATCTTTATCGATGACGACCATACGACGGTACTGTGCGCTGAGGCGCCTGATCAGATTTTTGGTCACTTCGTTGTAGCCAAATATGAGGATAAACGGCTCCTCCATCCCACGCACATGCCGCATAAATTTTGCACGTGACAGCTCTTCGGCGAGCACTTTGTCCTGGATCAGAGCGACGATCGTACCGATGCCGTAAAACCACCCAATCACTGTCAGATAGATCGAAAATGAAACCCACAGCTTCTGCGGATAGGTAAAAGCGTAGGGCGATTCACCGAAACCGATCGTCGAAGCCATATAGCTGACAAAATAAAAGGCGTCGAAAAAGTTGAGATGGTAGAGATTTCCCTGGTCGTCCCGCCCCGGAATCATGAGCATCCCCAGGATCGAGATAGCGAAAGTGACGATAATGACGATCAGCGGCACTCTCAGTCGCCGAATGACAATCCAGCTCGCATAACTTTGCATCAGTTATCTTTTTGACTTGAGCGTATCTCCTACAAATATCACGACCGATGTGATATTTGCCAGCAGTGCACCACCGGAGAGTGATATGATAGCGGTAGAAGACTCTATATCAAGACCACCGAAACCGTAGAGTGCGATCGCCCAGACAGACGCCGATCCGATCAGCTGCAGATCCGCCACCAGACTCGTCGCCAGCAGCACAGACCCTACCTGCGTCTTGTCTCCAAACTTCATGATCGTGGCTATCAGATTGACGACGATCGCCGCAAAGAGTTCGTACTTGCTATGCTCTGCCAGTACTTCGGGGTTGCCATAAAAAAAACCGAAATTGAGCGTCATCGCCAGGATAAAGAAAAAACCTGAAAGCACTTTGTAAAAGTTCATGCTTACTCCTTTGACAGCATGATACTCCAGTTACATTGATAAAATATTGAGAGATCTGTCGGTTTTTCAAAATCGCATCTCCACGGGCAACTGTTAGCAAAATAACATAAAAATAGTTGCTCTTTATGCTACAATTTCATCATCATATTATTAATGGAGGCTTTATGGCACTGGCAATACTCTGCTCCGGAGGCGATGCGCCGGGGATGAACCCCGCACTCAAAAAGTTCGTCGACCATGTTTACAAGTGTGGTGAAACACCCTATTTCATCTATGACGGTCTGGAAGGGATGATCGACGGCAATATCCGGCAAGCCTGTCACAAAGATGTCGCGGGCATCCTGCACAATGGCGGCGCAATCATCGGCTCGTCGAGATCCAAACGCTTCTACGATCCTGCCTACCGCACACAGGCGTATAAAAACCTCAGAAAACATGACATCACAGGTGTCGTCGTACTCGGAGGAGACGGCTCCTACAACGCCTTTGAAGTTCTCAGCAACGAACATCCCGTCAACTTCGTCGGTATTCCCAGCACCATCGACAACGATATCTACGGTACAGAATACTGCCTCGGTGTCGATACCGCACTCAACGTCATCCGAAGCGCAGTAGACAATATCCGCGATACCGCCTCCACCTTCAAGCGCGCCTTCGTCGTCGAAACGATGGGGCGCGAATGCGGCTATCTGGCTGCTGTCACTGCACTTGCCAGCGGTGCGGAGATCTGCGCCATTCCTGAAATGTGTTTCAACAAAAAAGCGGCAGAAAGCCATCTTAAAAAAGAGATCGCACACGGGCGCAAATATGTCCTCGCTATCGTCGCGGAAGGGACGAAAATGACCGAAGAGATCAAAAAGTGGCTGACAGATGAGATCGGTATGGAGACACGTGTCACAGTACTCGGGCACATCCAGAGAGGCGGTACGCCGACCGTCAGAGACAGGATCATGGCATTTGATTTTACGGTACGCGCTGTCGACCTGCTGATGAAAAACAAAACGATCCGACAGGCGATCGGCTATCGGAACGGTACATTTGAGACGATGGAGATCGCCGAAGTCAACGCCGGACACTACCGCATCCCGGACAACATACTCAGAGACCTGCATTATCTCGATTAGGAGTGAAACATGTTAAAGATACAAAATCTGGACCTCAAAAATGCCAGCATCTTCATACGCTGTGACTTCAACGTACCGCTGGACGATTTTGGCAATATACTGGATGACAGACGCATCAAAGAGAGTCTGCCCACCATCCACTACGCGCTCGACCACGGCTGCAAAATCATCCTCGCTTCTCATCTGGGACGCCCCAAAGGTGTCGATGCAAAACTCTCCCTCAAACCCGTCGCCATGCGGCTGGGGCGTCTGCTGAATCATGAAATCATTTTCGCTTCGGATGTCATCGGGGACGATGCCCGCACCAAAGCAGAGCAGCTCCGAAACGGTGAGATACTACTGCTCGAAAATCTCCGTTTCGAAGCCGGAGAGACCCAAAACGACCCGGAGTTCGCCAAAGCGCTGGCAGCATACGCAGATTTCTATGTCAATGACGCCTTCGGTGTCTGCCACAGAGCACATGCTTCCGTCGAAGCGATCACACACTATTTCGACAGAGAACACAAAGGGGCCGGCTTCCTGCTCCAGAAAGAGGTCAACTTCTTTCATGATGCCCTGCAACATCCTTCTCATCCTTTTACCCTCGTCATCGGCGGCAGTAAAGTTTCGACCAAACTCGAAGCACTTCTGCACATGCTCCCCAAAGTGGACAAGATGCTCATCGGAGGGGGCATGGCCTTTACCTTCCTGAAAGCACTTGGTTACGAAACCGGTAACTCCATCGTCGAAGAGGAGCTCATTCCCGCCGCGGAAAACATCATGCAACAAGCGTACGAACATGGCGTCAAACTCTTCCTCCCCGTCGATGTCGTCATTGCCGAGCAGATGCAGCAGGAGACCAAAAGCAAAATCGTCACCGCGCAGGATATCCCTGAAGGTTACATGGGTCTGGACATAGGCCCCGCCACCGTCACCCTCTTCGAGGAGGCGGTCGAAAAGTCAAAGATGGTCCTCTGGAACGGTCCGATGGGCGTCTTCGAGATCGATAAATTTTCTCACGGAAGTTTCGAACTCGCCCGCTACATCGCTACACTCCACGCCACCAAAATCATCGGGGGCGGTGACACCGCCGAGATGATCCACAAAGCCGGTGTCCTGGAAAAAATGACCTTTGTCAGCACCGGAGGTGGTGCATCGCTGGCACTGCTGGCAGGGAAAGAATTACCGGGGATCGTGGCGCTGAAGGAGTGAAGTCAAATCGTGAAGTCCTGATCCCAATGATCCCTTTACGCCGTTTTGAACTCCGCCAGCTCTTTGTCCAGACTTTCGATCTGCTGATACATCGTGGCGATCTCGGTTGTCATCGTCTGGATACTCTCACCATTTGAAGAGCTCAGGTCATTGACTTGTCTGGTCTTTTCGACACTGCTTTGTGTCTTTTTGGCCATCTCCATGATCTCTTTGAGCGACTCCTCGGAGCTCTTTGTATTTTCTACCATCTGACCAACGGTATCGTTGAGAATATTTTCGACATTTTTGGCAAACTCTGAAAGCTCCTGTACACTTTCGCTATTGCGGTTCATCTCTGAACTCGCTTCGATGATCGCCCGTACAATCACTCCGATCGTTGCATTGATCTCGGAGAGTGATTTCTGGGTACGTTCCGCAAGTTGTCGTACCTCATCGGCGACGACGGCAAAACCACGTCCGTGCTCACCTGCTCTCGCCGCTTCGATTGCAGCATTGAGCGCGAGAAGATTGGTCTGATCCGCAATATCGTTGATTGTCGTCAGTACCTGTTTGACCTGCTCGGTATCATTGCTGAGTTCAGTGAGTTTGGCTGCCAGTTCCGACTCTGCGGCGGAACTCTCCTGCACTTTGGAGGTGATCTGAAAGACATAGTCACTCGCCTCTTTGAGCTTCTCGTTGACCTCTTTGATCTCATCATTGGTCGTCTGTACTTTACCGATAGATTCGTCAAGCATCGAAAGCAATTCCTGATTTTCCCGGTTGTTCTCATCCAGAATCTCCACTTCATGTGATACACGTGCTTTGATATCTTCGGAGTTACGGGAAAGCTGGTTTGCGATCTCTTTGGTACTCAGCGAATTCTGTTTGATCTGGGAGATCGTCTGACTCACTTTATCGATAAAGCGATTGATATCTTCCGCCGCTTCATAGAGATCGTTGTTTTTGTCGAGTTTGATACGCCGTGTCAGATCCCCGTCACCTTCGGCAAGCTCTCTGGCGATTGAAGAGAGCCCCTGAACAGACTGGACAATAAATCTTCGCTGTGAGAGCATGAAACTCAAAAATGCAATGAACGCGAAGGCGAAGATTCCCATGCTGATATAAAACTGTTGCTGTGCCGCCGCATCAGCATAGGCTTTGAGATTTGCGTCGAGATTGTCAAGCGTCGCTTTGAGTATCTGGACAGAAGCCTCTTTTTCGATCTTTTCCAGATTTTTACTGGTTTCGAGAAATTTAACTGTATGTTTGACCACTACCTGCGCTATTTCCATATCACTGCCTGCTGTACTGACGTTTTTCAGTCTCTGCACCGCCTGATAGAGTGTATTTGTATCGATTTCTATGCCCATCGCCACTCTCTGAAGCAGTGTGATGGTATGGATCACCTCCTGCCTGAGCTTCAAAGATACCGGTTTTTTACCACTGTTGATCTCATCTGTCAGATCGGTCAGGTATCTCAGAGAATTGAGAGCGATTGCATTCTGGGATTTGTAGGTGTTGAGCATCTTCTGCTCCTGAGCAAATGCATACGCCACAGCCTCCATATCCCCACCAAATTTTTCCTGGTCGATCATCTTCGAAAGTTTTACAAAATCTTCGGAAAAAGTTTGTGTCAATGCGACACTGCGATCATAGTTCATAGCACCGATGCCACGAGAGATGATAGCATCCATCTCAGTTGCCTCTGTTTTCATCCTGGACGTCAGGGCAAAAATCTCTTCGTTTTGCTGCATCATTCTAAATGTACTGTTCATGAAGAACATCGCTACAGCCATCGCCGTGAGCAGAGCAAGTGGTATGATTGTATTTTTGACTGTTCTACTTTGCAATTTCAGGTACCTCCCCTTCAAGTGTTTTCAGAAATGCCACGATCTTGTCCGCCTCATCCAGACTCAGAGAGATACCCAGCTGATAGTAGCCCATCTGTACGACTGCCGTGCGAAGATCGGGGGTTTTTCCGTGGTGAAAATAGGGAGCGGTGCGGGAAATGTTACGCAGTGTCGGTACTTTGACGAAGTATTTGTCTTTTTCATCACCCGTTACGGCATATCGCCCTGTAAAATTATCCGTCTGTGGAAATTTTTCAAATACACCCGCTTTCTGGTAGAGATTTCCACCAAGATTGACACCGTTGTGACATGAGACACACCCTTTGGACTGGAAGAGTTCGAACCCCTCCTTTTCACTCTTGCTGAGTGCCTCTTTATCACCCCGCAGAAACTGATCAAATCGAGAATTTGGCGTCACAAGCGCTTTTTCAAACTCTGCGATAGCATCGGTAATCGTCTCTTTCGTGATCTTGCCGCCATAAACTTTTTCAAATGCCGATACATACTGCGGATCGTTTTTCAGCTTTTGGCTTACATCGGGAAAGTTATCTCCCATCTCAAGCGGATTCTCCACCGGACCACCCGCCTGATCCTGCAGATCTTTGGCACGTCCATCCCAGAACTGCACAAAATTGTAAACCGCATTGTAGACTGTCGGTGCATTGACCGGACCTTTTTGCCCTTTGATGCCCGTTGAAGTGGCGAGATGGTCGACACCGCTGCCATCCTGCAGCACATGGCAGTTGATACACGCCACAGTACCATCTTTGGAGAGTTTGGGGTCAAGATAGAGCTTCTTGCCCAACATCGCTTTCTCTTTGTCGAAGTCCACATGTTGCGGCAGAGGTGCAAACAGAGACGAAGCACAGAGTGCCGAAACACCCGCCAGCCCTGTCAGTAACGGAATTACCCGGACAATCTTTTTCATAAAACAACCTTATTCTTAATATTAAAAACAATATCGGATTTAAAAAAATTTATTTTAGAGCCACTTGCAGCATCATGTGGTGTAACACTTATGACTTGAATTCTGGAATTTCAAGCAAATTTTTGTTTTTGTGTGTATAATTATGTATACATTTACACACATTATAATATACATTAAGGACAACACATATGGTAAGCGTAGTCGACTTGAGGAAAAAAGGAATCAAAGCGGTCGAAGAGGAGCTGGAAGAAAACGGCAGTGCTGTCATCAGCTTTAAAGGAAAACCAAAATATGTTATGTTGCCAATTGAAGCATATGAAAAAATGGAACTCGATCTCGCATATGCCGAACTAAAAAGAGCACAAGAGCAAGGCAATGCATATTCCAGTAGTGCCAAAGAGTTGATTGCAAGAATAGAAGATGCATTATAAACTGGTATACGATGACAAATTTATCAAAAAGAGTGTCAAGTTTTTAAAGAAGCATCCGGATCTGAAAGAGAGATATTATAAAACCCTCGAAATACTGGAATTCAACCCTTTTCATCCCTCTCTCAGACTTCACAAGCTAAGCGGAACCGACTACCACTCCATCTCTCTCAATATGAATTATAGAATTATACTATACTTCTTAGTCAATGACAACGATATCTATCTACTCGATATTGATTCACATGACAAAGCATACAAAGGACTCTGAAATAGCTTCGTCAGCACCGGAGGCGGCGCTTCACTGGAACTGCTGGAGGGAAAAGAGTTGCCGGGGATTAAGGCGTTGCGTTAAAACAAACCCGACAGCAACACACAACCTGTCACCCAACTAACACTTTTCACTTCCCAAAAAGAGTATAATTAGTGTAACGAAACCTATGAGGAGGAAACTATGGGACGTTACACGGACAAACTCAACGACATCAAAAAACTCATCGGCAGATTACAACAGCAGGTACCCGAACAGATCGGGGCTTTTGATAACTTCATGAAAGCGGTCGAAGCTCCCAGTGCGCTCGACCAGAAGCAAAAGGAGCTGATCAATCTCGCACTGGCGGTCGCAGCACAGTGTGAATGGTGTATCGCCCTGCATGTCAAAGGGGCACTCGGTCACGGAGCAACAAAAGAAGAGATTATCGATGCAGCGATGCAGGCAGTACTGATGCACGGCGGTCCAGCGCTAATGTACATGACGCCGGTCGAAGAGGCAATCGAGGAGTTTACCAATGGATAAATTACTGATCGAAGAGCTTTACTACCTGTCGGTACTCGGACGAAATTTTGAGTACGCCGCTAAAGAGCACTATATGACGGGTGAAATCTCCGGCTTTTTGCATCTGGATATCGGTCAGGAGGGGTTCAGTGTCGCGGCGATGAAAGCCTTTGCGAAAGGAGATGTCTTCACCACTTACCGTGAACATGTCCTCGCCATCGCACGCGGTATCGAACCCAAACTCGTCATGGCGGAGCTTTTCGGTAAGGTGACAGGCATCAGCGAAGGGCGCGGCGGGTCGATGCATCTCTTCGATCCTTCCCACTTCTTCTATGGCGGTGACGCGATCGTCGGCGGGCATCTGCCAAATGCCGTGGGGTGTGCCTACGCCCGAAAATACCAGGGAGAAGAGCATGGGGTGATGGCGGTCTTCGGCGACGGTGCGACCAACGGCGGCGCCTTTTTCGAGTCGCTCAACATCGCCGCCGCACAGAAACTGCCGCTGGTTTTTTTGTGTGAAAACAACCACTACGCCATCGGTACGCGCATCGACCGTGTAGCACCGTTTGTCAAACAGGCAGAGAAAGCCAAACCCTACATGCCCACCGTCGAAGTGGACGGTATGGATGCAATCGCCGTCTATCATACAGTGCAAAAAGCGCAACAATATGTCAGCGAGGGGCACGGTCCTATCTTTATCGAAGCGATGACCTGTCGCTATGAGGGGCACTCCATGAGCGATGCCAACGCTTACCGCAGTGCGCAGGAGATGAATATCTGCAAACAGCAGGATCCAATCGAAAAACTCAAAGCCAAACTCGATCCTGAAGTTGCCAAAGCACTCGAAGAGAAGGCACAGAAAGTTGTAGACAATGCGGTTGCGTTCGCCACCGACTCTCCCGAACCCGATCCCGCCGACCTGAAAAAACATATCTTTACAGAGGAGACGACCCATGCTCTATCGTGAAGCATTGAACCGTGCACTGGACGAGTGCATGGCAAAAGATGAAAATATCGTCGTGCTGGGAGAAGATGTCGGGCTCTACGGCGGATCTTACCGCGTCACAGAAGGGCTCTATGCCAAATACGGCGAATCGCGGCTCATCGACACCCCGATCGCGGAGTTGAGTATTGTCGGAAACGCCGTCGGTATGGCGATCGGCGGATTGCGTCCGGTGGCGGAAATCATGACGGCAAATTTCGCGCTGCTGGCGTTTGACCAGATCATTAACCACATGGCAAAATACCACTACATGAGCGCGGGGAAAATCACCCTGCCGATGGTCGTGCGTTTTCCGCAGGGGGTGAGCAAACAGCTGGCGGCACAGCATTCGGAGAGCTACGAGCAGATGCTCGCCGCCGTGCCCGGACTCATCGTGCTGAGCGCCTCCAACCCCAACTACGCCTACTATGGTCTCAAAAAGGCGATCGAGCTCAACGATCCGGTCATCTTCATCGAACATGAACTGCTCTACAACAAAAAGGGTGACGTCGATTTCGACCATCCGATCGACCCCTTCAAGGTGCAGCTCCTCAAAGAAGGAAAAGATCTGACGATCGTCACCTATCTGAAGATGTGCGACGATGTCATGAAAGCGGTGCCGGAGATCGAGAAACGCTTCGGCATCACATGCGAAGTGATCGATCTGGGTGCACTCAACCCCGTCGATTTCGAAGGGATTAAAAAATCGGTAGAAAAGACCTCCCGTCTCGTCGTCGTCGAGGAAGATCACAAAACGGGTGGCTACGGTGCGCAGATCGTCAGCCGTGTCGCGGAAGAGCTCTTCTATGCGCTCGACGCACCGCCGCTTCGTATCGCCGGAGTCGATACGCCGATCCCCTACAACCGCACGCTGGAGCTCGTCTCCATCCCGACACCCGACTCGATCGCACGCGATATCATCGTATGGGGAGAAAAAAATGGCTTATGAAATCGTCATGCCCCAACTCTCCGATTCGATGGAGGAAGGCAAACTGATCAGCTGGAAAGTACATGAAGGCGACACCGTCCACAAAGGCGACACGATCGCAGAAGTGGAGTCGGACAAGGCGATTATGGAGGTGCAGAGTTTCAAAGACGGCACGGTCGGAAAGTTGCTCGTCCATGAGGGAGATACCGTTCCGGTAGGTACCGTCATCGCCCGTATCGAGACGGGTGCAGTGGAGGCGGAGCCAAAAGAAAAAGAGGCGCCGCAACAACAGGCGGAACCTCCGGCATCCTCACCGCAACCGGAAAAGGCAGAAACAACACCCGCTTCGACACCAAAACCAGAAACCGAAGCGCCACACCCCGCACCCTCTGCGTCCAAACCACTGGAAAGCCCCAAACCAAAGACGCAGACCCCGGCACACTCGATCCTCGACGAGATTCTGGGACTCGATGAAGATCAACACACCCCTCCCGCACCCAAAGTCGAGGGCACCGCTTCGCCCAAAGCCAAAGCGCTCGCAGCAAAGTACGGTATCGACATCCAAAAGCTGCAACATGAAGGCAAACTCCCCGTTCCCACACACGAAGCAGATATCGAGAAGTTTCGTCTGAAACATTACTTCACCCCCAAAGCGCTGAAGCTGCTGGAGCTTTACCGACTCGATCCATCCCTTTTTGACACAACGAAGAAACACAGCAGCGACGATATCCTCGCCTATGTCCGAGAACACGACATTCCGCTGCCCAAACCCGTCACCCCGTTTCAAAAGGCGCTGATCGCGACGGTCGAAAATGCAGCGAAGAAGCCGACCTATCACCTCTACGACCATATCGACATCACCGAACTGCTCAGACACAAACACTATTCGCTGACCGTCTCACTGATCCAGCTCTTCGCCAAAGCGATGATGGATCATGAAGCTTTTCGCTCCGTCTACAAAGAGGACGCGATCATCACCTATCCCAACGCTTCAATATCGCTGGCGGTCGCCCACGGCGAATACCTCTACATGCCGGTCTTCAGAGATGCCAATCTCATGAATACGGAGGCGATCCACAAACAGCTCGAAACCTTTGAAGAGAAGGCGCAAAAGGGTACGATGAGCGCGGCGGATATGAAAGGTTCGACATTCGGCATCTCCAATCTCGGCATGCTGGGCGTCGAGCGTTTCGATGCAATGATCAACAAAAACGACAGCGCCATCGCGGCAATTGGTACGGCGGTTGAGAATCGTCTAAGCGTCACCCTGACACTCGACCATAGACTTATCAACGGTTATCAGGCGGCTCTCTTCATGCAGACGCTGAAATCCCTCGCCCTCGATCCAAACACCTGGAAGGAATCTTCATGAACGGTAAAACGAAGTACGACATCATCTACATCGGCGGCGGTCTGAACTATGCGGGTGCTGTCGTCGCAGCCAAAGCAGGTCTCAACATCGCACTGATCGAAAGCGATATGAAGCAGCTCGGCGGCGTCTGCCTGCACAAAGGGTGCATCCCTTCCAAAATGTTCCTGCACTACACCGACACCCTGCGCCAAAGCAGGGCGCCACTCTTTGAAGGCGAGCTGAAACTGAAGATGGAGGTGCTGCAGGAGCGCAAACAGAAGCTGATCGCAGGGGCGACCGAAGCAGTTACCAGACAATGCGCCAAAGTCGATCTGATCGAGGGAGAAGGGATCTTGCAGGCACCGCATGAAGTGCGTGTCGGCGACGAACTCTACCGGGGCGAGCATATCGTCATCGGCACCGGCTCTTCCCCGTTTATCCCCGACGGTATCGAGTACGACGGTGAAGGGGTCATCACCAGTGACGAAGTACTGATGATGCGAGAACTTCCCAAGTCGATCGCCATCTACGGCGACGGGGCGATCGGGCTGGAGATGAGCAGCTTCTTCGCCTCCGCGGGGGTCGAGACGACACTCATCTCCCGTCATGAAGGTAGACTCAAAAATGCCCATCCGCTGATACAAAACACCCTGCTCAAACAGATCGAAAAACTCGGTATCACCCACCTGCAAAACCACCCGATCCAGAAAGCCAAAACGACGCAGCGGGGTGTACACGTCACTTTCGAGGACGGCAGTTCCAGATACTTTGACAAGTTGCTCGTCGCCACAGGTAGACGCCCTAACACCGATGTCATCCAAACCGATGCTGTACAGGTCGGCAAAGGGATCGAAACCGACGAGCGTTTAGAGACGACGCTTCCCAACCACTACGCCGTCGGTGACTGTAACGGCAAACTTCAACTCGCCCACGCAGCCCGCGCCGAAGTGCTCTATGTGACACAGAAGATTCTGGGCAAAGATCCGGCAACGATCAACCTCGATCATGTCGTCAAGTTCATTCACACCCTGCCGATGAGTTACGCCACGGTCGGGCAAAACCGTGCCATGCTGGAGCAAAAAGAGATCGACTTCAAAGAGAGTCTCATCCCGCTGAGCCACTTTGCCGCATCGCGTTTTCATGAAGCGAGTGACGGCATGATGATCGTCTATGCCGACAGTGAAGGGTTCATTCTGGGCGCCGAGATACTCGCACCCGATGCTGAAGAGTTGATCGCTCCGGTCGCGATGGCACTTGCCGGTGAGATGGACAAAACACTGGCTCGCCAAACGATCATGGCGCATCCGACATTCAGCGAAGCGCTGGAGCGCGCCTATTTTCGGCTATGATACTCCACCGCTGGGGCGAAGTCGGCTACGAAGAGGGGTACCGCCGAATGCTTGCGGTGCACAAAGAGGCAAAAGAGGATGGTGCAAACCACCTGATCCTCACCTCTCACCCGCCCTGCTTCACCGTCGGGCGTGACGCATGGAACGCGCAGTGGCCGGTTCCGGTCATCCAAAGTGACCGCGGCGGATCGATCACTTGCCACTCACCCGAACAGAATATCTACTACTTCTGTTTTCAGACCCCTAACCCGCCGCTCTTTTTCAAAAAGGTGCGCACTGTTTTCACCCATTTTTTTGCACAGTTCGACAAGCCCTTTTACTATGACAAAACAAACCCCGGCTTCTACATCGAGAACCGTAAAGTCTGCTCCCTCGGATTTCGCTACAAGGACGGTGTCAGTCTGCACGGCGTCGCACTCAATGTCGATGTCGATCTTGCGTTTCACAACCGGGTCAACCCTTGTAATTTGCAAAATATTGAAGCGACTTCTCTGAAAGCTGAAGATATTCACATCGACTGTGAATTGGTGAATAACTTCATGATATCAGAAATACAAAAGGTTTTTGGGGAGGCTCTGCATGCAACCCTATAAACCGAAAGTCAAAGCCCCCGATCCCGAGCAGATACGCACGATCACCCAAATCCTCGACAAAAACGCCCTCAACACCGTCTGTGAAGCCGCTGCATGCCCCAACCGAAGCGAATGCTACGCCCGAAAAAGCGCCACCTTCATGATCCTCGGCGACACCTGCACCAGAGCCTGCAAGTTTTGCAATGTCGCCACCGGAAAACCGCTGCCGCCCGATCCGACTGAACCTGAAAGATTAGCCGCATCCGTTCAGCAACTGGGGCTCTCCTACGTCGTCATCACCTCTGTCGACCGCGATGATCTGAAAGATTACGGTGCGGGGCATTTCGCCCGCTGTGTCCAAGCGATCCGCCGTACATCACCCGAAACACGCATAGAACTGCTCACCCCCGACTGCAAAGCCGACCCCAAAGCGCTCGATACCATCCTCGCTTCCGCCCCCGACAAACTGGCGCACAATCAGGAGACCGTCAGGAGACTCAGCAAAACAGTCCGCCCCCAAAGCGACTACGACCGCTCCCTCAAAACCCTCGCATACTACGCCGCACACGCTTCCGTACCTGTCAAATCCTCCCTGATGCTGGGGCTTGGTGAAACAAAAGCGGAAATCATCGAAACGCTTCATGAACTCCTCGATGCCGGCGTAACGCAACTGACGCTGGGACAGTATCTACAGCCCTCCCCTCGCCACCATCCGGTGATATGCTACTATCCACAGGAATTTTTTGACGAGATGAAAGTAATCGCGCTGGAGATGGGGTTTGAAGCAGTAGCATCGGGGATATTGGTACGCAGCTCCTATTTTGCGGAGAAGCTGGAAGCAACACAGCAGCATTAAACCAAGTTATAAACAACCTTTAAGGATCTTTAAAGTAT
>JALWPY010000075.1 GCA_026994915.1 Campylobacterales bacterium
GAGAGGAAGGTGTGGAAGTGAAAGATGGAAAAGTGGTGCGGTTTGAAGAGCTGCTTTTTACTTTTTAAATCCGTACCCCATCTCTGTCAAAACCTCGTGCAGTTTCTCTTTGACTTCTCCCTGAAACTCCAGCATATCTTCTTTCACTGTTCCTCCCGTGCCGAGCCGTTTTTTAAGTGTTTTTAGCAGGCTCTGAAGTGCCTCTTTTTCCAGAAAAAAGGGTTTGACGATGGTGACGGTTTTACCGCGTCGTTTCTCTTTGGCGACGTGAAGTTTGTGCTTTTCAGGTGTTTTTGTTTCATGAAGTGTTTTTTCTGCTCTTTTTTGTTTGTTGTTAGTGCTCCAGTCATCACCAAACTTTGCCCCTATCTCAAAAAGATTCTCTTTCATGAAGTCTCCTGTCGTTGTTTATGAAAGTATAGTATAATCCGGCAAAAAATTATCAGGATACTTCATGAACGAACTTGTTTCTCTGCTCTCCTCCAAAACGACACTGAATCGAAAACAGATCGAAAATATTCTTTCGCTGCTGGAAGAGGGAGCGACGATTCCGTTTATTGCGCGGTACCGTAAAGAGTTGACGGGCGGGGCAGATGACGAGATACTGCGTGTGTTTGCGGAGCAGTATGAAAAGACGAAAAACTTTCTGCAAAGGCGTGAAGAGATTGTCGCCACACTCAAAGAGCGGGGTGTCTGGAGTGAGAAGCTTCATAAAGCGTTGCATCAGGCAACGACGCTGACACAGCTTGAAGATCTCTACCGACCTTATAAAGAGAAGAAAAATACCCGTGCCACGAAAGCGATTCAAAACGGTCTGGAGCCGCTGGCGAATCTTTTGCAAAAGGGTACGCTTTCCAAAGCGGCGTTTGAAAAAGAGGCGCAGAAGTATTGCAAAGGTGCGGTCAAAACAGTTCATGAAGCGATCGCCGGGGCGCAGGATATTATCGCCGAGCGTTACAGCGACGATGCAAAAGAGCGGGAGATTTTGCGCAATCTGACCCTCAGACACGGCACATTCGAAGTAAAAAAGGCGAAGGGTTTTCAGGAGAACAGTGTCTATAAAAACTATGCCGAACATAGTGAAAAGGTGGCGTATGTCCCTTCTCACCGCTACCTTGCGATCATGCGAGGGGTGAAAGAGAAAGAGCTGAGTGTAAAGATCACGATCGATACGGAGCGCTATTTTGAAACGCTCCGGCGCTTTCGACTCAAAAGCCATATGCAAAGCAGCAGTGAGTTGTATTTTGATGCGTTGAAGGATGGATTTAAACGGTTGCTTTTCCCGTCGATCGAAAGAGAAGTGCATCATGAACTCAAAGAGCGCTCCGACAGGGCGGCGATTTCGGTTTTCGGAAAGAATCTGACACAACTTCTGATGACACCGCCCGTGACGGGAAAGGTGCTGCTTGGGGTCGATCCGGCGTTTCGTACCGGGTGCAAACTGGCGGTAATCGATGAAAACGCGACCTATCTTGACCACGCCGTCATCTATCCGACTGCACCGCATAACGATTTTGAAGGCGCGGCGAAGGTGATTGACAAATTGGTGGAAAAATATGGTATTTCCGGTGTGGCGATCGGAAACGGTACCGCTTCACGTGAGACGCAGGACTTTTTTGCCCGTTACAACAAAAGCCGTGCACATTCGCTCAAATATACTGTTGTCTCCGAAGCAGGTGCATCGGTCTATTCCGCGTCGAAGATTGCCGCACAGGAGTATCCGAAACTCGACGTAACAATTCGCGGCGCTATCTCGATCGCGCAGCGTCTCAGAGATCCGATGGCGGCACTGGTGAAGATTGATCCTAAATCACTGGGAATAGGGCAGTATCAGCACGATGTCGATCAAAAGCTTCTGGAACGAAAGCTTCATGAATGTGTCGAAGATCTGGTTAACCGTGTCGGGGTCGATGTCAACAGTGCGTCGGTTTCACTCCTCTCCTATCTGGCGGGTATCGGGCGGAAAGTGGCGGAAAATATTGTCGCATACCGTGAAGCCAACGGTCCGTTTCGCAGCAAAAGCGATCTTCTGAAAGTCAAGGGACTCGGGCAAAAGGCGTATGAGCAGTGTGCCGGCTTTGTACGTATTCGTGAGGGTAAAAGCATTTTGGACAATACAGGCGTACACCCTGAAAGTTACGAAATCGCCGAAGTGCTGATTGCAAATCCCGATGCCGATGTCGCTGCACTTTGTGAAAAGTTCGGTGTGGGAGCGGTGACTGTCAAAGATATTCAAAAAGAGCTGGCAAAACCCGGTTTCGATCCCCGAAGCGAACTGCCGACAATCCCGTTTCGTGATGATGTGACCGATATCGACGTACTTCATGAAGGAAGTATCGTTTCGGGAATTGTACGCAATATCGCCGATTTCGGGGCATTTGTGGATATCGGACTCAAAAACGACGGGATGATTCACATTTCGAAGATGAGTGAGAAGCGCATCTCCCATCCACTGGAGGCGTTGTCGCTGAATCAGTACTTGCCACGGATCGAAGTGATCGGTATTGACCGTGAACGCGGACGGGTTAGTCTCAGTTTGAAGGGGCTTTGAGTCGGGATATGATAGAATCATAAAAACTTAGAGGAGATTGCGGATGTTAATGAAAGGCAAAAAAGGATTGGTCGTAGGAATCGCCAACAACAAATCGATCGCGTATGGCATTGCGAAGGCGTGCAAGGCGCAGGGGGCGGAGCTGGCATTTACCTATCTGAACGAACAACTGGAAAAACGGGTACGACCGATTGCCGAAGAGATGGGCAGCGAAGCGGTTTACCAACTCGATGTGACGAAACCCGAAGAGCTCGAAGCGCTGACAAAGAGTCTGGAGAAAGATTTCGGAAAGATCGATTTTGTCGTTCACTCCGTGGCATTTGCGCCGCGTCGTGCACTGGAGGGGAGTTTTCTCGAAACCGAGCAGGCGGATTTTGCACTGGCGATGGATACATCGGTCTATTCACTGGTCTCTCTGACACGTGCGTGTCTGCCGGTTATGAACGAAGGCGGGTCGATTTTGACACTTTCCTATCTCGGGGGACCAAAATATATTCCGCACTACAATGTCATGGGTGTTGCCAAAGCGGCACTGGAAGCAAGTGTACGCTATCTGGCAGTCGATCTTGGTGGCAGGGGTATTCGTGTCAATGCTGTCAGTGCCGGTCCGATCAAAACACTGGCGGCAAGCGGTATCGGGGATTTTAAAAATATTCTTCACTGGAATGAGATCAATGCACCGTTGAAGAAAAATGTTACCATCGAAGAGGTGGGCAACAGCGGTATGTATCTGCTCAGCGACCTCTCCAGTGGTGTGACGGGTGAAGTGCACTATGTCGATGCCGGTTATCATATCATGGGTATGGGTGCGGTCGAGAAAGATGAGAGCGGCCGCACGGTACTGAGCTGGGATCAGCGCAAAAAGTAGATGCGACTCTTTCTCCGGAAGCTGCTCTATGTGGGGTTGATGCTCTTCATCATCTCCCTCATCTCTTTTATCGCCATCCATGCAGCGCCCAACTCCTTCTTCGCCAGTGGTGAACTCAATCCCAATATCACCAAGGAGTCCATCGAACATCTCAAAGCGATCTACGGTCTCGACAAACCGCTCTATATGCAGTTTTTTTCGTGGATATGGGCACTGCTGCATCTGGACTTCGGGATTTCGTTTGCCAGCGGCAAAGCGGTCAAGGAAGAGATACTCTCGCGTATTCCCATTACATTGACGATCAACCTGATTGCGATGGTGTTTGTCTTTCTCTTTTCGCTCTATTTTGGGATACGGGCGGCGATGCGCCAGGAGAGCGTTTTTGATCGCATGCTCAAGCGCTTTTCACTGGTCAGTTATGCCGTTCCGTCATTCTATCTGGCACTGTTGCTAATCATCTTCTTTTCGGTGAAGTTGGGGTGGTTTCCCATCTCGGGACTGCACTCCATCGAACCCAAAGAGGGAATCTGGAAACTACTCGACGAAGCATGGCATCTGGTGTTGCCGATCTTTGTTATCGTTTTTGGGGGTGTGGGGAGTCTGCTCATGTATGTCCGAAGTTTGACGATCGATATTCTCAAAAGCGACTACATCTTCTTCGCCAAAGCCCGTGGTATCGACGATAGGAATCTCCTACGCCGCTACATCCTTCCCAATCTCTCCCCACCCATCGTCACGATGCTGGGTCTCTCTCTGCCCGGACTCATCGGCGGCAGTGTTATTCTGGAGTCTATCTTCTCAATCGAAGGGATGGGATTGCTCTTCTACCAGAGCGCTATGAGCCGCGATTATCCAGTCATCATGGGAATTTTGATCATCTCCGCATTTCTAACGCTGCTGGGCAATATCATCGCCGATCTGGTATTGTTGAAACTCAATCCGCATTTTAAGAGAGGGCAGTGAGGGGCACAGGGTCGGCAGGATCCTGTGGCTGGCTTATAGAGTCAGTCTGTTACTCCCCAAACAGCGCTTTCAGTGCGTCTGGATTGCTTTGTGGTTGTGTTTCGCCGCTCTCGCTGCCGGTGGTAGATGTCGAGCCGCCCAGTTCGTTGAGCTCTATTTCGAAGCCTGTCAGCATCGAGGCTAGGCGGATGTTGATACCGCTTTTGCCGATCGCTTTGGACTTCTGGTCGCTTGGCAGGGTGACGATCGCTTTTTCACCTTCGATGCGCACGGCTGAGATGATCGCCGGGGACATGGCACGGGCAATGAATTTCTCGGGAATCGTACTGTACTCGATACAGTCGATATTCTCTCCGTGCAGCTCCTGGCTGACGGCGTTGATGCGCACCCCTTTGGTGCCGACTGTCGCGCCGACTGGATCGACGTTGGGTGTGACAGAGGAGAGGGCGATCTTGGCGCGCTCTCCGGGAATGCGGGAAGCGGCATGAACGATCACATGACCGTCTTTGATCTCGGGAACTTGCAGTTCCAGTAGCCTCTCCAGAAATTTGGGTGTCGTGCGTGAGACTTCGATCTGCATACCGAGTTTTTTGTCGATGTAGACACGACGAATCACCGCTTTGACAGTATCCCCTGGCTTGAACTTCTCTCCTTTGATACGGCTCTTCATGGGCAGGATTGCCTGTACTTCACGGTACTCCAGATACGTGTTTTCATCACTGTCGACACGCGTGACGGGTGCGGAGATCAGTTCTCCGATCTTCTCTTTGTACTTTTCGAAGATATTCTGCTCCAGCAGTCTCTGTATGTGAAATTCGAGCTCTTTATAGAGGATTGCCGCAGCGGTGCGTCCCATGTTGTCCAGGCTCAGCTGGTATGTGATTTCGTCACCGACTTCGACATCGCTGTCCGCCTCTTTGGCTTCGCTGATCGCGATATATTTCTCTTCCTCTTCTTCGAGTCGTTCATCTTCGTCTTCGACAACGAGCACCTTCTGGAAGAGTGTGAGTTCTTTGTTTTTTTCATCGATATTGACCGCATATTCGTACTCTTCCCCGAATACTTTCTGTGCGGTACGGATGAGTGCTGTTGAGACGGCCTCTTTGGCCTCACTCATCTTCAGCCCCTTTTCATGGGCAATAGATTCTATGATGTTGACTATTTTTTCCACTTGATTGTTACTCCTTAAATTTTCTGTCTCTGTTTGATTTTGGTTGGAAGTGTTTGCATTCGCCGCTGAGTCGTGAGTAGTTGACATATTATATCAAAATCTGCTTAAGTTGTCCACTATCACCCTTTCTTTATCGAAATAGTGGTATACTCATCTATTAAAATCAAAAATAAACTATTGAGGAAATGTTGATGACATTGAAACTCGCTAAGCATGATCTGAATGCCAGGCAAAAGACAATCACACTTGAAGATATGGAAAAGATTATGGAGAAAGAGGGACAGAAGATCTTCTATTTTGATCATGACAACGCCCACAAAGATCTTGTAGCACTGGTCGAGCACTTTGAGGACAAAGGCTACAGTGTCTACCTGAGAGAGGTGAAATATGGTCTTGATGAGAAC
This sequence comes from Campylobacterales bacterium, assembly GCA_026994915.1. Classification (GTDB taxonomy): domain Bacteria; phylum Campylobacterota; class Campylobacteria; order Campylobacterales; family QNZT01; genus QNZT01. The sequence continues at coordinate 5,958 of JALWPY010000075.1, forward strand.
GATTACCTCTATGAAGTCCATATTCTGTAGAGGCTGTTTTGGGTAAAAAACTCTTTATCGAAACGCTCGGATGTGCGATGAATGTCCGTGACAGTGAGCATATCGTCGCGGAACTCTCCACGAAAGAGAATTATGAATTGATCGACGATTTCCGTGAGGCGGACC
>JALWPY010000076.1:0-649 GCA_026994915.1 Campylobacterales bacterium
ACATTAAAAATCTGAGAAAGATGTTCGACAAAGACTATTTTGACAACATTAAAGGAGAGGGTTATCGTTTTAACATCGTATGAACGCAAATCACTGATACGGTTTCTGACCCTCTATCTAGGGTCGGTGTTTGTGCTGCTGGCAATTATTGGGTATCTGTTTTTCGAGAACAACCGTACTGCGATGAAGAGTGCCATGAAGTTTGAGATGATGTATCAGGGACGTATGCTCTCTTCAAAAATTGTCATGAAGGCTATGAAGGATAAAACGCTTGACGAGACCCAGAAGGTTAACTTCCTGGCATCGTTGAAGCATTGCCGTTTCAATGTAGGCTATTTTGACAAAGAGAAAGAACCGATCTATACTGAGATAGGCGATGTGGCACGTTTTGATACCGATTTTTATGTCAAAGACAACTGCTGTTACACGGTTATCGAAGATCCAAGTGACCATCTTGGTGTACATTATGTGGTATTGAAAGAGAATGAACTGGTAGATACCTTTAGACAGCTTCGTATCAAAATTATCGGATATCTGCTGCTCTCATTTTTGCTTATGGGGGTAGTTGGCTACTTTCTTGGAAGACTCTTTTTACGTCCTGTACGTGAGCAGATCGAATCACTCGATCAGTTTATCTCCGATACGACAC
>JALWPY010000076.1:659-1449 GCA_026994915.1 Campylobacterales bacterium
ATATTGATGACGATACAGTCGCTCAAAGGGATCGATGAGAAGAAGAAAAAACGTCTTGAGGCAAGCGCCAAACGTCTGCATGTGATGTACAGTTCTCTGACCTACCGTCTTGAAGGACAGGAGGAGAAAATAGAACTGTTGCCGTTTGACAAGATCGTTGAAGAGCGGGTAGGGTATATAAAAGAGCTGATCGATTCAAAACGGCTGCATCTGACAATGGAACTGGAACCGATGTTGGTTCGTATATCACGCTCTTCTGCCGAACGTCTTGTTGACAATCTGCTCTCCAATGCAGTGAAGTACTGCGATATAGGAGATGAGATACGGGTAACGCTGAAAGGGCGTGAATTCAGGGTGAAGGATACGGGCATAGGGATCGATGCCCATATGCAGGAGGACATTTTCAAGCGTTACAAACGTGCCAACAGTGAACGCGGAGGATTTGGCATTGGGCTGAATATTGTCCTCTCCATCTGCAAGAAGTACAAAATCAAACTTAACCTTGAATCTGAGAAGGGGGTGGGAAGTACCTTTATCCTGATCTTCCCGAAGACAAAATAGCCTCAGTCCATACTCTCCATCAAAATACCGATGATATCGCTCATGGTCAGGATGCCGAAGAGCTCATTGTTGTCGATAACCAGAAGGCGCTTGATGGAGCTTGTCACCATCATACGGGCAGCATATTTGATATCAAGTTCGGCTGAGACAGAAATGGCTGGAGTATTGGCGATGTCGTAAACATTGAGCAGGTCGATGTCGCCGTCTTCAGCGACAATGCTCTGCAGAA
>JALWPY010000077.1 GCA_026994915.1 Campylobacterales bacterium
CACCTACGCCCAGAGTAAAACCGAAAAGATCATGAAGGGGATGCTGACCGGTCCCGTTACGATCCTCAACTGGTCGTTCGTGCGTGACGACAAACCGCGCAGCGAAGTGAGCAAACAGATCGCCGTGGCGCTGAGCGACGAAGTGGACGACCTCCAGAATGCCGGCATCAAAATCATCCAGGTCGACGAAGCGGCATTCAAAGAGGGGTATCCGCTGCGCAAGGAGAATATCCCCGAGTACGAAGCGTGGGCGGTGCGCGACTTCAAAATCGCCGTCTCCAAAGCGCGCCCCGAGACGCAGATCCACACCCACATGTGTTACAGCGAGTTCAACGACATCATCCACACCATCGAAGCGATGGATGCCGACGTCATCTCGATCGAAACCGCCCGAAGCGGTAACGCACTGCTCAAAATCTTCAAAAAACACGGCTATAAACAGGAGGTCGGACCCGGCGTCTACGACATCCACTCGCCCCGCATCCCCAGCGTCGAAGAGATCGTCGAACAGATCTACGCCTTGCTGGAAGTCCTCCCCAAAGAGCAACTCTGGATCAACCCCGACTGTGGCTTGAAAACTCGAAAATGGGAAGAGGTCAAGCCGAGCCTCAGGAATATGGTCGAAGCAGTACGGATCGTCAGAAACAACCTCTAACCCGAAAGCCACCGGAAGCAACAGCTTCCGGCTTACACTGCTCCATCTATCGCACAAATCTGAAATCGGTTTGCAAAATCTGCCGGGATATGATACAATTTCAATATAAAAATAATATTCATAAGGTATTGTTATGAAAAAATATACTTTCCTCTCTCTGCTGCTCATGCTGCCCCTTACCGCTCTCTTTGCAGATGCCAACGCCTCACACCCGAAAAAGAGCAAAGCGGCACACACCCTGCAGCACAAAAAAAGCGCTTCCAAAAGCACTCTCAGCAAAAAAGAGATCGAGAAGCAGATCCAAATCCAGATGGAACGTGAAAAAAAGTATGCGAAGGAGCAGAAGTTCTATACTTCCGACGAATACAACTTCTCCGCAGTCAAGGTCGATCCAAAGACGGTAGAGAGCGTACCGGTCATCGAGCCCGACTACGACTTCGACATCACCGACGTCTACCGCGACGATCAGTAGCGCACACACCCCTCTACACACCCCTTACACAAAGAGAGGGTATAATCATTCCAAACCAATTGCATATGAGAATCCTCTGAAAAAACACACTTTTGCAGAGGACGCATGAAGGAAGCGGCATGAAGATACTCCTCCTCGAAGACGATCCGATCCTCTCGGACCTGATGTACGACTATCTCGACGAATGCGGGTATGATACTACCCTCTGCATGGACGGAGAAGAGGCCCTGGCGCAGATCGACGAGAAGCAGTTCGACCTGCTGATCCTCGACATCAACGTCCCCAGACTCAGCGGCCTCGACCTCCTCAAAGAGGTCCGGGACTACAACAAACAGACTCCCGCCATCTTCATCACCGCCTATCAGGATATCGAACACCTCAAAAAAGCCTTCATGGCCGGCTGCGACGACTATATCAAAAAACCGTTCGAACTCGAAGAGCTGGGAGAGCGTATCAACAATCTCAAAAAGCGCTACCGTATCGAAGCGCATGAGGCGATCCCTCTGGATAACGACCTCCATTTCGACTACGCCAAACGCCTCATCACCGACACCAGAGGCAACAGCGTCAGCCTCTCCCAGAAAGAGGCGCAGATACTCCACTACTTCCTCAACCACCCGGGCCGCGTCCTCTCGCCCGAAGAGCTGACCAACAACATCTGGGAGTATGAAGATATCCCCAGCGACGCCACGCTGCGCGTCTATATCAAAAACCTGCGCAACATCATCGGCAAAGAGAAGATCAGAACGATCAGAGGCATCGGATACAGCTATGAACCGTGAAGAGAAGAGCGCGCTGCTCCGCTTCCTGATCCTCTACTCCCTCTCCGCACTGGTTCTGATGGGAATCATCGCCCTCCTCTACTACAACAAAGCCGCTGCGGAGGCGAAGATGACATGCAAAAAAGATCTCAAAAACACCCTTCTCAGCGCCGAGATGGATATCCGCGACGCATGCATGAACAGTACCCCCTATCGGTTCGATCCATCACGCTACAAACTCAAAGTCGGCCTCTTCGATCGCAACCGCACCGCCATCGCCTCCAGTCTGGCGCATCCCGACGTCGACTTCTCCAGACCTGTCTCGATGCACCCCACCTATGTCCAGATGGTCAAGCACCTCAGACATCCGCTGCAGGGTATCTCATGGATCGTCGCCGAAGATATCCGCATGCCCTCCCAGCTCCATCAGCTCAAACTGCTCATCGCCCTGACGATGTTCGGCGCCATGCTCTTTGTGGCGTTCATCGGCTATCTGCTGAGCCGGCTTCTGCTCAAACCGGCCAAAAACCGCATCGATGCCCTCAACCGATTTATCAAAGACGCCACGCATGAGATCAACACCCCCGTTACAGCACTGCTCATGAGTGTCTCCGCCCTCAAAAAGAAGGGCTACGGTGATGAAAAACTGATGCGCCACATCTCCATCAGCGCCAAACAGATCTCCGCCATCTACAACACCCTCTCCTACATCACCTTCACCAACCACACCCCGCAAAAGCCCAGACGCTTCGACCTCAAGAAGGAGATCCAGAAGAATATCGCCTTTTTCGAAGAGATCGCACGCAGCAAAAAGATCACCATCGAAAGCGACCTCGAGTCGACCTACGTCATGATGGATCGTGACGATGCCGACCGTCTCATCGGCAACCTCCTCTCCAACGCCATCAAATACAGCTTCGGCGGCACGACCATCCGTGTGAGCCTCAAAGAGGGAGTATTTTCGGTACAGGATGAAGGGATCGGCATCAGCCCAGAAGACCGCGAGCAGATCCTCAAGCGCTACAAGCGCGCCAGCAATCTGGGAGGCGGCTTCGGGATAGGGCTCGACATCGTCAACACCATCTGCAAAAAGTACGGCATCATTCTGACGATCGACTCCGAAGAGGGAGAAGGATCGACCTTCAGGCTCGATTTCAGCGCACTGATAGAATAGTTTTTTCTTTAGGTAAAGACTTTTTTAAAATCGATCTCTGTTTCACACTCCTTATCTCTGAAACGATAAACTCCATCTTTTTCCACCTTCTGGACACACTTATACGCGCCATCATGCAGTTCGAAAATCTCCGCTCTCTCGCTATCAGGATCGATAATGATGTAGGAGGGAACCCCTTCACGCTCATAGAGCTCAAATTTGGTCGTGGTATCTTTCAAAGCGGTTGCCCTGCTCAGTACTTCCACAATCAGTAAGGGTTTTTTTGAAAAATACTGTTTTTCCGTCTGTTCACAAAAAAGTGCCACATCTGGCTGTACCACAGTCGTATCACTCACTTTCCAGTCTACGGGTGCAATATAGATTTCGCAGACGTTCTTAAAAATACAGTTGAGATGTCGATCCAGTTCCCGGGCAACCGCAAAAACAGTCTTCTGATGTTTGGGATAGGGTGCGGGTGCCATCGCATAAGGTATTCCGTCAATCAACTCCCACCTGTTTTCCCACTGCTGATAATCTCGGTAGGTAAAACGGGGCATAAGCTCCGGTGCTGCCATCGATACTCCTTCTCATTACTTGTAAGTATTATAACATAACCTGTTGTCACCCCATAATTTCCAGCAATATCTGTAAAACTTCCTCCATCTCTTCCATATCCAGTCTCGTCAGCAGACCCCGTTTGGGCATCAATCGATTGCTGCCGACCAGTCCGATCGCGTTGCAGACGATCTCGCTCGTTTTGGGAAGGTTGTCGCGCGCTTCGATACGGTAGCGGTAGGCGCCGCCGTAAAGTCGGGAGCTGAGCGGCATGACGATGATCTGATGATAGATACCCAGTGTCACGGCGCGGTTGAGATAGTCATTTTGCCAGATGACAACCGGACGTACTTTCCCTTTTGCCTGCGGGTCCAGATCGGCGAACCAGACCTCCCCCTTGTGAATCTCCACACCCTCGAGCCCCTCTTCGGTGCTGTCAAGCGCACCCTCTTCCATCTTTTCGAGCTCTGAGAGCGCTTCGAGCCACGCCTTTTTCTGTGTTCTGGGGCGGGTGACAAAGATGGCGCGGTTTGCCAGCAGCCACGCTCTGTAACGGGGATCTCTCTCCTGCTCCACCGCGGCGAGAAAGGCCGCTTCACGACTCGCTTTCATGCGCAGATCACTTCGGACAGAGCGCCGCTTTTGCCTTCGCAGCGCAGTCGGGGCAGAAACGGTACCCTTTTTGGTCGGTATCGGCGAGCGAATTGGAGAAGTGCATGACACAGTGGGGATTGGGGCAGTGTGGGAGTCCGAGCACATGGCCAATCTCATGCACCGCTTCGGTCAGCACCCTTTTGAAGTAAAGGGTATCGTCCTGCGGCAATCCGTAGAAGCGGTTGTCCAGACGTTTCAGCGAGATGACACAGACCCCCGCCGGCGACGCCAGTCCAAAGATGAAGTTGAGCCCGCCGTCGTAGAGATCCTCCGCCGTCACCCCCAGCATGATCTCTTTCGGGTCGCGGCGCAGACGCATCAGCGCTTCCAGAAACGGCGTACCGCGGTACTGCCCGCGGGCGGGATCGAACGCGCCGGGCGGCAGCGGCACGTCGGCATGCCACGACACTTCGATGCCAAAAATCTCCTCGAGTGCGAGCTCCAGCTCATCCTTCCAGGGCCACTCAGCCAGAGCGAACGGTACGATCGTGATCTTTGCAAAACAGTGCATACTCTCTCCTCACTTTACAATAAGATGTTTGATGGAAAACCGGAACTTAGAACCTTCGCCCGGCGTACTCTCGATCTCCAGCCGGCTCCTGTGGAGTTTGAGAATATATTTGACGATGTAAAGCCCCACGCCGACGGAATTGTCCCATGTCAATGAATCGACACGATAAAAACGCTTCGTGATCTTTTTGAGATCCTCTTCACCGATGCCGATCCCCGTGTCGATCACCTCCACAGTGCCGTCGGCCACACGCACGACCACCTCCGCTTCGGAGTATTTGAGTCCGTTTTCGATCAGATTGATCATGAGGTTCTCGAACATCGCACGATCAGCGTGAATACGCAGATCTTCCGCCTCGATGCGTATCTCCCGTTCACGGTACTTCTGCAGCAGAGTGTCACGGATCTCTTCGAGCATCGGCCGAAGTGCGAAGGTCGTCACAGAGGGCTTGAAGTTTTCGTTTTCGAGTTTGATCGCCAGTGCCAGCCGATCGATCATGACCGAGATCTTCCGGGCGTTGGTCAGCACCTTCTCCAGAAAGCGTTCTCGCACCTCCTCACTCAGCGTCGCATCCTCTTTCAGCGTCTGTGCATAGCCCGAGATGGCGGCGACGGGGTTTTTGAACTCATGACTCACCGCAGCGATGATGTCACTCTGCTTCCTGGTCATCGCCTTGAGTTTTTTGGTATATTTGGCTTTCTGCCGGTCGCGCTTCTGGAGTTTGGCACTCACCTCCGCAATCTGACGGGAGATACGGTCGAACTCTTCGCAGCATGAGACACTGTCGAAGTGGACGTCGTACTTCTTGTCGAGCAGATTGCGCAGCCGCCTCTCTATCCGCTCCACATCGCCCGAGATACGCCGGTTGATCCGCATCGCGATCCAGAACGCCACCCCCATCGCCAGCGCAAAAAGGAGCATCGCCTTCAGCCAGAAGCGCAGAAATTTCTGCTGAATACTCTCCAGTGCATACGCCATCCGCACGAAACGGTTGCCATCCTTTTTGGCGACGTAGAGAAAGTCCCGGTCCACACTGTCGGAGTGGCGGATCGCGGAGCCGATCCCCTTTGCGATCGCTTCGCGGATCTCGGGACGGTCGCTGTGGTTGGCCATCCCCTTCGGGTCGCGGTTGCTCTCGTAGAGTACCTTGCCGTCACGGTCGATGATCGTGATACGCACGTCGGTTTCGGCATGCAGTTTTCGGATCAGCGGCGCAGGATCGGGGACGAACTTCTCACTGACGATATAGCCGTCGATCATGTTGGAGAGCATCGTTCTGTGGTTGCCCGCTTCGGTCCGCTCCAGCGGAAGGGGGCCCGACGCCGCCACGACGATC
>JALWPY010000078.1 GCA_026994915.1 Campylobacterales bacterium
AATTAATATGTGTATTATTTAGGGATAAACATTTTAATATGAAATAAAATTGCTGTTTTTCTAAAAAGTAAATAAAATATGATAAAATAACTGGTTTAAATAAGAAAAATATATCCAATAACATACAAAGTGCGTGTTAATTGTTATATACAGGCAATAAACATTTTGTGTGTTATTAGAAAAAGGAGATTGTGGTGCGATCTTTTATCACAACAAGAAGCATCCAACCAATATGATGGGAAAAGCAGAAATAGAGCATTTTTTAACTTATCTTGCAGTGACAAAAAAGGTTTCACCAGCTATGTGAAATCAGGCTTTTTCTGCGATTTTGTTTCTATACAGAGAGGTTTTAGTCATGATATGAGTGATTAGGATATCCAGGCGTTGCGTGCACAGGCATTGATCTATAACGCCTGATTCTTCGCCCTATACACAAACGCCAGCACTTCGGCGACGGCCTGGTAGAAGTTTTCGGGAATCAGTTCATCTATGTCGCATTTGGCGTAGAGTTCGCGGGCGAGCGGGGGATTTTCGACGATCTGTATCTCATGCTCTCGGGCGATCTCTTTGATCTTGAGGGCCATGTTGTCGATCCCTTTGGCGATGACTCTGGGGGCGTTCTCTTTCTCTTTGTGGTATCGCAGCGCGACGGCGTAGTGGGTCGGGTTGGTGATGACCACGTCGGCGGTGGGGATCTCGGCCATCATGCGCTTCTGGGCCATTTCCATCTGGATCTTTTTGATGCGCGCTTTGACCTGCGGGTCACCCTCCATCTGCTTGTATTCGTCCTTGACCTCCTGCTTGCTCATACGCAGATCTTTGAAGTACTGGAAGCGTACGAACATCAGGTCGATCATGGCCAGCACAAAGAGGATCATCAGCATGACTGCCACGAGCATGATGATCTTCTCTGTCAGCCATCCTATCTGGTGTTCCAGGCTGAAGTTGATGACGGTGGGCAGTTCGTGGATATCCTCTATGAGGTAGTAGAATGCCACGGCGAAGACGATGGCCACTTTGGCTGTGGTTTTGACTGCTTCGATGAGCTTCTTGACGGAGAAGAGTTTGCCCAGCCCTTTGATGGGGTCGATCTTTTTGAGGTCGGGGGTGAGGGGCTTGGTGGTGAAGATAAAGCCAAACTGCGACACAGCGGCGATGATGCCTGCGAGTGCGACGACACTGGCGATGGGGACGATCATGAGCAGCAGTTCTCCGAGGGTCGTGATGGCGATCTGTGATGCGAGTATCGGTGTCATCTCCATCCCGATGAGGCTGCTGTAGTAGCGGTAGAGATGTTCTATGCGTTCGGTGAGGAAAGAGGTGGCGAAGTAGACTACGACGACGGCGACGATGAGCGTGATGAACGCACTCGTATCCTGGCTTCGGGGGACGTTTCCCTCTTTTTTGGCATCCTCGAGTTTCTTGGACGAGGGTTCTTCGGTCTTTTCTGCGTCGTCAGCCATTGTCTATCAGTGTCACATCACTCAGGTGTGTTGACCATCCATGTGGAGAAAGTGTTGAGGTAGTTCCAGAAGGAGCTGACCGCCTCGGGACTCGCATCGACATCCTGCAGTGCTTCGGCGTAGGTCTCCAGCCAGACACGGCGGGCACTCGGGGTGATGCGAAACGGCGCATGCCGTCCCACCATCCTCGGTGCGCCACGTGACTGGTTGAAGTAGGGCGGCCCTCCCAGGAACTGTATGAAAAAGTCGGCCGCATGCTTTTTGGCTGCGGCGAACTCTTCCGGATCTTCGACGGGGAAGAGTTCGCGGATGGAGCTTTCTTTGAGCAGTTCGTAGTGTCTGTCGACCAGCGCTCTGACACCCTCTTCGCCGATCGTGGCGTAAAACTCCGGAATAGGGCGCTGTAGTTCCGCCCTCTGCCCGAACGGTACTTCGATGATCGGTGCAAAATGGTTGAATTTCATGTTTAGACCTCTTCAATGCGCATGGAGAAGTCGAGCCAGACCGCTTTGTGTATGAGGCTGCCGCTGCTGATGGCGTCGACACCGGTTGACGCATAATCGACGATGTTCTCTTTGGTGACGTTACCGCTCGCTTCGAGCAGGACATGCGGATAGTGTGTATTGCGGTAGGCGACCACTTTTTTGATATCTTCGATCTGCATGTTGTCGCACATGATCAGATCGGCACCGCTGCTCATCGCATCCTGTGCCGCTTCCACGCTTTCACACTCGATCTCGATCTTCGCCGTGTAGGGGATGCGCTTGCGCGCCTGTCTGATGAAGAGATGCAGGTCGTCGATGGTGGCCAGGTGGGTATCTTTGAGCATGAGGCAGTCGTCGAGTCCGAGGCGGTGGTTGGTCCCGCCGCCGCAACGGACGGCGTACTTCTCCATCACCCGCAGTCCCGGGCGGGTTTTGCGGGTGTCGAGAAGTTTGACGTCGTACCCTTTGACCAGCTCGACAAACTGTGCGGTGTTGGTGCTTATGCCGCTGCAGTGCTGCATGATGTTGAGGATGACGCGCTCGTACATCAGGACACGGTTCACTTCGCCTCTGACGTAGCAGATGACGTCTCCTTTTTCGATGCGGTTACCGTCGTAGACGAGGAACTCTATATGGAGATGTTCCATCTCTCCCAGCTCTTTGATGTAGAGTTTCCCGGAAAAGACGCCTGCCTCTTTCGCGATCACCTTGGCTTCGACCATACGTCTGTCGCTGACGAGCGAAAAGAGATCGCCGCGTCCGATATCTTCGAGTATCGCTTCTCTGACGACTTCCTTGACTCTCATATCTCAAACATCCTCTCAAGTGCCACTTTCGCCCATTTGCGTACTTCAGGATCGACATGGATCTCACTGACGATGCGGTCCTCCTTGATCGAGAGGAGCGTGTCGTGGAGATCTTTGAGCGTGGTTTCGTTCATGGTCGGACACTCGGGTTTGGTGGAGGAGAGGACATAGGTATTTTTCTTGCGGAGGCGGTTGACGAGGTTGTACTCCGTACCTACGGCAACTTTCTGCTCAGGGTCAAGCTCTTTGATGTAGTTGATGATCTGGCTGGTCGATCCGACGAAGTCGCAGAGGTCACACACTTCGGGCTTACATTCGGGGTGTGCGATCACTTTGATGCCGGGGTATTTGTTGCGGTAGAACTCCACATCTTCGGGCTCGAAGAGTTGATGGACGGAGCAGAAGCCGTTGTAGCAGATGATGTCCGCCTCTTTGGGATTGGTACCGTCGTCGACGACGCACGACTTCAGTCCCATCTGGTTGGCGATGTTCTGCCCCAGACACTGATCGGGGACGAAGAGGATCTTTTTGCCGCTTTCAAGCCCTTTGGTGATGATCTTTTTGGCGTTGGAGCTGGTACAGACCATGCCGCCCATCTCACCGACTCTGGCTTTCACTTCAGCCGAAGAGTTGATGTAGGTGATAGGGAGGATATCCTCCTTTTTGATGCCCGCCTCTTCGAGGATTTTGACATTTTTGTCGTAGTGGAGGCCGTCGATCATCTTGGCCATCGCGCAGCATGCGATCTTGGGCATGATGACCCGCTTTTCGGGGGAGAGGATCTTGACACTCTCTCCCATGAATCCCACGCCGCAGAAGATCAGAAAAGGGTTTTTGTCCTCGACTGCCATCTGTGCCAGCTGCAGGCTGTCACCGCTGAAGTCCGCAAGCTCAAAAACTTCATCTTTTTGGTAGTAGTGCGCTACGATGGTGACATCGAGCTCTTCTTTGAGTTTGAGTATCTCTTCTTTCAGTGTTGCATTGTCGACTGCTGCATTTTCCAAAGTGATTCCTTTGACTGTTTTTATCCCTATACTATACCTAAACTCTATATAAAAAAAATTAAGTTATAATCCCTGACTTTAGCAAAAAAGCTGTTTTGACCCCGAAGTGTGCCAAACAGACCCAAAAAGACGAAGGTAACACCATATCATGAGTGACTTTTTATCCAATACCAACATACAGTTTTATATCCTCGCTTATCTGGTCGGAAGTATCCCCTTCGGGCTGATTCTGACGAAACTCTTTGCGGGTATCGATATCAAAAAAGAGGGCAGCGGCAACATCGGCGCGACCAACGTCCTGCGTGTCCTCAAGCAGAAAAACCCGCGCCTTGCCAAAAAGCTTTCGATCGCGACACTGCTGCTGGATGCACTCAAAGGTGTCTTTGTGCTGTTGCTCGGTTATGCGGCGGGTGTGAGTCAGGAGACGCTCTGGGCCATCGCCGTGCTGGCGGTCATAGGCCACTGTTTCAGTATCTTTCTGTGGGGAGAGGGTGGTAAAGGGGTCGCGACCGGGCTGGGTGTACTGCTGGTACTCTTGCCGGTCTGTTCGCTTGTAGGAGTCGTGGTCTGGGCCATCAGTGCCAAAACGATCAAGATCTCTTCACTCTCTTCCATACTCGGTGTACTGGCAGTGGGTGTCTGCTCATTTGTACTGCATCCCGAGATGGCGCATGCACCGGTGGTTATCATCATCCTGGTCATCCTCTACAAACATACAGACAACATCATCCGGCTGATCAAAGGCCAGGAAAAAAGGATTGCATAACATGCCATATACTATTTTTATCGAAGAGCTGAAACTGGAAGCGATCATTGGTGTACTGGATTTCGAGCGTGAAAAGGCGCAGCCTCTGACTGCAGAGTGCGAGATCCTCTACGAGCGGGAAGAGGATGATGCCGTTGTCGATTATGCACAGGTGGCGGAGCTGATCGTCAGCATGCTTCAGAAAGGGCAATATTTTCTGCTTGAAGATGCACTTGCGGAGATTGTCGAAGCGATCAAAGCGACTTATCCTATCATTTCGGCGATAAGGTTAAAAATGTGTAAACCTCAGATACTTGCAAATTGCAACGTCTGTGTCGAAAAGTCTGTAAAATATTAAATTTTTTTTAAAAACTCTTTATGTTTAGCTGAAATTATGCTATACTTCAGTCAAATTTTTTTAAGAAAGGAAAATAATGAGAGTTCTCATTGTTGAAGATGAAATCACATTGAACAAAACCCTGGTAGAGGGATTGCAGGAGTACGGTTATCAGGCGGACAGTTCTGAAAACTTCAAAGATGCGGAGTACTATATCGGTATACGCAACTACGATCTGGTATTGACAGACTGGATGCTTCCTGACGGTGACGGTGTGGACCTGGTAACGATGATCAAACAGAAGACCCCGAGAACCGCATGTGTGGTGCTTTCGGCCAAAGATGACAAAGAGAGCGAGATCAAAGCGCTCAAAGCGGGTGCGGATGACTACATCAAAAAACCTTTCGATTTTGATATTCTCGTCGCACGTATCGAAGCGAGACTGCGTTTTGGCGGTACCAATGTCATCAAGATCGAAGATCTCGTCATCGATCCGGACGAAGAGAAGATCACCTATAAAAATATCGATATCGAACTCAAGGGTAAACCTTTTGAAGTACTGACACACCTCGCACGCCACAGTGATCAGATCGTCTCCAAAGAGCAGCTTCTGGACGCGATCTGGGAAGAGCCTGAGCTGGTGACCCCTAACGTCATCGAAGTCGCGATCAACCAGATTCGACAGAAGATGGATAAACCTCTCAACATCTCCACCATCGAAACGGTCAGAAGACGGGGTTACAGGTTTTGTTTTCCGAAAAAAGCATAAAACGCAAATTTCTGATCCAATTGGTCGCCGGTTCTTCGGTGCTGATTGTGATCTTTTCGATCATTCTTTACTACTATATCAAGATTCAGATCTATGACGATGTCTCTGCGAGCCTGAAAAACGAGGCGATCGCATATATCAAAAACTCCAAATCCAAACTCCCCTTCGGTGCTGCTCCCGGCAGCGACATGACACGGGAGTTCGGTACCGAAAAGTTCAGTGTCGTCATACGTGTGGACAAGCCGAATCGTCCTTTTTATGAACAGTATCGCAAAGAGGGGAAACCCTACATCACGATCTTTTACCCCTACAATGCCGCACGATCGAGTTTTTTGAAGATCGAGCGGGATATCTCCGGCACAGAAGCGATCGCATATATCAAAAACTCCAAATCCAAACTCCCCTTCGGTGCTGCTCCCGGCAGCGACATGACACGGGAGTTCGGTACCGAAAAGTTCAGTGTCGTCATACG
>JALWPY010000079.1 GCA_026994915.1 Campylobacterales bacterium
TGACTTCGCACGCGGACAGGGGCAGGGGGTCGATCTTGACGAGATCCTTCGCCAGATGTTCGGCGGAGGCGGTGGCGGAGGCGGCGGTTTCTCCGGAAGCTTCGGCGGTGCGCAGGGCGGTTTCGGCGGCTTTGGCGGTTTCGGTGGTCCGGACCTGGACGTAACCGCGCGTATCACCGTACCGTTCATGACAGCGGTGCAGGGCGGTAAATACAAGATCAACGTCGAAGGCGAAAGTTTCGACATCAAGATCCCGGCTGGAATCAAAAGCGGTGAAACACTGCGTGTCAGAGGAAAAGGAAAGTCCTATCAGGGACAAAGAGGCGACCTTCTCATCAAAGTGGAAGTGGCGGAATCCGACGAGTATGAAAGAAAAGGAAACAACCTTTACAAAACCTTCGATGTGCCGTTGAAAGAGGCGCTCTTTGGCGGAAAAGTACAGGTACAGACACCGGAAAAAGAGGTCTCTCTTAAAGTACCGAAGAACACCAAGAACGGCCAGAAGTTCAGACTCAAGGGCAAAGGTATCCCTGACAGAAAAACAGCTATGAGAGGCGACCTCTACCTTATTGCCAATGTAGTATTGCCTGATGTGGATACACTTGACCCTGAAGTTAAAAAAGTACTTGAAGAAAAGTTGTAAAAAGGAGTAAATGATGCATAGCTATGATGAACCGGTCTATCTTATTTCCGTAGTGGCCACGATGTTGAACATCCACCCCCAGACACTCAGACAATATGAGAGAGAGGGTCTTGTAGAACCTTCCCGTACACAGGGACGTATGCGTCTTTATTCTCAAAGAGACATCGACCGCATGAAACTTATTTTGCGTCTGACACGGCAGATGGGTGTGAACCTTGCCGGTGTAGACATCGTACTACAGCTCAAAGAGCAGATAGACGAGATGCAAAAAGAGATCGATCAGCTCCGCGAAGAGCTCAGCAAGGTCAATCGAAACGGATCGGTACATGCCAGCAAAGCACTGGTGACAAAAAACTCTTACGATATCATTATTTTTGAGGATTGATTATTTAAACTCAAATTTGGCAATATAAGTGGTGTAGATTTGTTCTTATGAAAAATATGATAGAATTATCTCATTATAAAACAAGGAATAATAAATGAAAAGAATAGTACTTTCCATCGGTACGGTAATGGTAATGAGCAGTTTTGGGTTTGCGGGAGGAGATATAGCGCCTGTTCCGGTACCTGTAGTAGAGGAAGAAGCTCAAGATTATTGGTATGCAGGTGTTGCTTTGGTATATCACACTACATATTCTACAGATCAAAAATGGTTTGACAATAGTACGCTAACACAAGATGAGACCGGTGGATTTATGGGAATTATCGGCTACAACTACAACAGATATCTTGCATTTGAAGGTAGAATTCATGGAAGTTTCTTTGATCATGACTATTCTGAAACCTCGGGATGG
>JALWPY010000080.1 GCA_026994915.1 Campylobacterales bacterium
GAATAAAGTATATTGGATAAAATAATATTCTCCCATATAGCATATGCAAAATTTAATTACTTCAGCAAGGTGGACCCATGTTAAATAGTTTACGGTCAGGAAACCGATTACGTGTTGATTTTTCGAAAAATCCCAAACAGATAGATGTACCCAATCTTTTGCAACTTCAACAAAAAAGTTATGAACAATTTCTTAATGTCAGCGATAAATCCAAGCAGAGTGGCATTGAAAAAGTATTCAACTCCATCTTCCCTATTCATGATCCACAAAACAGACTGACGCTCGAGTATGTCGAGAGTGAGATCGACAAACCGAAATATACCATCAGAGAGTGTATGGAGAGGGGGTTGACCTATTCGGTACACCTGAAGATGAAAATCCGGCTGATACTATGGGATAAAAACGAAAAGACCGGTGAGAAGACCGGTGTCAAAGATATCAAAGAGCAGGTGCTCTATATCCGTGATATTCCACTGATGACCGACAGAACCTCTTTTATCATCAATGGTGTCGAGCGTGTTGTTGTCAACCAGCTCCACCGAAGTCCCGGTGTCATTTTCAAAGAGGAAGAGAGTACGACCCTTTCCAACAAGCTGCTCTACATTGCACAGATTATTCCTGACAGAGGTTCATGGCTCTACTTCGAGTATGATGCCAAAGATGTTCTCTATGTACGTATCAACAAGAGAAGAAAAGTACCGGTCACGATTCTCTTCCGTGCTCTTGGTTACAGTAAGCAGGATATTCTGAAACTCTTCTATCCGATCCAGACAATCAAAGTCGAAGATGGCAAGTTCCTGATCAAGTTCGATGAAAAAGAGTTCCTTGGTAAAGTGGAGTTCGACCTCAGAGACAGTGAAGGCAACATGCTGATTTCCGCCGGTAAGAGACTGACAGCCAAAAAAGCGGCGAAGATGAAGGAAGAGGGGATCGAGTGGGTTGAGTACCCTGTTGAGACGCTGATCAACCGTTTCCTTGCTTCTCCTATCATCGATCAGGAGAGCGGTGAAGTACTTTTCGAAACCCTGACGCAACTGGATGAGAACAAACTGAAACAGATCATCGAAATGGGCCTCGATGAGATCGAGATCGCCAATGACCTTGCTTCCGGTGTGGATGATTCTGTCATCAACTCATTTATCCAGGATAACGAGATGATGAAACTTCTCAAGCAGACTGAAGAGATCGAAGATGAGAACGATCTGGCTGCTATTCGTATCTATAAAGTGATGCGTCCAGGTGAGCCTGTCACCAAAGATGCCGCCAAAGAGTTCATCAAAGATCTTTTCTTCAATCCGGAGCGCTACGATCTGACACGTGTCGGGCGTATGAAGATGAATCATAAACTGGGTCTGGAAGTTCCTTCATACGTTACAGTATTGACGACGGAAGATATCATCAGTACGGTTCGATATCTGATCAAAGTCAAAAATGGTCAGGGACACATCGATGACCGTGACCACCTCGGAAACAGAAGAATCCGTGCGATCGGTGAACTTCTTTCCGGTGAACTCCATTCTGGTCTGGTCAAGATGCAGAAATCGATCCGTGACAAGTTTACGACGCTGAGTGGTAGCATCGAAGAGTTGATGCCGCATGATCTCGTCAACTCCAAAATGATTACAAATACGATTCTGGAGTTCTTTACCAGCGGACAGCTTTCGCAGTTCATGGATCAAACCAACCCGCTCAGTGAAGTGACACACAAACGACGACTCTCCGCACTCGGAGAAGGTGGTCTTGTCAAAGAGCGTGCCGGATTTGAAGTGCGTGACGTACACCCGACGCACTATGGACGTATCTGTCCGGTTGAGACGCCGGAGGGGCAGAATATCGGTCTGATCAATACGCTTTCCAGTTATGCGAAAGTCAATGACCTCGGATTTGTCGAAGCGCCGTATCGTAAAGTCAAGGATGGCAAAGTGACCGATGAAGTGGTCTATCTGACTGCAACTCAGGAAGAGGATCTCGTCCTTGCGCCTGCATCGACTAAGGTTGATGACGAAGGCAATATTGTCGAGCCGATCATCGAAGCGCGTATCAATGGTGAAATCAAACTGATCGAGCGTGAAAAGATCGATATGATCGATCTCTCTTCGGCAATGGTTATGGGTGTTGCCGCGTCACTGATTCCTTTCCTTGAGCATGATGATGCGAACCGTGCGCTGATGGGATCGAACATGCAACGTCAGGCAGTACCACTTATCTGGACACAGGCGCCGTATGTCGGTACAGGTATGGAGAGTACTGTTGCGCGTGATGCATGGGAAGCGATCAAAGCAAAACGTGGCGGTGTGGTCGAGAAGGTGGACTCCAAAAACATCTATATCCTCGGTGAAGATGAGAACGGTGCATTTATAGACCACTACTGGCTGCATAAGAATATGCGTACCAACCAGAACACCTCTTTCACACAGGTTCCCGTTGTCAAAAAAGGGGATGTCGTTGAAACAGGGCAGGTCATCGCCGATGGTCCGAGTATGGATGAAGGTGAAATTGCAATCGGTAAAAATATCCTCGTTGCCTTCATGCCATGGAATGGCTATAACTACGAGGATGCGATCGTCGTCAATGAGCGTCTGATCCGCGATGATACCTTTACATCTCTGCATATCTATGAGAAAGAGGTCGAAGCGAGAGAACTCAAAGATGGTTCCGAAGAGATCACCAAAGATATTCCGAATGTCAAGGAAGAGAACCTTTTCCACCTCGATGACAGTGGTATCGTCAAAATCGGTACCTATGTCAAACCGGGTATGATTCTGGTCGGAAAAGTTTCTCCCAAAGGAGAAGTGAAGCCGACGCCGGAAGAGAGACTTCTGCGTGCGATCTTTGGTGAGAAAGCGGGCCATGTTGTCAACAAATCACTTTACTGTCCACAGTCGACAGAAGGTGTTGTTGTGGATGTCAAGATCTTCACCAAAAAAGGATATGAGAAAGATCCAAGAGCGATCGAAGCTTTTGAAGTGGAAAAAGAGAATCTCGACCGTGACCATCATGACAAACTGCTGATGATCGACCGTGAAGAGTTGCTGAAGATCAACTCTCTTCTCTCCAAAGCGACGCTGCAGGAAGATTGTGAAGTCAATGGTAAAACATTTAAAAAAGGTGAATCGATTCCCAAAGAGGAGTTCGAACATATCAACCGATTTGCACTCAACAGTGTCGTTAAATGTTTCGATGATGCAACACAGGAGAAGTATAACAGTCTGAAAGCTTACTTCAGAGAAGAGAAGAAACGTCTGAGAATTGAGCATGATGAGAAACTTTCCATTCTGGAAAAAGATGATATCCTGCCAAGCGGTGTCACCAAACTGGTCAAAGTCTATATCGCGACGAAGCGTAAGCTCAAAGTGGGTGACAAGATGGCCGGACGTCACGGTAACAAAGGTATCGTCTCCAACATCGTACCTGAGATGGATATGCCTTATCTCGACAGTGGTGAGACGGTCGATATCGTCCTCAACCCGCTGGGTGTTCCGAGTCGTATGAACATCGGTCAGATACTTGAAGTACATCTTGGACTTGCCGGACGCCGTCTTGGGCAGCAGATCGAAGAGATGCTGCAGCAGAAAAAAGGCGACTGGATCAAAGAGCTCAGAGAAAAAATGGCGCAGATTGCCGATGTCGCCAAACTGATGAACGGCAAAGAGTTTCTCGCGTCACTGAGTGATGACGAACTGCTCGAGTATGCCAGAGACTGGGCGAAGGGTGTCCGTTTCGCTGCACCGATCTTTGAAGGTACGACAGAAGAGGAGTTCAGAAAACTCTTTGAGATGGCGAAGATCGATCCGGATGGTAAGACACAGCTCTATGACGGACGTACCGGTGAGCCGATGAAAGAGCGTGTCAACGTCGGTATCATGTATATGCTCAAACTGCACCACCTTGTCGATGAGAAAGTCCATGCCAGAAGTACCGGACCTTACTCGCTGGTTACACAGCAGCCGGTTGGTGGTAAAGCGCTCTTCGGTGGACAGCGTTTTGGTGAGATGGAGGTATGGGCACTGGAAGCGTATGGTGCAGCCCATACCCTCAAAGAGATGTTGACAATCAAGTCGGATGACGTAGAAGGGCGTATGCAAGCCTATAAAGCGATCACCAGAGGTGAAAATGTTCCCAAAACCGGTATTCCGGAGACATTTTTTGTACTGACCAACGAGCTGAAATCACTGGCTCTGGATGTAGAGATTTTTGAAGAAGGAGAAGAGGGTGAAGAATCTGATTCCGATAGAGATTAATGAAGAGAACCGTCCAAGAGACTTTGATGCGTTCAAGCTGAAACTGGCGAGCCCGGAGAAGATCCTCTCATGGAGTTACGGCGAAGTCAAAAAGCCTGAAACCATCAACTACCGTACACTCAAACCAGAGCGTGACGGACTTTTTTGTGCCAAGATTTTCGGCCCGGTACGTGACTACGAGTGTCTGTGCGGTAAGTACAAAAAAATGCGCTATAAAGGGATCAAGTGTGAAAAGTGTGGTGTTGAAGTCACGACTTCCAAAGTACGCCGTTCACGCATGGGGCATATCGAGCTGGTGACGCCAGTCGCACATATCTGGTATGTCAACTCTCTTCCAAGCCGTATCGGTACACTGCTAGGTATCAAGATGAAAGATCTCGAGCGTGTACTCTACTATGAAGCCTACATCGTCAAAAATGCCGGTCAGGCTTTCTATGATCATGAAAACACCAAGCCGGTTGCGAAATATGATGTACTCAACGAAGAGCAGTACCAGTCACTCGAACAGCGTTTTGGTGACTCTGGTTTCGAAGCCTATATGGGCGGTGAAGTGATCCGTGAGCTTCTCGAAGATTTCGATCTGATCGAGACTTTGAACCGTCTCAAGATGGAGATGGAAGAGACCAAATCCGAAGCGAAGAAAAAACAGCTCGTCAAGAGATTGAAAGTGGTCGAATCGTTTGTCAACAGTGGTAACAGACCCGAGTGGATGATGATCACGATTCTGCCGGTACTTCCACCCGATCTGCGCCCACTTGTCTCACTCGATGGCGGCAAGTTTGCCGTCTCCGATGTCAATGATCTCTACAGAAGGGTCATCAACAGAAATTCACGTCTGAAAAGGCTGGTCGAACTCGATGCACCGGAGATCATTATTCGTAATGAGAAACGTATGCTTCAGGAGGCGGTCGATGCGCTCTTCGACAACGGTCGTCGTGCCAATGCCGTCAAAGGTGCCAACAAACGCCCGCTCAAATCACTGAGTGAGATTATCAAAGGTAAGCAGGGACGTTTCCGTCAGAACCTTCTGGGTAAACGTGTCGACTTCTCGGGACGTTCTGTTATCGTCGTAGGGCCAGGCCTCAGAATGGATCAGTGTGGATTGCCAAAAACAATGGCACTGGAGCTTTTCAAGCCGCACCTGCTGGCTAAACTCGAAGATAAAGGGTATGCAACTACGATCAAACAGGCCAAGCGTATGATCGAGCAGAAGACCAATGAAGTGTGGGAGTGTCTGCAGGAAGTGGTTGACAACTATCCTGTCATGCTCAACCGTGCACCGACGCTGCACAAACTCTCGATCCAGGCGTTTCACCCGGTTCTGATCGACGGTAAGGCGATCCAGCTCCATCCACTCGTCTGTTCGGCATTCAATGCCGACTTCGATGGTGACCAGATGGCTGTACACGTACCGCTTTCGCGTGAAGCGATCGCTGAGTGTAAAATTCTGATGCTCTCCTCCAACAACATTCTGTTGCCGGCGTCGGGTAAAGCGATTGCTGTACCGACACAGGATATGGTTCTGGGGCTCTACTATCTCTCTCTCGAAAAAGAGGGTGCCAAAGGAAGTAACAAACTCTTCTCCGGTATCGACGAGATCATGATCGCGCTGGATGCAGGGATTCTCGAGACGCAGGCGAAGATCAAAACAGTGCTGGACGGAAGACTCATCCATACTACAGCCGGTCGTATGATTATCAAATCGATCCTGCCTGACTATGTTTCAGAGGATCTCTGGAACCGCGTACTGAAGAAAAAAGATATCGGAAATCTGGTAGACAATATCTACAAAATCGGTGACACGTATGATACTGCGCAGATTCTGGATAACCTGAAGAACCTCGGTTTCCGATACTCTACCGATGCGGGTATCTCTATCTCCATTGCGGATATTATTGTACCGGAAGATAAAGAGGCGTTGATTCAGGAATCGAAGAAGAAGGTACTCGAGATCCAGCAGCAGTTCTCTGCAGGTCTTTTGACAGAGCAGGAGCGTTACAACAAGATTATCGATATCTGGACCAATACCAACAACAAGCTCGCCAACGGCATGATGGAATTGATGAAGAACGACAAAGATGGGTTCAATTCGATCTACATGATGGCGGATTCGGGAGCGAGGGGTTCTGCTGCACAAATCAGACAGCTTGCGGGTATGAGGGGTCTGATGGCCAAGCCGGACGGTTCGATCATCGAAACACCGATTATCTCCAACTTCCGTGAAGGTCTGAATGTCCTCGAGTACTTTATCTCTACTCACGGTGCGAGAAAAGGTCTGGCGGATACGGCGCTGAAAACGGCAAATGCGGGTTACCTCACCAGAAAACTGGTCGATGTCAGCCAGAACGTTAAAGTTTCCGAAGATGATTGCTGTACGCATGAGGGTATCGAGATTACTGAGATCAGCGTCAACGGTGAACTGGTCGAGTCGCTCGAAGACAGGGTACTCGGTCGTGTCCTGGCAGAAAATATCATCGATCCTATCACCAATGAAGTGCTCTTTGTCGAGGGTACATTGATCGACGAAGAAGCGGCCAGAAGTATCGGTGAAGCGGGCATCAAGTCTGCCGTTATCCGAACACCTATTACATGTAAGTCACCTAAAGGTGTCTGTGCGAAGTGTTACGGTCTGAATCTTGGTAAAGCGAAACTGGTCAAGAAAGGTGAAGCGGTCGGTATCATCTCTGCACAGTCAATCGGTGAGCCTGGTACACAGCTGACACTGCGTACCTTCCACATCGGTGGTACGGCCTCAACTGAGCAGCAGGATAATCAGGTCGTCGCGAAGAAAGAGGGCTTTATCCGTTTCTATAATCTCAAGACCTACACCAATGCCAAAGGTGAAAAGATCGTCGCCAACAGAAGAAATGCGGCGGTATTGCTGGTTGAGCCGAAGATCAAAGCACCGTTTGGCGGTGAAGTGGCTGTATCGTATGCCCACGAAGAGATGGTCGTTACCGTGACCAATGGTGATGAAGTTGCGAAGTTCGTGTTACGTAAAAATGACGTTGCCAAGCCAAATGAACTGGCTGGTATCAGCGGTAAGATGGAAGGAAAATTCTATCTGCCATATGAAGGCAATGCAACAGTGGCGGAAGGTGAAAGTATCGTTGAAGTGATTAAAGAGGGGTGGAATATCCCCAACCGTATTCAGTACGGTAGTGTGCTTCTGATCGACAATGGTGCACCTGTCGTCCAGAAGATTCCGGCCAAAGCGACCGGTACGATCAAGTATTTCCACCTGACCGGAGACTATCTGCAGCGATTTGAAAACATTCAGAAAGGGCATAAAGTCGAAGAGAAAGGTCTCTTTGCCATCATCGCCGATGAAGAGGGGCGTGAAGCGGTACGTCACTATATCCCGAGAAATTCGATCGTCGAGTTTGACGATAACGCCACCGTGGCATCAACAGATATCATCGCCAAACCGGAAACGGATGAGCAGACGATCATCGCCGAGTGGGATCCCTACTCGACACCGATTATTGCAGAAGAGGATGGTGTGGTAACATTTGAAGACATTGAACCAGGCCTAACCGCAACCGAGCAGCTTGATGAGCTTGGTCAGTCCAGACTTGTCATCAATGAATATATCCCATCCGGTTACAAACCTGCGATCGTTCTCGCGACAGAAAGTGGCGAGATCAAAAAATATACACTTGAGCCGAAAGCTTCCATCATGGTCGAAAACGGTGCAGAGGTCAAGCAGGCGGATGAATTGGCGAAGATCCCCAAGGCGGCTGCGAAGTCGAAAGATATTACCGGTGGTCTGCCACGTGTCAGTGAACTCTTTGAGGCGAGACGTCCGAAATCTCCGGCAGTCATCGCGGAAGTGGCCGGTACAGTACGTTTCGGCAAGCCGCTGCGTGCCAAAGAGCGTATCATCATCGAAACTGACAATGGTGACTATAAAGAGTATCTGGTCGACAAAAACAGACAGATACTTGTTCATGCCGGAGAGTATGTACAGGTAGGTGAGAAACTGACCGACGGTCAGATCTCGAGCCATGATATCCTGCGTATTATGGGTGAAAAGGCACTGCACTTCTATCTCATCAGTGAGATCCAGCAGGTCTATCGTTCACAGGGTGTTGCGATCAGCGATAAACATATCGAAGTGATCGTATCGCAGATGCTGCGCCAGGTCAAGATTGTCGACAGTGGTGATACGCACTTCATCACCGGCGATCTGATCAGCCGCAGAAAGCTGAGAGAAGAGAACGAGCGTATCCTGAAGATGGGCGGAGAGCCTGCCATCGCGGAACCGACACTTCTGGGTGTGACCAGAGCGGCAATCAACGCCGACTCGATCATCTCCGCAGCATCGTTCCAGGAGACAACCAAAGTACTCGTCGAAGCGGCGATTGCAGGCAAGACAGATCATCTCGAAGATCTGAAAGAGAATGTCATCCTCGGTCGTATGATTCCGGTCGGTACAGGTATGTACAAAGATCAGAGAGTCAAACTCAGATTCAACGAAGTATAGATATCTTCATGCTCACGACGGCACTGCAGCCGTCGTGAGATCACTTTCCTGCAGACTATTACAAACCCCTTAAATTAAGCATTTTCTAAACACTTTTTCTGTATTATTGCGCACCTTTGTAAACAGCTTGCCTGTTTGTGAAGAAATCTTAAAAAGGAAAACATGTGCCAACTATTAATCAGTTGATTCGTAAAGAGAGAAAAAAGGTGATTAAAAAGTCCAAATCACCGGCACTTGTCAAATGTCCTCAAAGAAGAGGTGTTTGTACGAGAGTTTACACGACAACTCCGAAAAAACCTAACTCCGCGCTGAGAAAAGTCGCGAAAGTCAGGCTGACAAGCGGATTTGAAGTGATCAGTTATATCGGTGGTGAGGGTCACAACCTTCAGGAACACTCCATCGTCCTTGTACGTGGCGGTAGGGTCAAAGATTTACCTGGTGTGAAGTATCACATCGTTCGTGGTGCACTTGATACTGCAGGTGTTGCAAACAGAAAAGTTGCAAGAAGTAAATACGGTACGAAGAAACCAAAGTAATACTTAGGTGAGGAACCGATACATCATCGGCACAGCGTGTCTGATGCAAGTGTCAGAAATACGTTAAATACGAAAAAAATTATATTATTGTTAAAATTGGCCAGGCTTTGTCGCAAAAACCTTCGGGGACAGAGTTTGAGTAAATTTGCAAAAAATTGAAGGAAGATTATGAGAAGAAGAAGAGCTCCTGTACGAGAAATCACTCCGGATCCGATTTACAACTCCAAATTGGTATCCAAGTTTATCAACGGCCTTATGCTGGATGGTAAAAAAAGCGTTGCTGCAAAAATATTCTACGATGCAATTGATACGATCGACAAAAAAGTCGAAGATGAAAAAGGTATCGATATTTTTTACAAAGCAGTTGAAAACATCAAACCGGTCATGGAAGTCAAAAGCAGAAGAATCGGTGGTGCAACCTATCAGGTACCGGTAGAGGTAAGACCTGTCAGACAACAGTCACTGGCGCTGAGATGGATCATCGGCTTTACTCGCAAAAGAAGTGAAAGAACTATGAAAGACAGACTGGCAAACGAACTGATCGATGCCGCAAATGAGAGAGGTGCTTCCTACAAGAAGAAAGAAGATACCTACAAAATGGCTGAAGCGAACAAAGCGTTTGCTCACTACAGATGGTAAGAGAAGGAAATTAATATGCCAAGATCCCATAAACTTGAAGATGTCAGAAACATCGGTATTGCCGCACACATCGATGCCGGTAAAACAACCACAACAGAGAGAATCCTCTTTTACACAGGTGTAGAACACAAGATTGGTGAGGTACATGATGGTGCCGCTACCATGGACTGGATGGAGCAGGAGCAGGAGCGTGGTATCACGATCACATCCGCTGCGACAACGTGTGAGTGGAGAGGTAAGCAGATCAATATCATCGACACTCCGGGCCACGTCGACTTTACGATCGAAGTTGAACGTTCTATGCGTGTACTCGATGGTGCCGTTTCTGTCTTCTGTGCAGTCGGTGGTGTTCAGCCACAGTCTGAAACAGTCTGGAGACAAAGAAACCGATATGGTGTACCTTCTATCGTTTTTGTCAACAAGATGGACAGAACGGGTGCCGATTTCTTTGAAGTGGAAAGACAGATCGAAGAGAGACTCAACGGAAATCCCGTTCCCATTCAGCTGCCTATCGGTGCTGAAGATCAGTTCGAAGGTATCGTCGACCTCGTCAAAATGAAAGAGATCGTCTGGGATGCAGAAGCTGCAATGGGTTCAGCTTATCATGAGCAGGATATTCGCCCCGAACTGCAGGAGAAAGCGCAGGAGTATCGCGACAAGATGATCGAAAAGATCTCTGAAGCAGAAGCGAATGAAGAGTTGATGGAAAAATATCTCGAAGGTGAAGAGCTCACCAACGAAGAGATTATGGCCGGTATTAAAAAAGCGACCATCAACATGGAGATCGTACCTATGACATGTGGTACCGCTTTCAAAAATAAAGGTGTACAGACACTGCTTGACGCTGTTGTCGACTATCTGCCTGCTCCGACTGAAGTACCGCCTATCCGTGGTACGATGATGGATGATCCTGAAAAAGAGGTCTTTGTCGAGTCTACAGACGATGGTCCATTTGCATCACTGGCGTTTAAGATCATGACCGATCCATTTGTCGGACAGCTGACATTTATCCGTGTCTACAGAGGTATTCTCGAGTCCGGTTCCTATGTACACAACTCTACAAAAGATAAAAAAGAGCGTGTCGGTCGTATCATGAAGATGCACGCGATCAAGCGTGAAGAGATCAAAGAGATCTACGCTGGTGAGATCGGTGCGGTTGTCGGTCTGAAAAATACAACGACAGGTGATACGCTCTGTGATCCTGCTGAAAAAGTTGTTCTCGAAAGAATGGAATTTCCTGATCCTGTTATCTCGGTTGCGGTTGAACCAAAAACCAAAGCGGATCAGGAGAAAATGGGTATTGCACTGCAGAAACTTGCACAGGAAGATCCCTCTTTCCGTGTCGAAACCGACGAAGAGAGCGGTCAGACGATTATCTCCGGTATGGGTGAGCTTCACCTTGAGATCATCGTCGATCGTATGAAACGAGAGTTCAAAGTCGAAGCGGAAGTCGGACAGCCTCAGGTTGCCTATCGTGAGACGATCAGAAGTGCTGTAGAACAAGAGTACAAATATGCCAAGCAGTCCGGTGGTCGCGGTCAGTACGGTCATGTCTATCTGAAACTCGAGCCGATGGAGCCTGGTGAAGGGTATGAGTTTGTCGATGCGATTAAAGGTGGTACTGTTCCAAGAGAGTATATTCCTGCTGTCGACAAAGGTGTTCAGGAAGCGATGCAGGGTGGTGTACTTGCAGGGTATCCTGTAGAAGATGTCAAAGTCACACTTTATGACGGTTCATACCACGACGTCGACTCCTCAGAGATGGCGTTTAAACTGGCAGCTTCCATGGGCTTCAAAGAGGGTGCGAAAAAAGCGAACCCTGTCATTTTGGAACCAATGATGAAAGTCGAAGTCGAAGTTCCTGAAGAGTTCATGGGTGATGTTATCGGTGACCTGAACAGAAGACGTGGACAGGTCGAAGGTATGGACGAGCGTGCTGGTAACAAGATTATCAACGCATTTGTACCGCTTTCAGAGATGTTTGGTTATTCAACCGACCTCAGATCTGCAACACAGGGACGTGCAACTTACGCAATGGAATTTGACCATTATGCGGAAGTGCCTAAAAACGTCGCTGAAGAGATTATCAAAAAGAGGAATGGATAGTTCCTCAGTATAAAATGAAGAGACAGGCTTTGCCTGCTCTTCATTTATAATCATTAGCTACTTATCATTTAAAACTCAAAATTCATAACTTAAAACTTAACATTAAAAATTGTCCTCGTAGCTCAGCTGGATAGAGCATCGGATTCCTAATCCGAAGGTCTCAGGTTCGAATCCTGTCGGGGACACCACCCAAAACATTCATATAAGATTTACGGCACTATCTCCATCACACTGGGACTTTCAAAGAGCCGCTGTGGCAGAGGGACACCGGAGAGTATGGTGCTGTTGTCACATCGACAGGGTCGTGATGTCTCCAGCAGGGTATATCCCATCTGCGTGAAGAGTTCCGAAACCGGCATATCTCTGTGTGCAAATGGATTGCTCTGTGCCGGGAGCATCGCTTCTTTCCCGACGGGATCATAGAGAAAGTAATCTTCCATCTCCTGTGCCGTAATCCGGATATCCTGCAGGCAGATACCGGCAACCTCCTCGAAAAGTGATGCTACATAGGCTGTGCAGTCCGCACCATTGGCACGACCGTCATCCACAAGTGGTATCGCTTTTGTCAGAAATGTCTCCGCTCCTATGTGAAACGGAAGCTGAAAAGGAAAGTGATTTTCCAGGTCCTGTCTGATCGTATGCAAGAGTTTTTTTGTCTGTTTTCGTACCTTGTCATGCAGTGGCGGGATCAATCGCTTCGCCCAGATATAGTCGTAGGTCTCCAGACCGTTGACGTAGAGATCCTGCGGACACTCTTTCTTCCCGTAATCACTGCCCAGACAGTATACATAGAGCTTCCCGGATATTTTCAATCCCTGCGCGTCGATATGGTATGCTTCACCGTTATCGGTATTCATCTCGACGCCATAGGCATATCCGGCATCATCTTTGCCGATATAGAGCAGTATGTGGGTATATCGTCCCGGTACGCCGTAAGAGACAGGATTCTCTCCGGGGTTGAGATCGTGTCCGGTAAAGAGCATATCAAAAGGTTTCAGAGGCAGATATGTGACGGGATCGTCAGGTGCCTTTCTTGCAGGAAAATAGTAAATCTCCTGCTTTAGGCGTTCAACCTGGTATTTGATCTCGACATCTCTTTGTGTGAGCGGTCCGCGATCCTCATGGCCACAGCCGCTCAGAAGCAATAGTAAAATAACGGCTATGTTTTTCAACATTTCTCTCTTCTCTTTTCATCTCCATTGTCAGAGATTTCAGTGATGTGTCCATCCTTCATATAGATATGTGTATCGGCAATCGCTGCAACCTGAGGATCATGTGTGGCGATGAGCATCGTCGCGTCGTTCTTTTCGACATACGCACGCATCTTCTGAAGGATAGACGTGGCTGTCCCACTATCGACATTTCCGGTAGGTTCGTCGGCGAGGACAAGCCTGGGATCGTTTGCCAGTGCCCGTGCGATAGCAGCACGCTGTCTCTCTCCTCCGGAGACTTTGTTGGCTCTCGATTCAATTTTGGATTTGAGACCCATCGATTCGAGTAGCTTGCGCGCTTTTTCACGTCGTTGAGATGCACTGAGACTGGGATTGGTCAAGAGTGCCGTTTCGACATTTTCAAGCAGATTCAATACAGGGATGAGATAGTGAAATTGAAAAACAAATCCAAGATATCGCTTGCGAAACTCGCCTGCATTGCCAAAGGTATCGATCGTTTTTCCTTCGTAACAGATCTCTCCGCTATCGGGTTTATCAAGGGTGCCGATCAGATTGAGCAGTGTGCTTTTGCCACAGCCGGAACTTCCCATAAGCGCATAAATCCTGCCACTTTTGAGCGTGAAGGAGATATCATGCAGAGCGGGTACGAGTCCTCCATCGTAGTTTTTACTGAGATTTCTGACTTCCAGAAAGTGTGTATGTTCAGCCATCCCTGAGTGCCTTTGCGATAGAGATTCGAGAAGCGTAAAGTGCAGGGAAGAGGGCGCTGACAAGTGCAATGACAATACACATCAGCATACCGATGCCAAAGAGATGCAGATCGATGGTTTGCGGCAGATAGAAACTGATGTCGTTGTAGGCTTTCTGGATATATCTGAGCATTCCATAGGAGATGACAAAGCCGAGGATACCGCCTGTGAGTGTCAAAATAAGAGATTCGATCATAAATATTGTGACGATCATGCGTCTGTTCCAGCCGATTGCGTTGAGTATGCCTATCTCCCGGGTGCGTTCGTTGATCGCCATCAAAAATGTGTTGATCAGTATCGCTGAAGCAACGACCAGAGCGATAGCCGCAATGATATCGGAAAGGTAGAACATATTTTTCAGGGCACCGAGTGTTCCGGTGAAATCTCTGCTTTTGACAGCCAGAAGTGAGGTATAGTGCCGGTTGAGTCGCTGCATGACTTCCTGCAGTCTGGCTGGGTTTTTGAGGCTCAGAAAGAGCATGCTTGTTTTTCCCGGTTTATGCAACAGGGCCCTTGCTTCCTCCAGATCCATGATGATACTGCTGTTGAAAAAGCTGATCCAGGAGTTGTAGTTACCGGTGATGCGGTAAGGTGCATCTTCTGAGAGTTTGATATCCTCACCGATCTTAAGATTTTTGTTTTTCATCAGTCTCTGTGCGATGATCAGTTCATGACTGTGGGGTCGGTAGAGCCTTCCCTCTACCATTGCGATCCCCACTTTTCCTGCAGTATGTGCAAAGTCGGAAAAACCGAATACAAAGACAATACTGCGGTCGGGCAGACGCTTCTTCCCCAGTACGATAGACCCCGCATTTTTAATATCCGGATCGGAGGCGATTTCATCGACAAGTGTTTGTGATATTTCGGAGGAGAGGGGTGTCGCAGAGAATCTCGACTGTACGATAAGATCGATATCGCCCGCATCGATTGCATGGGTCACCTGAGTGGTAAAAGAGTTGGCGATCAGCGTCAGGATCGTATACATGCTCACGATCATCGCGATGCTGAATATCGTAAAAAAGGAACGCAGAGGAGTTCTCAGAATATTGCGCAGTGCATAGTGCAGACCGATCTTGAACATCAGGTTTTCTTTTTATATATACCTATAGCGGGGAAAGCTCCCCGCATCATCTATCTGAACTACTGGATTTCTGTAACAGTAGCGGAACAGTCGAGTGAACCGATTTTTTTGCCGTTTTGTTCCACGTCAAATTTACCGGATTGTACATTATTTGTCGTAAAGAGTGCTTCACTGCCGTTTCTGCTGAGCTTGAACCAGCCTGGACCGGTTGCCGTATCGTTCATAGGAAGTTTCGATGTTGAAAGTGTCACCGCACCTTCCTTAGGATCGTAATAGGTGGCACTTTCCACTTCCACTGTGCCGTCTGTTTCCGGATCTCCATACTGGTTGATCGCGACATCTGTCAGGCGGTAGGTCCCCTCTTTGTCTGAAATGACTTTAAACTCTTTGATGGTGAGTCTGTTCGGATTGCCTGCTGTGTACTGGAGACTATCGAGATAGAGACTCTCTGTTGAAGTCTGACCGTGGTCGACGACAGTTGCTGTGATGCCGCTGCTCCCGGTTGAAACAGATGCAGATTTGAGTTCTTCATCGTCACCGCTTCCCTGCATCTGGACTGAGAGTTTGATAGAACCATTGATGGTCGTCTTGACATTTTCACTTCCATTACAGAAATTGGCAAAGACATACTCCCCATTGTTCTCTGTACCGTTAAATGTCATAGTACCACCGCAACTTCCCGGTACAGGTTCTGTTGTACCTACCCCTCTGGATGATTTGCTCGTTCTTTTCTCTGTGATTGTACTGTAAACGGCACAATAGGCTTGCAAACTCTGTGGATTGAGTGTCGTTGCGGCATTGTTGCTGGTAAAGACACATCCTGGGATCAATTCAGCAATATTGCCGCTCATCGTTTCAATTGCTCTGGTATCGAGTGCTGCCGATGATGAGGGATTCCCATTTCCGTTGTCTGCGCCACCGCTACTGGATCCGCCACAACCTATCATTAATCCCATGCTGACAATTCCCGCTGCCAAAGTACCTGCTAATACTATTTTCTTCATTTTTACCTCCTTGAAGAATGTTGTGAATATTAAATATCCATAATATAATTATACTACTTTTATACATTGGTAATTCTTAAGTAAAATGACCGAGCCAAAGGTGAATGTTCCAAGATAGCGTGATTTCAAGTTGTTGGCTATGAAAAATAGACAGTATATAGTAATAATTGATAAGATAATCGGATAATTTAAAATTTTAAAAGTAAAAGAAAAATTGAATTGTGGAAGATCTTTTATCTCAGATCTTCCCTGATTTTTTCAGCCAGCTGTTCGGGCAGCAGTTCCAGTGACTCTTCGACCAGTTGCGTATTCCCGTGGGTGATGAAGTCATCTTCATACTCGAAGGTGGTTACTTCGACACTCTCATGCAGGTTGTTTTCAGCGAGAAATTCACAAAGCGCACTGCCAACACCACCCATCTTTGCACTGTCGCTGAAGACGTACCAGCGGCTGTATCTGGCGGCAAGTTCTGTGAGCAGTTTTGTATCGAGCGGTTTGACGAAAACCAGATCGAGCAGGCCGACTTCCCGATCCAGATGTTTCATCGTCTCGTAGGCCCGGCCGACACCTGCACCGTAACCGATCAGTAATATATCGGAATCGGCATCTATGAGCAGATCCGCTTTGCCCAATTGCATAGGTTTCGCTTTGAAAGGAACAGCTCTGAAACTGCCTCTGGGGTAGCGAAATGCACAAGGGGTCTGTATGCTATGGGCGAATTTGACCGCTTCATGCATGCTTGCCTCGTCACGCGGGGCGAAAAGCGTCATGTTAGGGATGGCCCGGAGATAGGAGATGTCGAAAGCACCCTGATGGGTCTCACCGTCTTCGCCGACGATGCCGGCACGGTCGATCGCAAAGACGACCGGCAGTGCCATAATGCACGCATCATGAATCACCTGATCGTACGCCCGCTGTAAAAATGTGGAGTAGATGGCGATGAACGGCTTGAATCCCTCTTTGGCCATCGCACACATCGATGTAACGGCATGCTGCTCAGCGATAGCGACATCCCAGAAACGTTCTGGATAGGCTTCCATCAGATCCTTGATCCCTGTTCCGCTGGGCATGGCGGCGGTGACACCGACCACTTTCTCATCGCTTTTTGCCAGATCCATCAGTGCTTCGGAGAACATTTTTGTCGCATTTTTGCTGCCACTTTTGGCGATCGGTTCACCTGTGTCAATATCGAACTTGCTCACGCCATGCCAGTGCTCATAATAGCCCTCGGCAATCTTGTACCCTTTGCCTTTGATCGTCTGGGCATGGATGATGACCGGTTTGCCCATATTTTTGGCCAGTGTATAGGCTTCTATGAGGGCAGGGAGGTCATGGCCGTTGACCGGGCCGATATACTCCAGTCCCAGTTCTTCAAAGAGTATTCCCGGCGTGATCAGTTTCATACTCTCATCGAAGCGTTTGGCGATGTACGTTGCCCCTTCAGGCAGATGCTCGAGAATCTGTTTGGTCTGCTGTTTGATTTTCTGGTAGAAGTTGCCCGCCATTACCTGTGAGAGGTAGTTGCTGATCGCACCGATCGGTTTGGCGATGCTCATCTCGTTGTCGTTGAGAATGATCACTGTCGGGAGTTTGATATCACCGAGTTCGTTCATCGCTTCGTAGACCATGCCGGCGGTCATGGAGCCGTCACCGATCAGCGCGACCGGAATGCGATCCTCCTTCTTGAGTTTGATCGCTTTGGCGGCGCCGGTAGCCAGTGAGATCGAAGTCGAGCTGTGTCCGGCCACGAAGTAGTCATAGGGAGATTCGGAGGGCTTGGTATAGCCGCTGATCCCGCCGAACTGACGCAGTGTATCGAACTTTTCCCAGCGGTCGGTGAGGAGTTTGTGTGCATATGCCTGATGCGAAACGTCAAAGATAAAAGGGTCTTTGCGTACATCGAAGACATGGTGCATTGCCACGATCAGCTCGACAGATCCCAGTGTGCTGCTCAGATGGCCGCCGTTTTTGCTGACGGTTTGCAATATTTTCTGTCGTATCTTTTCGCACAACGTTTCCAGCTGTGCGAGTGTATAGTTGTGGATATCCATTTAACTCTCTTTTTGTAGAAACTGTAAGGCTTGTTTGTAGCGTGTGAGGATATTCCCGTCGATATTTTCCTCTCCCCCGACTATGACGATACCGCCTTTTTGTATCGCTTCATCTGATTCAATTTTAATGAGAGTTTCTTTAAGTTGGCTGGAGACAAAGCCAAAATCTTCGGGATTGACTTTGAGTGTGACTTCACTACTCTCTTTGATGTTTTTGAGCAGAAATTTCGCGATATGGGCCGCGATTTCAGCAGAGTGTTTGTCCACCTCTTTGAGGATCACTTTTCTGGCGATGAAGCAGGCGCTTTCAAGCAGCTCCTCTTCCAGCTCTGTCAGTGCCTGTTCGAAGGCATGTTTCTGCTCATCCAGCAGGGTGATCGAGCGTATCAACTGGCTTTTGAGTGTTTCGAACTCCTCTCTCTGTTCCTGCTGGAATGTTTCGATCGCCTCCTGTTTTCCGCGTTCGTAGGTTTCCTCTTTCGCAGCTTCCAGTGCCTCTTCATGCGCCTGCTGCATTTTCTCCTGCTCCATCTGCAGCCGTACGACATCGGAGGTGAGCTGGTCGATCTTTTCCATCAACGCTTCACGCTCATCGGAGGTGAGTCTGTTTTCCTGACCTTCTGTCTGCTGTGGGCCATGCTCCTCTTCATCACTTTCGATGACAAAAGGGTTCTTTTCAAAGGCAACGATATCGGCTTCGTCAATATCGAGTCTGTCGAAACTAAACTTTTCGACTTTTCCTCTCTTTTCCTCTTCAGAGTTGATGATCTGTCCCATGCTACTCGATCACTTCGTCGGCTTCACCGAGCTGTACCAGCCCTTTTTCCGCCAGTTTCTGTACCTCTTCGACGATTTTACGCTGTGCTTCTTCGATATCTTTGACCTTTGTCGGGCCCATGAACTGCATCTCTTCTACGAAGGCTTCCGCCGCACGTGTGGACATGTTTTCCAGAAATTTCTGCTTGAGCTCTTCGCCGGCACCCTTGAGCGCGATCATAAGCTGGTTTTTGTCCAGTGCTTTGAGTAGCTCGCGAATCGCGTTTTTGTCGAGTTTGTTGATATCCTCGAATGTAAACATCAGGTCCTTGATCGTCGTGGCGAGCTGGGCATCGGTTTTCTCGATCAGTTCGATCGTCGACTTGGTCGCTTTCTGGCCCAGTTTGTTGAGCAGCTCTGCCACGGCACGGGGGCCACCCACTTCGACCTTATATGAAGTGAGAGACTCGAGTTTGCTCTCGAGGACTGCCGAGACCCGTTTGATGATTGCCGGAGAGATATCTCCCAGATTGGCCATACGAATCGTCACATCTGCGCGCAGGTTGTCGTCGAAGTAGGAGAGTGTCTCGGCCGCGGAGACAGGACTCATGTGAGCCAGGATCAGTGCAATCGTCTGCGGATGCTCGGAGACGATGAAGTCTGCAAGCTGATCGGGTTTGACTTTGGCCAGGAAGTTGAAACTTTTGGCTTCTCCGAGCTCTTTGGAGAGTCGGTTGAGGATCTGCTGCGCCGTTTCTGGACCGAAAGTCTTGAAAAGAATCTCTTTGGCATACTCGAGGCCCCCGCTGACGATATAGTTGTTCGACTGCATCAGCACCAGAAACTCTTCGAGCACTGCAGTGGCGATAGGCTTGTCGACGTTCTGAAGTCTGGCGATCTCAGCCGAGAGGGAAGTGATCAGATCAATATCCATATTGGCGAAGATCCTGGCTGTGGTGTCTTCTCCCAGCTGAGTCAGAAAGATCGCGATCTTCTGGCTCATGTTGAGTGATTCGAGAAACTCCTGTTGCTCTTTGGTGAGATTTTTTTTGGTATCTAACGCCATCTATACCTCATTCTCCTCTTCGATGATTGACTTGATCAGTTTCGCCGTCTCTTCAGGGCTGCGTTCGATCTCCTGACGTACTTTTTCGAGAATCACTTCATGTTTGATATCCTCTTTGTCGAGCCCTTTACCCAGACCAAGTTCCTCTTCGGCACGCCGTTTGGCTTCGTTGTACTCTTTGAGAAGTTCGTCCTCTTTCTCCTCCTCCTCGAGTTCACTCTCGAGGCTGGTCTCTTCCTCCTCCTCTTTATACTCTTCGAGCATGCGTTGTCCAAAGGGTGAAATCACCTTTTTGTAGAAAATAAAGAGCAGAGCGAAGGCGAAGAGGTATTTCAGCAGTGGTAAAAAGGGGTTGATGTACATATCTGCGATTGTACGCATCTGTCCGGCAAGTCCTTTCGGTTTTTCGGCAGAGAGCGGATTGAACTCGAAGTTGCTGACAGCGATCTCGTCACCCCGTTTTGCATTGTATCCGATACTGTTTTTGACAATATTTTCGATCGCTTTGATCTCCGTCGGATCGAGCGGGACATAGACACTTTTCTCCTCTTTAGTTTTGGGATCGGTTTCATTTTTATATTTTCCATCAACAACGACAGCGGCTGTGATACGTTTGATCCTGGCAAACTCACCTTTAGTACTGGTTACTTTTTTGGAGATCTCATAGTTCGTTGTGGTAGAACTCTTTTCGTATTTCTCCCCTTCGGCCTTTTTCTTCTGAGTGCCTTCTACCGGGCCGATGTTGCTGATAGCGCCCGGTACGCCGCCTGCTTCTGTCGGTGGGGGGCCAATACGTTTCTCTTCGAGGCTCTGTTCACTGCGCACGACCGATTCCGGGTCGTAGTATTCGCTCTGTTCGTTTTTCTGTTCGAAATCGAAGTCGATCGTCACTTTGGCGACAACTTTATCTTTACCTCCGAGGATAGGCGCAAGTACTTTTTCAATCTTCTTTTCGTAAGCGCGTTCGTAATCTTTCTTGTACTTCATCTGTGCTGCGACGAGTTCGGGTTCGAAGCCCTCGGTCATCTCTTCTCCGAGGGGTACACCGTTTTGATCGATGATCTTGACATTTTCGGGTGTCAGCTCCGGTACAGAGGCGGCAACGAGGTTTTTGATACCTGTTATCTGTTTGGATGTGAGCTTTCCACCCTCTATGATTTTAACAACGACCGATGCAGTGGGCAGACTCTTCTCTTCGACGAAGACACTCTCTTTGGGCAGGGCGATGTGTACCTGTGCCTCTTCGATCGGGCGAAGACTTTCGATCGTTTTGGAGAGTTCACCCTCCAGTGCCCTGAGATATTTGATCTTCTGGGCGAAGTCGGTTTCACCGAAGTTCGTTTTGTCAAAGAGTTCGAAACCGATTTTGCTGCTTTTGGGAATTCCCTGCGCGGCGATCGCGATCCGCTCTTTGTAGACATACTCTCTGGGGACTTCGATGGTCCCTTCGTTGACGATACGATAGGGGACATTGTCTTTCTCCAGCTGATCGATTACGAGGGCGGAGTCGGAGGGGGAGATATGGTCGAAAAGGACCCTATAGCCCTCACTTTCCCTGCGTGTATTTGTATAGAGTACCAGAAAGACAAGAAAACCGATTACCGCCAGTGTGGAAGCGCCTATGACAAGTTTTTGCCGTTTGCTCAGTTTGGCAAAGACCGCGGTGATCTGTGAAATAAGCGTCTTGAAATCCATCTATGCTCTGTTACCCTCTAAAGAAGTGGCGAAATCTCTGCGAC
>JALWPY010000081.1 GCA_026994915.1 Campylobacterales bacterium
CAACACTTCCGAAATTAAATTTTAGAGACACCACTAGTAAAGCCGGTGGATATTCTCCAGAAGGTTATCTACCGTGATATCCTCTCCATACTCTTTGAGAAATTCGTTGAGGTATTTTTCACTTGCTTGCAGGCCGACTTTTTTTTCGATGGATGTTAGCTTTTTATAGAGTGGGTCGAGGATATCGGTGACATGTTTGGAGATCTTTTTACGGGCGGCTTTGTAGCCGATCTTTTCCCCTTTTTCATTTCGGATCGGTTCAAAGTCGGTAAAGACCCAGTAGTATCTGCCGTCTTTTGCGAGGTTTTTGATCGCTGCGATGAAGTTCTGGTCGTTGTGCAGACGATCCCACAGGATCTTGAAGAGGATTTTGGGCATGTCCGGATGTCGGACGATGGAGTGGGGCTGTCCTATGAGTTCTTCTGGCGAGTAGCGGGAGATCTCCGCGAAGTAGTCGTTGACATAAGTGATAACACCTTTGAGGTCGGTGTCGCTTTCGATATAGACGTTGTTTTTGAGTTCGATCTCTTCGTTAATTGGTTCTGGTCGTTTCATACTGTTTCCTTTCCTTACATATCAAGATATCTGATCAAGCCTTTGGAGAGTCTGTTGAACGGTAAAATCTTCGTACCGCCGTATCTGAGCATGAAGAGTTTCGCTTTCTCTTCGTTCTCCAGTGGAATGAGGTCGTCTCCGTGTGGTCCGGTGAGACGGCTGCCAAAAACATAGACGGCACTTTGTGCAGGGATCTTTTTACCGCTCAGAAAGTCCTGGACATATAGTTTTGTGATATTTCCATCGAGCAGTTTATGGCGTTGGAAATAGTCCTGATGCTGATAGACCTGCATCATTGATTTGACAGAGACAAATTGTATCTTTTTACCATCTTTCGTTTCCGCTTCACAGAGCCAGTCCGGATACTTCTTCAGTGGAAGGATATAGATGGGATCGGTGGCATTTTGGTCTGTCAGCTTGATCTCTCCGGCAAAAAGTCCGCTAAAAAGCAGAATCAGAAGTAGTAGTATTTTTAACATAGGCGCTCCTATAACAGATCTTTTTTCTTAAATGCAATATATCCTAACAGGGCAAACAGTGTACCAATGACGATCGGATATACGATAGCGTAAACGATCAGAAAGGTACTCCCAAGTGTGTCGAGCAGGTAGTAGGCTACAGGACCGATGACGGTGAGCTCCGGATCGAAGAGAGTGATTGCTCCGATACGAAAGACTTCGATAGGGTTAAGCATGGCAATGGTGATAATCAGATCGTCACTGACGCGGTTCTGCAGCATCAGGCCGATCAGGGCAATGTCGATGAATGCCAGCAGTACGATCCAGACTATGAAGGAGCTTCCCAGTGCGACATCGGTAGACTTGACAATGCTGGAGAGAAAGAAGGCGATCCCCAGAAAGGTGAAACAGAGTGAAAAGAGCAGGGCAGAGTAGAGAAATACCATCCCCCACGGCAATGTCCCGCCTTTGATCAGCCCGAAGGCCACACCGAGACCCAGTGCGAAAAATACTGGCAGAAAGACGGTTGCAAATCGTCCGAGCATCTTGCCCCAGTAGTAATCTTTGAGTGAGACAGGAAAGGAGAGCATATATTCGAGGACATTGCTTTCCCTGTCGCCGGAGATCGACTTGACGGTCGTGATCATGATGAAAATAGGCAGGATGATGATCGTCACCTGTATGAAGATCAGCAACATGCGGCTAAGTCCCGTAAAGCCCATGACCACTGCGTCCGAGACACCTGTGATGAAAAACAGCGCCATCAATCCACCGAAAACGAGGGCATAGACATAAAACCACTTCGAACGCAGAGACTCTTTGATATCCAGATATGCGACAAGGAGCAGATTTTGCATCAGTGTCCTCCTTTTTGGCGGTTGAGTTTTTCGATCTCTATCACTTTTTTGACCACTTCATCGAAGTGGATGGTATGGTGTTTTGGTGGAAGGGTCTCTTTGGTATAGGCGGCAAATCCATAAGCCATCGGTGTGATTGAGTCGTCTGTATAGAGGGCGGTTTTCGCATCGATCCATTTTCCGGTTTTGGCGTCGGTGATCCAGATTTTCGCCTGATCTTTCCACGGTATATGCTCCTCGTCAAACCAGAGTATGGCACAACCGATATCATCGAATTTATAGACTTTGTGCGTTTTGGGATCAATCATCTGTACTGCAAATTTGCGTTCCGAAACAGCCATTTTACAGCGTTCACACATGTCACGGTCCCAGTGCATCTGCGCGACACCGTCTTCTCTTTTTTTCTGGCATCCGGCGAGGATGATCGTAACCATGGCAAAAAGAAGAAGAAGGTTAAACTTTTTCATCTTCGACCACCTTTCCGAGATCCATATAGATCATGCGGTTGACCAGCGCCTTGATTTCGTCTAACCTGTGTGTGATGAAGAGTGTGGAGCATGTCTCAGGAATCTCCTGCAGCAGGGTGTAAAACTGTTCCCGTCCTTTGGGATCGAGATTGGCTGTCGGTTCATCAAAGATCAGCAGGTCACTCTTTTTGGAGAGTGCGATGGCGATGAGCAGTTTCTGTTTCATACCGCCGGAGAGTTTGTAAAAGGGTTTGGAGATATGTTTGGTCAGGTCCAGATCCATACGTCCCGCTTCGTCTATGACATTCTGCTTCTGCAGACCGGCGCTTTTGCTCACATAGGTCAGGAGCTCTTCGATACTCAGTTTGACAGGAGGGGGCAGCTGCGGGATAAAGCTGATGTGCCGCAGAACCTCGACGCGCTCTTTGATGGGGTCATGTTTCAGCACACGCATGGTACCGCTGTCCAGATGATAAAAGCCGAGCATCGCACGAACCAGTGTCGTTTTACCGGCACCATTGGGCCCCATCAGGGCGATACGGTCACCACGTGAGATCGAGAGTGAAACATCATCGAGCACTTTCGTCCCCATAAATGTTTTGCTGATGTGCGAAGCTTCGACGAGATTCATATCAGGTCTTTGAGTCGAAATTCGTAGTTGTAGGCATCGGTATGGCAGACATCGAAACAACGTCCGCAGAGCGTGCAGTCACCATTGACGACGAGCTGTTTATCAATGCCTTTCTCGGCACGTTTTTTGTCATATTTGGGTTTGATAAATTCGAGCACATGATCTTCAAAACATGCATTGAGACAGGCACCGCAGTGATCGCATTTGTTCATATCCCATTGTACTTTTGTGAGGCTGACCCAGCCCAGCATGTTGTATGTGGTTCCCACAGGGCAGATATATTTGCACCATGCACGACGTGAGTAGAAGATCTCGAAGAGTAATATTACTACTACCCACACTGCTGCCAGACTCCATCCGTAGGTGATGATACGGCTCAGGATTCCGATGGGGTTGATCACTTCGAAAACGAGATAGCCGTCTATCGCTGCGGCTGCAAGAAAGACTGCCCAGAAGAAGAAGCGGATGTTTGGATTGAATTTTCGCTCTTTGAGGATCTTTTTGCGTACCAGTTTCATGTGAATGTGTTCACCGATCTCGCTGAGCAGTCCATAGGGACAGACCCAGGCGCAGTAGGCTTTGCCACCTACCAGGAAATAGAAGGCGATCAATGTGACACTTCCGATGATGACATTGGTATGTATATGGTGCTCGGCTGCAAAGATCTCCAGCGCGGTAAAAGGATCGATCAGATGAAATCCGAGCAATCTCGAACCATTGAGTGTTCCTTCGAGCATCTGGACATCTACATGGAACGAGAGAAAAAAGAGCAGGTTGATGATGATGATACTCAGCCAGCGCCATGCACGGATCGTAGGTCTGATCTTGCCTTCTTTTGTTTTATAATAAAAAGTCGACCAAAAAGGTGCATTGATCAACTCTCTGATGCTGGCATTGTATCTGTCCATCTTCCCCTCCTTTTTTAATCTATCTTATTTGGTCGCTTCATCCAGCTTTTGCTGGAAAGTGGAGATTTCGTTTGCGAGATCTTCAAGCTGCTGATCAGTCATATTACTCAGCAAGCCGTACATGACGTAATTTTTACGTTTTCCGCTTTTGAAGTCCTGCAGTGCAGCGAGAATTTTTTCTTTACTGTCTCCCAGCAATTTTGGTCCGATGATCCCTTCACCGATGTTACCGTGACATGAGGCACAGCTCTTCTTGTAGAGCGGACTTGTTTTAAACGCGGCAAGGTTACCGGCTTTCTCCCTGAGTGCTTTCAGTTTCTCTGCAACTTCGTCGTTCTTTTTGGAAGCTGCTGCTTCCTGTGTTTGTACAGGCTGCTGTACGACCGGCTGCTGAACGTTTGTCAACTTTTTGTCTTCCATCGCCGTGCTTTTGATCAGCTCGGAGATGCGTTGAAATTTGTTGGCTTCCATGTCCAGGTTGAACATATTGACCGATGCCCATATAGCAAGTATGACAGCGATTGCTGCGATGATGTTTCGTATCATTTTCCTCTCCTCATTTTTCGTATCTCTTTATTGAAGTTCGCGATCTCTTCGGCGATCGCTTTCAGCTCTGCATCATCCATCTGTTCCACGAGCTCTTTCATCAGAACATTTTTCTTTTTACCGGTTTTAAAATCCATAATTCTGCCGTAGATAAATGAAGCGTTCTTGTCGAGCAGTGATGGTCCGATGACGCCGTTGGCATAGTCGTCATGACAGGGCGAACATCTGCGAACATATGTTTTGCTCAGACGCTTGATCATCATCGTGATACGTACCTTCTCATAAGGTGATTTGATATTGAGATAAGCATCGATCGTGGTTCTTGTCTTTGGGGCTTCCTCAGTGGTGTTTTTCTCCTTGTTGTAGGAGTAGTAAAATTGTCCGCTGTTGCTTTTGTCTTCACTCTTTTGCACAGTCGTATCGACTGCACCCTTGGTCACTTTGATCTGTGACGTGGCTGCATCTGACTGTTGTGCTTGCTCTTTTTTCGCTTCGTCACCACATCCTGCAAATATAAGCAGTGACGCTGTAAGCGGTATGAGCCATCTTTTTTTATGCATGATTTTCTTTCCCTTTCCCATATATCTCTTCGTAAGTCGCCCTGGGTACGATATTCAGAACCTGGGTTGGACACAGCTCGACGCAGGCGCCACATCCCACACATGCCTCTCTGATCTCCGGAATCAGACCGCCATTTTTCGATACCATTCCGATCGCATCTTCAGGATTTGGATGGTATGGACACAGATCTGCACAAATCGTACATGCTTTCCCTCTAAACTTTTCCAGTTCCTGGAGGAGTTTTTTCTGCAGTTCGGCTTTTTCGGA
This sequence comes from Campylobacterales bacterium, assembly GCA_026994915.1. Taxonomy (GTDB): domain Bacteria; phylum Campylobacterota; class Campylobacteria; order Campylobacterales; family QNZT01; genus QNZT01. The sequence goes on from JALWPY010000081.1 coordinate 5,251, forward strand.
TTCATCGCCTCGCATGATGACTTTATGCTGCTGGTGCTCCTCTTTGGAGAGGATTTTTGTATGGTCATAGATACTGTCGATTGCATGATCCGGAACCTTTTCGTTTTTAAGTGCCAGACAGGCACTTTCGTTGACGATGACCGCCATCCCCATGTGGATATATTTGATCTCATCTTTCTCATGATCGAGTGCACCGGTAGGGCAGGCGAGAATACATGGAAACGCTTCACAAAGGTAACAACCACGTTTGAGAGGATCGATATATGCCATTCCCACACTTGCACCACCGTCGATATCTTCCAGAAGAATGGAGTCATAAGGACAGACCTGCAGGCACTGCCCGCATTTGATGCAGAGTTTGAGAAAATCATCTTCTTCGACAGCTCCCGGTGGTCGTAGCAAAAGTTTATCTGCTTTGAGTTTGGGAGCGAAGTAGATTCCCGCACCGGCAGCCAGTCCGAGTACGCCCAGACCGGCGATATTTTTCATGAAGTCTCTTCGCTTTTTCTCTTCAGGTTTCATAGTAGTTTCCCCTCCGTCATTTTGGGATGTGGATCGGTCAGTAGTTTGACCGGTTCAGATATGGGCGCCAGTTTTGCCAGAAAATTCAAGATGGAGATGACCGGCGATCCATAGAAAAATTTGACATTTGGATTCAGGAGCCACATTTTATCTGCGTAGTAGTAAAGGTTATAGGGTGTGTCACCGATACCGTCACCGTTTTTGTCAAACCCCTGGTAATCATCCCAGTAGTTACCGTCCCACTTGTTTTGGGTAATTCTAGTATTGTAAGAGTCATTGACAACGGTGTCGATGTTTCCTTTGATGATATTGTTCTTAAAGATATTGTTGAGACTGAGTGAATGAAAATGTACCCCCTCACTGTTGTAAAGAATAAAATTGTGTTCTATGTGGTTGAATGTATCGGGTTCAAAAGGGGAACGGTCTATGTAGAGCCCCCTTGCACAGTAGAGAATTTTATTGTCAGTGATGGTATAGTTGGAGCAATCTTTCAGACCTATGCCAAGACCCGTGGTACCCAGTGAATTTTTGATGATATTCCCCGTGGCAATGGTGTCCTGAGAGTACATGAAAAAGATACCGACCGAGTTATGGACAAACTCGTTCTCTTTGACGATATTTTTACCGGTGTACATGAAGTGGAGTGAATATCTGCCGTATTCACCATAGTTGTTTGCAATCAGGTTGCCATGTGAATACCAGACGACGAAATCTCTCGCTTTGGATATGGTGTTGTGTGTCAATGTATTGTCATTGGAGTACCAAAGCCGGATGGCATCACCGCGCAATCCAAGGTCAAACGGTTTGGAACTGATTTGGTTGTAGCTGACGTTACAGTCGCTGGATTGTTGCATATCGATACCGAACAGCACATCTTTGAGATCGCAGTGCAGGATGTTGCAGTGGTGTACGTTTTTCAGTGCGACTCCGGCATCGACTCTTTCATGTTCTGCGCCGCTGTGTCGGATGGTCAGGTTTTTCAGTGTGACAAAAGGACTTTTGATCGTGACGACAGTCCCTTTCCCATCCCCTTCGATGATCGCTTTTTGATCTTTACCGTCGATGATGAGCGGCTTGTCGATGACGACATTGCCACGGTAAATCCCAGCGGGGAGCTCCAGTTTCGATCCTTTGGGTGCATTGTCGATGGCATCCTGAAGCACGTTCGCGCATAGTGACAATGAGAAAAGGAGAAAAACTGCAGCTTTCATGTTGTTTCATATCCTGCTTATATTATTGATGTTTTTGTGCTTCCTGCGCCTGTCGTCTCGCTTTCTTTTTGGAGACGATGGCAAGCAGGGAGAGGATACTGATCGCAACGAGCAGCCAGAAACCTATAGTAGGATAGGAGTGTGTCGTAAACTGTGCGACTTTACCGTCACCGAAAACGGTCGGCATGAACGGTTTGATCTTGAAAGCTCCCCAGTCATGCATGTGATGTCCGAACCAGTAGAGCCAGTAAGCGTAGAAGCCCAGAAAGATAATCGGGAGAGCAACGGGTATGAGCATGAGATAATCCAGGATCTTCCAGTCAAACAGCATGTAAAATACAAAGAGAAGTGCGACAAATACGAGTGCGTAGGGTGCAAGAGCACGCAGATATGGTGCACCGCGCTTCATAGGATCCATACCGATAAAGTGGTTGATCGTATTCATCTCATGAACATCTCCGCTGAAGCCGTCAAAGTGGTAATAGACGGGTATACCTTCGGGAAATGCCTCTTTGGGATAGTTGGGTGCTTCGAGTGCAACATACCAGATAGGTGCGGTGGCAACACTGAGTTCTGCATCTTCTTCTATCATCTTTTTGAGATTACCGGCGATCTCTTTGGGTGTATTGGGACTTACGTATCGCCCTTTTTGGTAATAGTCCCACACCTTATAGCTGATCGCAGGAATTTTATCTACTTTACCCTCTTCGGCAAGTTCCACGACATTGTGTGTGAAGACCGCCGGTATGACAAACCAGTACATGAGTATTGCAAAAGCCAAAAATGTAAAGATTCTGGATTTAGTAAGCGATTTATTCATTTCCCCCATCCTTTGATTCTGAAGTAGTATTATAAAATATTGTTATAGATTATACACTTTTGTGGCTTCAGCTGAAAACACAGAAGTACATAAAAGAGACAGCGGGAGCAAACCCGCTGCCATATATTTAGGAAAGATTAGAACAGGTTGGCGTTCTTGTCGATCCATTTGAGGTATTCGATGATATCGTTAACCTGTTGTTCCGTCATACCCTGGTTTGGCATACGGAGATTGAAGTAGTTGGTCATAGATTTGATGTATGGGTTGTCATACATTTTTTCTGGATGCAGGATCCACTCTTTGACCCACTCCTCACCATTTTCGTGACGCTGCAGTACACCGACCAGATCCGGACCGGAGCTGACTTTACCGATGACATGACATCCGTTACAACCACCCTCTAAGTATGCTGCATGACCTCTTTGGGCTGCTTCACTCATAGGTGTTGCGATTTTCTTGACCAGAAGGTCTTTCGCACGGATACCGACGTCTGCCGTTTTAACCATATATTGCCAGATCATGTTTTCGAAGAGAATTGCTTTCTCGAGATCGCCTGCTTTGACTGCCTCGTCTGCTTTTTTCTTCTGCTCTGGGATTTTACTGTATTGATCCAGTGCATCTTCAACCAATGCTTTTACAGTCGGATATTTCTCATAGTGGTTCTCTTTGAGGAACTTCACGACACTCTGGATAACCGCATCTGTCGCTTTGTTTGTCGCAACAGTTTTGTCATACTCTGCTTTGAGTTGCTCAGGTGACATTTTTGCCATTTTGAGCTTCGCTGCGGAAGTATATTTTTTGTTTGGATCTTTGACCAGCAGGTAACCCATCATCTCAAGGTGCAGTGCTGAACAGAACTCGGTACAGTAGTAAGGGAATACACCTTCCAGATCTGCTTTGAATGTTACTGCAACAGTTTTACCTGGTTCGAGTGATGTATGTACATTGTATGTATCCACTGTGAAACCGTGTGTTTCATCTTCAGCTCTTTCGAGGTTGGTCAGGTAGAATGTGACTGTATCGCCTTTGTTGACGGTGACATGCTCAGGATTGATGTGAGATCTGACAACAGTTCCATAAACATAAACGTGGTTGCCTTTTCTGACAATTTTTTCCTGTCCCGCAAGTGTTTTACCTTCATGAATCTTGCCGGTAAATGCGTTAGTTCCCATTTTATAGCGTACATGTGTATGGAGTTTGCTCGCTCTGATCGCGACAGCCTGGTGTGGTTCTCCAAGTGGAACCGGCATATCGTAGAGGAGCTGCATCTTTTTACCGCGAATATCGATCAACTGGTGATTTTGCGGATGCAGAGGTCCGATCTCGTTAAATCTGTCGATCGCGAGTTTGTTCAGTGCGATGATATACTCACCCTGAGGATCTTCGGTTTTACCTTCCATACCGCACAAGTGACCGATGTTATAGTTGACATTTTGTCTGTCTTGTACTTTACAATTGAGATAATCCCATTTGACAACCTGTGAATCGACGTAGAGTGATGTATAGATCTCACCTTTGTCCTTCCAGTTTGGTCCGTACTGGTTATGCAGTGGCCCGAGGCCGAGTTCTGCCTGACAGTGCGCCGCTTTTTTGAGATCGAGGATAGGAATACCATACGGATCTTTGCCGGCGTAATCTTTGTTCTTGATCAGCTTCTGGATTTTGTCCCAGCTGTAGACAGTGGCATGTGTGTCGAGTTTACCGCAAACAACGATATATTTACCGTCAGGAGAGACATCGACACCGTGCGGAGACTTTGGCTCAGGTACCAAAAAGAGTGCATCATTTTTAACCGCTACATCGATTGGAACGACTCTGTGCCCGTTGATAATTTTGACATTTTTGTCATCTTTTGCAAGCTCTGCCAACTTTTTCCAGTTGTAGACATGTAAAAAGTCAGTATCGTTTCTACTCATACCCGCTTCAAACGGAGGAAGTCCTTTTTCGATACCGCCGGTATACATCTCGGAGTTAAATGAGTTGGTGAAGCCCCATCCAAAACTCGCCTCTTTACCTGCATCGGAGAGATCCTGCATATAAGGTGGCATTTCGATTGTAAAAGATTTATCCGGCTGGATTTTTCCATTTTCATGATCAAATTTCCAAACCGTTACACCACCGCGGTATGTTTCGGCATACTCTTCGATAGGGTGATAGTTATTGTCAAAAGGTGCACCGTACTGGCATGCTTCGAGGATATACTCGGAGTTCGGTGTGAAAAACGCACCACCGTGATCCGATTTGAAAACCGGGTTGACGACGATCTGTTTTGTAACGAAGTCGCTCAGGTCAATGACTGCAAGTCTTGGATTGGCTTTATCGTTGATAACCAGCCATTTACCGTCATATTTACCGTTAGTTTCAGAAATTGCCGGGTGGTGTGTATCACCCCAGGTGATCTTCTTACCACGAATGTTACCCTGTGCAAGCACTTTTTTGGTGTCATCATCGTAACCCCAGCCTTGCCATGGCTCCGGCGTAAAGACACCGATGTATTTTAAGATTCTCATAGAAGGAACACCATACACCATGATCTGTCCCGATTGTCCTCCGGAACTGAAAACGATATATTTGTCTCTTCCACCACTTGGTGTATAAGTTTTGGCAGCTGCGAGCAGATCGGCCTGAGAGAGACCTCTCTCTTTCATGACTTTGTCAAGCTCAGTTGCAGCACTACCAAACGATACACCAACCATAGCTCCTATCGCGATGAGCGACAGTCTTTTAATGATTGATTTCATGTAGTACCTCCTTTGTAAAATAACCTACTACAGGCGTATTTTACTACTTTTCGGCTGGTTTTTTATTGATAGATATCAAGTAAGAGGGCGAAAATAAGAGAAATTGATTATTGTTATAAGTGTGCCGATCCGAGGAAGGTAAAATGGTGGATCGGCACGGAGTGTGATGTTACTCAGGAGTTATTTTGTAATGGGTTTGGGTGTCTTCTCTGTCACAGGAGGCAGTATCGGATAGACGACCTCTGGTTTCTTCCCTGTAAGTGAAGTCAAAAATGTCTTGATAGAAGCGACCTCTTTATTTGTCAGGTCCATACCCAGCTGTGTCTCACCCATAATCTTGATCGCTTCTGAGAGGGACCAGACGGCACCGTTGTGGAAGTAGGGCGCTGTTTCGGTGATGTTCCTGAGGGTAGGTACTTTGACCATGCCGTTTTTATCCCCCTTGAAATCTCCGACATTTGCATATTTGTAGGGTTTGGCGACAGGGAAAGGTTGCATGCTTCCGCCAAGCCCCACGCCTGTATGGCAACTTGCACACCCTTTGTCGATGAAGGTTTTCAGACCCTCTTTCTGAGCGTCAGTGAGAGCATTTGCATCGCCTTCGAGAAACTTGTCGAAAGGAGAGGGGGTGACGAGTGTACGCTCAAACGTTCCGATCGTATCGGCAATCTTTTTGAATGTGATCTCATCACTGCCGTAGGCCTCTTTGAACATCTCTTTGTAAGCCGGCATAGAAGAGATACGCTCGACTGCCATCTCTTTGGTGATCGCCATTTCAGGAGCCGCCTGCATTGGACCCTGTGCCTGATCCTCGAGATCGGGGCTTCTGCCGTCCCAGAACTGTCTGCTCATAAAAACTGCATTGTAAACTGTCGGTGAGTTGAGGTGGTGTGGGTTAGCAGTCCAGTGATGACCTATGGCCGCAGGAACACCATCGACACCGCCGATGGCAAGGTTGTGACAGGTATTACAGCTGATCAGGTTGCTCTTTGAGAGTCTGGGATCGAAGTAGAGTTTTTTACCCAGTTCAACTTTGGCGTCTGTGATGGGGTTCTTTGGATTGTCGATCAGTTTCATCAGTGCCGCTTTGTCCGACGGAATCGGCGCCAGTCCTGCCGCCTTTGCTTTTTTGATCAGGGCATCGCCCGCTGCCGGTGCATCTGCGAAGAGGGATGTCGCTGCTGCGATAGCCAATGCTATAGTGACTCTTTTTTTCATAGTGTTTGCTCCTTTGGAAAATCTTTTTCTTTCGAGATGAATTCTAATCAAATTTTGCTTAAATTAATATAAATTAGTAGTGGAAAAAATTTATTTATAATTTTATATTCTTTTTAACATTAAGTTAACAAATCTTTTATACAATTTCAGAGAATCATACAAAGAAGGAGAGATAGATGCGTAGATATATGATCGTACTGCTACTGTTTTTGACAGCGATTTCAATGGAAGCGAAGATGCCCGGTAAAGGGATACAGTACCAGATGTTTCAATCGGTTCCCGTAGATCAGGCGACGCTTTTACAGCAGGGAGATGCGAAGATGTTCTGTCCGCAATGCGGTATGAATCTGCCTATGTTTTACAAAACCAACCATGCGGCGGAAGTGGATGGCAAAGTGAAACAGTATTGTTCTATTCACTGTCTGGTCGAAGATATAGAAAAAAATCATAAAAAACCTGTAAATATCAGAGTGGTCGATGTGACGACACTCAAATTTATTCCTGTGGAAAAAGCTTTCTATGTTGTGGGAAGTAACGTCAAGGGTACGATGAGCATGACCAGCAAGTATGCTTTCGGGACCAAAGAAGCAGCAGAGCAGTTTGCCAAAGAGCACGGAGGCAAAGTGACCGACTATCTAGGTGCTTATGAAGAGGCCAAAAAAGATTTCGTCGCCGACTCAGCGATGATCAGCAAAAAACAGGCGATGATGGCAAAAAAAGGTGCGATGCTTTATGCGAAAAAGTGTCAGCCGACCGATGCGAAATTTGACTCTCCGGCAGAAGCGAAAGCATATGTCATGAAAAACGGCTTGTGTAAAGGGTTGAATCCAAAACAGTTGCAGGCTGTCGGACTCTTTTTAAGCAGGAGATAATCTTTGCAGCGAATCAACTGCAAACGATGTCTCTATTACTACGTCACATGGGATAAAAACGCGCCCCATGGATGTAAAGCATTTGGGTTCAAGTCCCTGCAGATCCCTTCCGCTGTAGTGCAGAAAAACAGCGGAAGTCCCTGCACGCACTACCGGCCCAAACCGAAGCCAGGCAGTTAGATTTAGAGATCCACTCCATCCCAGAACTCGTCAAAATCGAGATTGGTCTCCATGTTTTCATCTTCAAAGTTTTTCTCCAGCATACGTTTACGCACGGCATCGAAGTAGAGCTCCAGCGCTTCATGAAGCATTGTGTCGTAATCCTTGTGCAGGATCTCTTTGAAAAGTTTCAGCTCTTCGATCATATCGCTTCTGAGGGTGAAGTGTATCTCTTCACTCACTTTTTCATGCTGCATAAAGGCTCCTTTTGCAAAGAAGTATACCATAAGAAAAGATAACTCTTTACTCCAAGACGGAGCTAAATCTAAGATGTTATAATCTCAACCAAGGAGCTTGTCATGGTACGTGAAGAAGAGCATTTGACAGCGTTTCCGGCAGAGAACCGGCAAAGGGGAAACTGCTGGATTCGGCTGCTGTGGCTGGGCGTGGTGCCGCTGTTGATATTTGCCGGATCGGTTGCCGCCTATCTGGGCTATATCTCGCTTCGTATGGAGCTGCACAGTGTGACGATGATCGGGATGATATTTGTGATCTATCTCTTTTTCATTAAACACAACGCTTACTATGGCGCCTGCAAGTTCAAGAGAGTACAGCATGCACTGGGTACGGCGCTGGAACACTACATAGAGAAAAATCTGCTCGATATCGGAGGGGTGCGCAAAGCCAACGCCCCCTTCGATCAGTTCATCAAAAACTTCACCGCCTCCCTGCGCAACGACAACTTCGCCTCCGTGGCGGCGAGTGTTTTTCCGACACTGGGAATCCTCGGTACCTTCATCTCCATCGCATTGACGATGCCCGACTTCTCTTCGCAGGATTCCGCACAACTGGAGCAGGAGATCTCCCAGCTTCTGGGTGGTGTGGGGACTGCGTTTTATGTCTCGATCTTCGGTATCTTTCTCTCGCTATGGTGGATCTTCTTCGAAAAGAAGGGGATGAGTGAGTTTGAAAGGGGCGTACGTATCATCCGTGAAAAGACACGCGGTTACTTCTGGACCAAAGAGGAGATCGAGCAGGTACACTTCACACAGAGCATGAAAAACTACGAAAACCTCAATGCTATCTTCTCCAAAATCACGTCCAACGAATTTCTGGACAACATCCAAAACGCACTTCACGAGCGTCTGGGACTTTTCGAGTCAATCATACACCACGAGCAGAAAGCACTGCGAAAATCTTCGGAGCATTTCGAAGAGATTTTGCGGTTGAGTGACAGGAGTATGCAGATGAGTGAGCAACTCTTCAACGCCTATGAAAACATCGGTGCGAAGATGCAGGAGATCATCCAAAGTCTCGAGCAGAGCCAAAAGCTGATGCGTCTGGCCAACCAGGAGCTGACGATCAAAGAAGAGAACCTCATGACGGCGACGCGCACGCTGCACAAGAGTGTGGAACAACTCAACCGCGCCCTTGAGAGTATCAATGCCGAAAATATCGGTAAACTCTACGACGATATCCGACAGAGTCTGGAGAGCATGCAGCAGCAGAGTGTGCAGATCGCTACCGCCTTCAACACACACCTCGACGCTTTTGACGAGAAGTATGCCAATAAGTTGCGAACGTCTCTGGAGCTGATCGATTCCGAAACGGCGAAGATTATCCGCGAACTCGCACAGCTCAAAGATTCGGAGCGCTGACAGATGTATAAAGAGCAAAACTGCAAAGAGGAGCAGAATTTCTGGATCTCCTATGCTGATCTGATGGCAGGATTGCTCTTTGTTTTTATTCTGGTGGTGGGGGCGATCGTGGTACGCTACGTCTATGTACAGCAGGATCTGGAGAAAAAACGTCAGGCGCTGGGACTGAGTGCACAGGCGCTCAAGACCAAAAACAAAAAACTGCAGCAGCTTCACCAGCAGCTGCGCCAGAGGAGTGAAGCACTCACCAGAGTCAGGAAAGAGAAAGAGCGACTCAGCCAAAAACTGACACTGAGTGCCGGTGAATTAGCGAAACTCAAGGCACTGTTACTGGAAGAGGATGAAGCCGGGCGGCGTATGCAAACAGATCTGCAGAGACTCCGAAACGATCTCAATGCTACAGAGCATGTCGTAGCTTCCCAGAGATCGCAGATCGCCTCACTCGAAGAGAAACTGACCCATACAGAAAGCATGTTGCAAACAGAGCGTATCAGAGCCTCGACACTGGAGCAAAACCTCTCCGGACTGCAAAATGTTATGCTACTTAAAGAGGAAGAGATCGCAGCACTGGGTAAGAAACTACTTGAGCAGAGTGCCGCGCGACAAAAGCTTGTCGATGAACTCAATATCACCAAAGCAAGGATCAAAAACCTTACCGGTATCCGTATTAAAGTCATCAGCAGACTGCGGGAGAAGCTGGGAGAGTCGATAGAAATCGATCCCAAAAGTGGCGCACTCCGCTTCGCTTCAAACATCCTCTTTGACGAGGGGGCATACCGTCTCAAACCGGGAGCCAAAAAGCAGCTCAAAGCAGTACTGAAAAAATATATACAGACACTATTGCTGGACGATGAGATCCGAAGTTACATAGACGGGATTACCATCGAAGGACACACCAACACTTCCGGAAGCTATCTCTACAACCTTGCACTCTCACAAAAGAGAGCCCTGGAAGTGATGAAGTTCCTCTACCAGAGCGATCCCGATAACCGGGAACTCTACAGCAGATATCTCAGTGCCAGCGGCAGGTCCTATGCCGATCTGATCTATGACGAAAACGGCAATGAGGATAAAGAAGCGTCGCGGCGGATCGAGATCAAGTTTCGCATCAAGAATGAAAAAGCGGTCAAAGAGCTGGAGAAATTTCTGGAGCACAAATGAAGAAACCGAAAGAGACAGAAGCGTTTGAAGTATACATGCCCGTACACCTGCGTGCACTCAGATACGAACTGCGCGCAGTTTTGGCTCAGAAAAAAGAACGGCCCAAAGGGGTCCTGAAAAAAATTACCAAAATCTTTGAAAAGTAAAGGAGTAGTATGGCCAGTGGATTTTTCGCACTTTTTGACGACATCTCTATCCTGATGGACGACATGGCGACCATGAGCAAAGTGGCGACCAAAAAGACGGCGGGGATTCTGGGTGATGATCTGGCGGTGACGGCGGAGCAGGCGAGCGGTTATGCCTCATCCCGGGAACTTCCCGTCATCTGGGCGATCATGAAGGGCTCATTTGTCAACAAACTGATCATCCTTCCCGTCGCCTTTTTGCTCAGTGCATTTGCTCCCTGGATGATCGCTCCTATCCTCATACTGGGTGGACTCTATCTGGCGTATGAAGGGATGGAGAAGATTTATGAATACTTTTTTCACAAAGAGAACCATCCTAAAGCACACGAAAAGATCCTCGATCACACCCTTACCAAAGCCGAAATCCTCGAACGGGAAAATGCCAAGATCGCCTCGGCGATCCGCACCGACTTCATCCTCTCTATCGAGATTGTCATTATCGCACTGAGTGCTGTCAGCGGCAAACCACTGCTCGTACAGATCGGTGTGGTCTCACTGGTGGCGGTACTGGCGACGGTTGGTGTCTACGGTCTGGTGGCGCTGCTGGTGCGGATGGACGACTTCGGCTTCAAACTCGTTGTAATCGGCAAGGAGAAGAGCAAACTGCTTGAGCACATCGGCAATCTCCTCATCAAGGCCCTGCCGAAGGTGATCCGCTCCCTCGCGGTCATCGGTACGATCGCGATGATTCTGGTTGCAGGCGGTATCTTTATGCACAACATCCCGGTGTTGCATGAAGCGCTGCACGCCCTGCCGGCAATCATAGCAGAACTGATCGTGGGTGTGATCGTGGGAGTCGTGGCACTGCTGCCGATGGAGATCTATGAGAAGATGAAGCGGGCTTAGGCGCCCCTCTCACAGATCTCCAGCCCCTCCAGAAAGAGTTCGAGGATCGAGTCGGGGCAGAGGCGAAATTTTTTGTGCTCCTCTTTGCGAAAGAGAGAGCTCAGCTCCCCTTTGGTGATCTCGATATCGACCGCATGAAAGATCGCGAAAAGATCGGCTTCTTTGAGGTTGTAGGCGATGCGCAGTTTTTTGAGGATCAGGTTGTTGGTCAGCGGCACGGGCTTGTCAGTGTCGGGCTTTTTATCCGAAGGGCCTCGTTTGAAAATGATCAGGCCGTCGAGAAAGTGTCCCAGTGCTTCGGCACCACAGTCGAGGTAATGCTTCTCTTCCTGTTGTGCCAAGTAGCCTTCCACCCGCTGCCGGGGAATCTCGAAGCCTCCGAGTCTGAAAATCTCCAGTACTCCGTTGGTGTCCACCCCCTCCATCTGTTGCAGTTTCTGTAAAATCTCATTTTTTGTCATGCAAAAAGTGTAGCATAGAAAAGATTATCGCAGGATTTTGACCGCCTTGCGTCGTACGGAACTGTTGAAATCATTGCCGAATGAGACACCTTTGTAGTCACCGCTTTTGATACCTGTATCATCCTGCACAGCATCGAAGATGTAGGTAAAGCATGGATGCTCCGCACATGTCGAATCGGTGGCATGGCTATAGGCTTCATACCTGCTGTACCAGAGCCATGTCGGGATATCCAGATGGTAAAAGGCTCTGAACTTTTCACCGCCGCTTGCGTTGACGTTGAAGTTTTTGACCCCTGCAGAGGTGATGTTGACATCGCTGACAGTGGTGCTGTTTTGGTTGTCAGAGTCGAGTTTGCGGGAGACTTTCGGATCGATCGCGAGCCAGTTACTGACGTCATCATATTTGTTGATATACCAGTTTTGGGTGTATTGCTCGAAGCCGGGAAGCAATGTGGTGGCGTAGACGGCAAAGCGTATGTTGTGTGCTGTCGGAGTAGTGGAGGTACGCAGATCGCTGGTGAGGACTCTGCCGTAGTAAAAGGTTGCACTGCCGTCGAAATGGGTCGTCTCGTTCCCTTCTACGGAGGTGTCGACATGATCTGTGATGCCAATGGTGAAGTTGGTATCACTGCCTGAGATGCTGAAGGGGTCGGTCGGATCGGAGTGGTTTCGGTCGTAGTTGAAGTGTACATCCGCATAGCTCATGTTAGCCACGCCGGCGGAGAAAGAGAGATTTTGCTCGCTCTGTGGCTGCGGAAGCGTCGATGTGTTCTCATCGCCCGGAATCGAGAGTGCGGGCACGATATCGACGGGATTGGCGAAATACTTCGTTTGTGGCTGGGCGTAGTTGGTCATCGTACCATTTTTCTCACCCTCTGCTGTGATCGTGAGAGAGAGGTTTCTGAGCCGGGCACTCATGTTCAGATCGTTGGAGAGATAGGTGAAGTGCGTGGCATTGTTCTCCATCGTCGGCGTGGTGGAAAAGATGATCCTGAAATGGTCCGGGATGAAAGTGAGGTTCTGCTCCAGATAGATCGTACGATCTGTAAGCGGCGTATCATCACTGTCGACCACCGTCCACGCAGTGTCGTTGAGTTCGAGTCCTACGATGCCGACATTGTCGAAGTTGAGGTTAGTATCGGCGGATGTACCGTCGGCGAACGAAAAGTCCGTAGCTGGTGAGAAGCTGCCCACCATCGCCGAACCGTCGCTGCCGTCTCTGAAGTATTTGTGTGCCTGCGGGGTGACGCTCGTGTTGTAGTCGGCTGTAGCGGTGGTACCGTCTGCATTGACCGCGACCGCTTTGAAAGTGTAGGGGTGTTCGGCGGTGAGCTTGCCGGTGGGGAGATTTTGGAGGATGAAGGTTTTGGGGCGGATGGAGAAGGTGTCGGTCGAATTAGATTCTACATTCTCTCCTTCATATATGCCGGAAATGCGTATCTTGGCGCATCTTACAGCCCTGTGGTGTATGAAAGTATCGGGATTGAAGCAGCCGTTGTCATCCACTTTCTGATTTCCGTTCCATATCTCTGTCGTATTGTACAGCGTATCACATGCTGCATCGCTGAAACTCAACAGCTCTACTTTGGTGATATTGATATCACCCAGACTACTGTTATTGTCATTGGCATCGGCGGAGAGAATTGTAAGGTTGATATCCTCTCCTGCTACTTTGGTGGTAATATTGTTGTCCCAGTGAAAACAGCCGCCATTTCGGTTGACGGCATTGAAAAGAGGTTGTGCGCAGATGATATCCCGAACGAGATCTTTTTCGCTGTTGTATATCGAAGCGATCGTTGTGGCGTTGAGCTCGCCCTTGTAGATTTTGAGTTCGTCGAGGTAACCGATAAAACGATAGGAATCATTATTCCGCCATCCGCCTATTCTGGCACTCGTTGATGCATAGGCGTTGGCGTTGACCAGCGTTCCTTTCTTTTGCGATATGCTCTGCAGGACTCCGTCGATATAGAGTCTGTTTGATTCGACATCGCCATTGGTGAAAATTGCAGTAACAAAGTGCCATCCGTTTTTCAAACCTGAGCTGTCAATACCATATATTAGTGAATTTCTGGCGTTGAAACCAAAATATCCTTTTTTTGAGAGCCGTAAGTCATATGTAGTCCATCCGAATGGAATCCTACCTTTGTCTGTCTCGTCCCAATACATCCAAAATGTAACAGTATTCTTTTTATATTGGTCGGTAGAGATGGGAATATTGTCTATGTCAACTCCTCCTGTGTTCAGGTGCACTGCATGTCCGATCTTTTTCTCATCTTTACTGATATTCACATCGCCATTGATGGTACCGTTGTGCCCACCTGCGCTGTCGATCACTTCACCTGTTGCTCCGGTATATTTACACGCGTCAAACCGATACTCCGCCAAAAGTTCTGGTGTGGTACAGTCGACCGCCATGCGATGGGAGCCGTCGTAGTTTTTGTGGGCGGATTCGTTGTCGTAGAGCGCTTTGATCTGTGCCGACGTTAAAGTATCATCAAATACTTTGAGTTCATCTATCTTGCCATGAAAGAAGTTTTCGACACTGTCGGTACCTTTCCATGCACCAACTGTAAAGTGATATTCGTTGCCACCGATATCTCCTGTCTGATCCCGTTCGTAAACAAGTGAACCGTTTTTGTAAAGACGCTGTTTGGCACCATCGTATGTAATGACAACATGCGTCCATTCATTGGCATTTACGGGAAAAGAATCTCCTCCGTCCCAGTTCCAGTGTGGGGAGATGGCGTATTGTAGTTTATTGTCCTGTACTTTGGCCATGAAGATACTCTCTTTGGACAAGATATCCTGTTCACTGCCTGCATCAGTGCCGTCCCACATGAACCAAGCGGAAATAGAGACATGCTGATTGCTCCCCGGATCGAGCACATCTCCCATATCTATATAGTCATCGGTTCCATCCAGAAGTGCTGCATGGTTGACTTTTCCTTTACTGGTTATTATACCGTTTTGGGCGGTACCATTGTTGTCATGTCCGCTGTTGTCTTTTACTTTACCTTCGGTATCGTTCCATTGACATGTATCGAAACGGTAATCTGCTTGCAGATCATTTGGGCAGAAGCGTACTTCACGCGCACTGCCATCGTAATTTCTTTCCGCCGATTCGTTTTCATAAATTTTTTGTATTTCGCTGGCGGCTAAAATATTATCAAAAATTTTAAATTCATCGAGAGATGTGCCTATCGTTTGTTCATCCAGATTATCAGTGGAGGAGCCGATGATTTTGAAGTTCCCTGTTGTATATGTTGATACTTCATTGTAATATGAACTATCAATATATAATTTGGTAACAGATTTGTTATTGGTTAGTGTTATATGGTGCCATCCGACTAAATCATCAGGAAAATCTTGACTTTTAACTTTTTTGTTATTGTCGTATACTCCCCAAGTTATATCACTTTCTCCTTTTTTATGTGTAAAATAGGCAAGATCTCCATCTCCTTCGACAGAGCCTAGAACATAATAATATCTATCTCCAGATTTACCAGTCGGGTCGAGGGGAAATTGTATCCAGACACTTATACTCCATTCTTCTAAGGCAATAGGGTTTTCCAGTTCAAGATAATGACTCTCTGCCAGATTTGCAGCCTTATTAATTTTTCCACCGATGGTGCTTGCATTGTTTTCTGTATTCGCATCATTGCTGTTCCCGCTGCTATCTTTTACTTCCCCGGCCGTACCGTCCCAGTGACAGGCGTCGAAGTGGTAGTCGGCGATGCGTGTCGGAGGAGGAGTATAGAAGGCATAAAAGTTTTTATTTTTAGATCCCACATACAACGAACCGTCACTGCCGATGGCGGGAAAAGATTTGATATCGTCGCTGGTCTTGTAGCTCCATACCGTCGTGCCGTCGCTGTCTATCGCGTAGATATACCCCTTTTGGGTACCGATATAGATGATTCCATTTTTTCCGACGATTGGAGAGGCGATGTCAATATTTTCCTGCAGGTCTTTGTGCCACTTCTCCGATCCGTCTGAAGGATTCAGCGCGTAGAATCTTTCGTTTTTTGTACCCACGTAGATCGTCCCGTCGCTGCCGATTGCAGGAGCCGATACGATGTCATTATCCAAATCAACATGCCACTTCTCCGATCCGTCTGAAGGATTCAGTGCGTAGAACTTCTTGCCTGTGGTGCCGATGTAGATCGTCCCGTCGCTGCCGATCGCAGGAGATGCGGTATCGATATCGTCGTTCAGATCCGTATACCACTTCTCCGATCCGTCTGAAGGATTCAGCGCGTAGAATCTTTCGTTTTTTGTACCCACGTAGATCGTCCCGTCGCTGCCGATTGCAGGAGCCGATACAATGTCATTATCCAAATCAACATACCACTTCTCCGATCCGTCTGAAGGATTCAGTGCGTAGAACTTCTTGCCTGTGGTGCCGATGT
>JALWPY010000082.1 GCA_026994915.1 Campylobacterales bacterium
CTTTTGATCACTTTGTAGATGACGGTAGGGGCGGTGGCGATCAGATCGAGGCCAAATTCACGCTCCAGACGCTCTTTGACCACCTCCATGTGCAACATGCCGAGAAATCCGACACGAAAGCCGAAACCGAGTGCAACCGAAGTCTCCGGTTCGTAAGAGATCGAGGCGTCGTTGAGTTTGAGTTTGTCGAGGGCATCTCTGAGATCTTCAAATTTGTCGGTTTCGATCGGGTAGAGTCCTGCAAAGACGAACGGTTTCGCCTCTTCGAAGCCGCCGATCGCTTCGGCAGTCGGATTTTTGGCATCAGTGATGGTGTCTCCGACACGTACATCGCCGACATTTTTGAGTCCGAGTGAGACAATACCGATTTCACCGGTTTTGATGCTGTTGGTCTTGACCGGTTTCAACGGGTGGGGATAGGTGAGGGAGAGCACTTCATGTTTGTTATTGGTACCCATGACCAGGACTTCCTGACCCTTTTTGATCTCTCCGTCATAGACACGTACCAGTGCGAGAGCGCCCAGATAGTTGTCGAACCAGCTGTCGTAGATAAGTGCTTTGGTCGGGGCATTTTCATCTCCCGAAGGAGCGGGAATACGGTCGACGATCGCGTCCAGCAGCTCTTTGATTCCCTGGCCTGTTTTGGCGCTCGTTTCGATCGCATCGGTGCAGTCGAGACCGATGGTCTGTTCGATCTCCTCTTT
This sequence comes from Campylobacterales bacterium, assembly GCA_026994915.1. Lineage (GTDB taxonomy): Bacteria > Campylobacterota > Campylobacteria > Campylobacterales > QNZT01 > QNZT01. Next base: position 705 of record JALWPY010000082.1, read on the forward strand.
GACACGGTCGGGTTCAGCAGCCGGGAGGTCGATCTTGTTGATGACCGGAATCAGCTCGAGGTCGTTTTCAAGGGCGATGTAGACGTTGGCGATTGTCTGCGCTTCGACACCCTGTGATGCGTCGACGACCAGCAGCGCCCCTTCACTCGAGGCGAGCGAGCGGCTCACTTCATAGGAGAAATCGACGTGGCCGGGTGTGTCGATGAGGTTGAGTGTGTAAACTTCACCATCCTTGACATATTGTAAGCGGACACTCTGTGCCTTGATCGTGATACCGCGCTCTTTTTCGATATCCATCGTATCCATCATCTGCGTTCCCATCTCCCTCTCGGCGACGGCACCGCACTCCTGAATCAGACGATCCGCGAGGGTGCTTTTGCCGTGGTCGATGTGGGCGATGATGGAGAAGTTGCGTATATTTTTCTGCATCAGATAAAGAGCCCGTTGACACTTTCATTGTGGTAGATACGGCGGATTACTTCACTGAAGAGATGCGCGACGGAGAGCACGGTGATCTTGTCGGATTCCTGTGAGAGGGGTATCGTATCGGTGACGACCAGCTCGTCAAGCTCACCCTTTTCGATACGCTCGTAGGCGGGGCCACTGAGTACAGGATGGGTACAAAATGCCATGACCGAAGAGGCGCCGTTTTTCTTGAGGGCCGCAGCAGCTTTGACGATGGTTCCGGCAGTGTCGATCATGTCGTCAATGAGGATGACATCTTTGCCTTCGACATTACCGATGATGTTCATCACTTCTGATTCGTTTGCCTTTTCACGGCGCTTGTCGACGATGACGATCTCAAGGCCCAGCTGCTTGGCGAAACTTCTCGCTCTGGCAACGCCGCCGATATCTGGGCTGGCGATGATGGGATTCTGGAGATTTTTACGTTGCATATAATCTTTGAAGACGATCGAACCGTAGAGATTGTCGACGGGGATGTCGAAAAAGCCCTGGATCTGGCCCGCATGCAGGTCGACGGTGACGACACGGTCGATCCCTGCGGTCTCAAAAAGGTTGGCGACCAGTTTGGCGGTGATGGGGACTCTGGGTGCGGCTTTTCGGTCCTGTCTGGCGTAGCCGAAGTAGGGAACGATGGCGGTGATGGAGTTTGCAGAGCTACGGCGCAGGGCATCAGTCATGATGAGCAGTTCCATCAGGTTGGCGTTGGCCGGAGCACATGTGGACTGGATGATGAAGACATCGCGGCCACGAACACTTTCACTGATCTGAACGTTGATCTCACCGTCACTGAAACGGTTAATCGTCGCTTCCGAGAGCGGGATGGAGAGATATTTTGCGACTGCTTTGGAAAACTCCGGATTCGCAGTACCGGAAAAGACTTTGTAGCCTCTCATAAAAATGACCCTTTGAAGTTTTTGGGATATTTTATAGAAATTCCTCTGACATACCTCTTAATGCTTTTTCAGTGGGATTTGTGAAAGCCAACGTACAAGCTCTGAACCCATACGTTCCGTGGCTTTGTTGAAGGCAGCGACACCCCCTTCCGCGTTGGCTGAGGGAGATGGAACCTGCGTGGAGAACCGATAGGCAGAGATAACTTTTTTGCTGGATCTGTCAATCAGAAGAAAGTGCATCTTTACAACGGCATAGGCATCGGTACGGGTCTTGAACCACTGATAAAAAGCGTCAATGTAGCTCTCCAGCAAAAAGTCGCTTCCTGCCCGTGAATCTGCACCGACAACCGCTTTGAAAAGGCCGCTTTGGTCCAGGTATGCACGTAGATAGGCTGCGATCAGGGTATTTGGCGTATCGCTCCATAGATGATAGGCGTAAGCTTCTCTTGCATAGGGGATTTGTGTGTAGTGGATCTTTCTGGTGCGGATCTGCCGGGTACTTTCAGGGATGGTGACTTGCAATGTACGCTTTTTGAAACGATCCGTTTGCAGCCGAGTATGCTCTGTGATCGAGGATGGGGATGCGGGTTGCAGTGTATAGTAACTGATGGGGTGGCCCGCTTTGGTACTGCAGCCGGCAGTGGCCAGTAGCAGCAGTGTCGTGAGCAGACTATAGCTGACAGATAAGATTGTAGGTTTCATCACTCTTCTCCTGGTCCGGGTTTGGGGTGGTTTCTTTTGAAGAGCAGGTCGCTCGGGCTCTGTTGCAGTTGTCTGAGTGTCTGTTCGGTTTCATCACTCAGTTGTGTCAGTTTCCCGATCAGCCGGTTCAGCTTCTCTATCATCGGTTCTCCCAGTGCTTTGATATTGTAATCTCCCCGTGCGAGCGTTTTTTCTATATGCCTGGCAACGTTTCTGATCTGTACGAGTGTCGCTTTGGCTTCAGCACCCAGTTTCGGGTCGAACCCTTCTGTAATCTTGTCGATTTTTTCAAGTGTGCGGGCAGCTTGCTCTTCCAGTGACTTCCCTCTTTGCAGGAGTGTCGTCAGATCGGACTTGTGGGTATCGAGTGTGGTGCTGATCGCATCGATATGACTGAGGGTACCCTCAATATGCCGGAGGTTTCGGTCACTGAGGAGTCTGTCTATTTTGTCTGTGACCTTACTGAATTCAGTGGCGATTTTGGCCAGTGCCTGATCGAGCTGTGCATAGAAGGAAGGAGAGGATTTGATGACAGGTATCTTGCCTTTTTGGGCTCTGAGTGGAGATGCGGCAGGATCATGGCCAAAGATTTCGACATAGGCAAGTCCGGTCATACCATAAAACTTCAGTGTCGCCTCGGCATCTTCTTTTATCTTGACATCATGATCGATTTTGAGATAGACAGCGACCGGTTTGGCACTTGAGGGATCGACACGTATGTCATCGACGGTACCGACATCCACACCCATGTATTTGACCGAGGCGTCTTTGTTGAGACCGGCGACCGATTCATCGAAGTAGACGACGTAACTGTCCATCTGCTGATAGGTGCCGTACTTCATCAGCCAAAAGGCAAATACCAGAATGCCTGCGATAAATGTGGCGACAAAGATGCCGACGATGAGATAGTTGACCCTACCTTCCATAAGAGCTCCTGTCATGATGGCTTCTGATACGCTGTCTGGCGCGTACACCCCTGAAAAAGGCATCGACAAAGGGGTGCGTGGAGGCGAGGACTTCGTCGAGTGTACCCTGTGCGACAATCTGCCTCTCCGCCAGTACGATCATGCGATCGACGATCGTGAAGATACTGTCCAGATCGTGCGTTATCATGACTATCGTCAATCCGAGCAAATCCCTTAATTTGACGATCAGTTCGTCGAACTCCTGTGCACCCACCGGATCGAGACCCGATGTTGGTTCATCCAGAAAAAGGAGTTTGGGATCCATGGCCAGCGCACGGGCAAGTGCTGCCCGCTTCTTCATACCCCCACTCAGTTCGGAGGGATAGAGTGACGCTGCAAAGTGAGGCAGGCCGACCAGATCGAGTTTCAGACGTATCAGGTCCTGAATGAGATCCTCTTCGAGATTGCTGTATTCTCGCAGTGCGACACCGATATTTTCAGCGACGGTGAGTGGTGAAAAGAGTGCACCGGACTGAAAGAGCATGCCCCAGCGCGTGCGCAGGATGTGGGCCTCTTCCAGTGTGAGACGGTCGAGCTCTTTTCCCAGAACAGTGATACTTCCGGCATTGGGCTGAAGCAGCATGACGATCTCTTTGAGTATGGTCGACTTTCCCGAACCGCTGCCTCCCAGCAAGCCGAAGATCTCTCCTTCATGCACGCTGAAACTGATATGGTCATGCACGAGATTGGGGCCAAACCTGGTGACGACATCCTGGACTTCGATGACGGTGTTCATATCTCCAGCTCCGTCAGGATCACTGAAAAGAGTGCATCGCATGCGATGACCAGAAAGATGGCGTTGACGACACTCATGGTGGTGTATTTGCCGATACTTTCAGTATCTCTGGAGACCTGAAGCCCCCGGAAACAGCCTATGGCGGCGATGAGCCAGGCGAAAAAAGGCCCTTTGAAGAGGCCTACCCAGAAGTGTTTGATCGCCAGTGCGCTTTGCAGATGTTCGATGAAGGAGTCGAAGGAGATACCCAGCTGGGCGCTGGCGACGACCATACCACCGAAAATACCGATGATATCGGCGAAAAAGATCAGCAGTGGCATGGCGATCATGAGGGCGATGATGCGTGGAAGTACCAGAAAACGGTAGGGTTCAAAGCCCATCGTACGCATCGCGTCGATCTCTTCAGTCAGTTTCATCACACCCAGCTGTGCGGTATAGGCGGAGCCGCTGCGCCCGGCGATGACGATGGCGGTGATCAGCGGGGCGAGTTCACGGGTGATGGAGATGCCGATCATATCGACGATGAAGATACTGGCACCGAACTTTTGCAACTGGACGGCACTCTGATAGGCGATGACCACACCGATGAGAAAAGAGGTGAGTGCGATGATCCCGAGTGCATCGATAGCGGACGTTTTGATATATTTGACGATCGCTTTGTAGCGTATGGAGGAGGGGTGCCGGAAGTAGTAGAGGAGCTGGATGGTCGCCTCACCCAAAAAGGCGAAAAAGGCGAGAAAGTCTTTCACAAAAGCGACACTGTCGGCGCCAAGACGCTCCAGAAAGGTGATGAACCGATTCTCTTTTTCGGCTTTGGCGGGGGCATGTGTGAGATTTTTACGAATGAGTTGATAGATCTTTTGGTGTTCGGGATGCAATCCTTCTAAAAGCACCTCTTTCCCCAGATCGACGAGGCGGTCTTCAAAGGCTATGACCAGCGTCATGCCTGCCGAGTCGAAGATGCCCGCCCGGGAAAAGTCCCAGATCACCTTCGGGGGAAGCGGTGCTGACTTGAGGTGTTTTTTGAGCAGTTTTTCCACAGGTGCTACCGTCTCGATACGCCAGTCTCCTACACATATGAGTTTCACTGTGTCGGCAGTGGAAAGGATCTGCAGTGTTGCCTTTTGTGTCTCCATAATCTATATTGTAGCGTAAGTGAGAATATCGGGTGTTGAAAGCGGATGCTTTTATGCAGAAGCGGTCTCTCGCTGTGTTGAAAATATCACTTTTATGTTAAAATATTTGCAACAATCATTTATAAGGAGAGAGAACATGCAAAAAACTTTACTGATATCTGCCGCTGCGGCAATTCTGTTTTTGGGAGCAGGGTGTACACAGGAGACACAAAACAGACTGGGACGTGCCATCCAGAACTGGACAGGTACCGACGGTGTGCTGGAAGTCTATGCCGGTGACAAACTGGTGCGACGTTTCCTGAAGATAGACAAGCTGACGACTGCGGTCAGTACCGATGGTGATACCGACAGACCTTATCG
>JALWPY010000083.1 GCA_026994915.1 Campylobacterales bacterium
TCCGCCCTTTGGTCTGAGCCGCTCGTCATACTTTTAAAAGCGTGCTTCTTCACAGTCGAATCTATTTGATTTGTGAAAGACGCTCTTTGGGGGTACCGATCTCGGTAATCTGGATACCGAAGTTACCATCCACGATGACCACTTCCCCCTTGGCGATGATCTTGTCGCCGACCAGTACATCGAGCGGTTCGTTGGCGAGCTGGTCGAGTTCGACGACCGAGCCGATATCCATGCTGAGGACATCTTTGAGTAGTACCGTTTTGGTACCGATGCGCACGCGTACCGGAAGCTCCACATCCATGATGAGAGAGATGTTTTTGAGTTCCTCTTCACTCAGCTTCTCTTCTTCCTGGCACCCCTGCGACGTCTCCTCTTCGGCAGTTGCTTCGCCCTCTCCGAAATGTGTGGCAAAGGCGCTGTCTACGGCCACTTCCATCGTGCCCGAAGCGGATGCGACCGAAAAATTGAAGTCGTAGAGTTTGGCGTAAGGTGTAAGGTCCGGGCCGCTCTCATTGTAAAATGCGATATCCAGTACCGTAAAGCTCAGTTTCGGCAGGTCAGGTTGGGCGGAGAGGGTGGTGGAGAGGGCGCCGAAGATGTTGGAGATGATCTCTTTGGTCGCATCGAGATCGTCGTCGTTCATGTTATCCTGCGATTCGCCTTCGCCGCCGAGCATCAGATCGCCCAGTGTGGTGGCCAGTCCCACTTCCATGCTTACGAGCAGTTTCGCCCCATCGCTCTCTATCGTAGCAGCGGCACAGGGGATTTTGAGAGCTGTTTCGGTGTCGATAGTGCTCTCTTTTTCGAGTGAGAGTGTGGCACTGTGCCCTGTCAATCCTTCGATGACGCCTGCGCTCTCCTGCTGGAGCAGTTTCAAAAACTCATTCATTGATCGCCTCTTTTTTCAGTTTTTCCAAACGTGCGCGTTTGGCTTCTTCATGCTGTTTCAGGATCTCTTTGATCTCATCTTTATCGTTATGTGCCACTTTGGTCAGCTGTACCGTTTTGTGGTGTCGATGGACACCGATTTTGGCTTCGAAGATCTCTTTGTCGTCGATGCTGATCATCGCCTTGTCACTGGCGGGTGTGTCGAGTTTGATGATATCGCCGGTCTCCAGTTCGAGCAGTTGTCTGAGTGTGATATGTGAATGCCCCAGCATCGCTTCGAGTTTGATATCGGCACGTTTGACCAGTTCACGCAGTTCACTGTTTCGGCTCTTTTTGGCGCTCGCTTCACCCAGCATAATATCTTTGCTGGCGAGTTTGGAGAGGATCGACTCGAGAAAGATGACAGGATAGGCGATATTGATCATACCGCTTGTCTCGCCGATGGTCAGTTCCAGTACGACCATGATGACGATCTCGTTCTGTGAGACGATCTGCACGACGTTGGGGCTGGACTCTTTGG
>JALWPY010000084.1 GCA_026994915.1 Campylobacterales bacterium
GGGCTCTGTCATGTCTACATCGACGAAGATGCCGACCTCGAAAAAGCGCGCAATATCGTTCTCAATGCCAAGTGTCGCCGTACCGGTATCTGCAATGCAATGGAGACATTGCTGGTAGATATCAATATCGCACCGCTGGTATTGCCCGAGTTTCAGCAGGCGTTTGCCAAGTTCGGTACCAAACTGCGTGGATGTGCGCGTACATGCTCCTTTATCGACATCGCCGAAGCGACGGAAGAGGATTTTGATACCGAATATCTCGACAATATCCTCTCGATCAAAGTGGTCGACGGCGTCGAAGGAGCGATCGAACATATCAGCCGTTATGGTTCCGGCCACTCCGAGTCGATCGTGACCGAAAACTATACGACCGGAGAGCGCTTCATGAATGCGATCGACGCTGCATGCGTCTACATCAACGCTTCGACGCAGTTCACCGACGGTGGGGAGTTCGGATTCGGTGCGGAAGTTGGGATCAGTACCAACAAACTCCATGCACGCGGCCCGATGGGCATCAACGATCTGACCACCTACAAATATAAAATCTACGGCAACGGTCAGACAAGAGCGTGACGATGCAAGAGCCGGTGCTGGAGATCAGGGATCTGACTTTCTACTATGACAAGTCGCGTGTGCTCTACCGTGACTTCTCCCTGACGCTTCACAAAGGGGAGGTGATTACGATTGTCGGAGAGAGTGGCAGCGGCAAGAGTACGCTCTTTGAACTGATCACCGGTGAACTCATACCGGTCGCAGGAGAGATCAAAACGGCGAAATTTGCCCAGATCTTTCAGGATCCCTACAGCTCCTTTCATCCCACCTACACGATCCTCTCCCAGATCGAAGAGGTCGCCTCGACTGAAGGAATCGAAGGTTACCTAGAAACGCTCAACCTTGAAGAAGAGCTGTTGCACAAAAAACCGCACAGACTCAGCGGCGGACAGCTCCAGCGCTGTTCTATTCTGCGCGCACTGCTGCAAAAGCCGGATCTGATCCTCGCGGATGAACCCACCTCTGCTTTGGATAATGTCGTCCAGCTCGATGTCATGAAGCTGCTGATGCAGTTTCTGGACCGTGTGGGGATCCTCATGATCACCCACGACGAAGATCTCGCCAGATGGGCGAGTGACCAAATCATAAGGATTGGCCAGGATGCAACCACTTCCCAACCCACAACCTGAATTGACTACCGAACGACTGCTGCTGCGTGCCCTTCGGGAAGAGGATGCCCCTGCACTTGCAAAAATCGCCAACGATCCGGAGATTGGGAAATATCTCTCCAGCATCCCCTATCCCTATAGCCTCGAAGATGCACACAAATTTATCGCCTCCAGAGCGAAAGCCTACGCCGAAAACGATGCTGCCGAGTTTGCAGTCGTCGAAAAAGAATCAGGTGCATTGATGGGAATCGCGATGATGGATCTGAATCCCAAAGACAACCACGCGACACTAGGCTATTGGCTTGGTAAAGTCTACTGGGGAAAAGGATATGCTACCGAAGCGGTTCGTGCACTGCTACACTTCGGCTTTGAGATACTGCAACTGCACCGCATCACCGCACATCGATTCGGCGACAACGAAGCATCAGGCAAAGTACTCCTGAAAGCCGGATTGAAGCTGGAAGGCAGACGAAGAGAACACTTCAAAAAGGGCGAAATCTATCATGATGTTGTCGACTACGGCCTGCTGGCAAGAGAGTGGTAACACACACATGCATAATGACTTACGGTGCGATGGTTTAAACCCCGATATGGTAGCATAGATATAACGCATTTTTATATCAAGGAGAGGGAGTCGCATGTCCTGGTTCTACATCGGAGCGATCATCGCATTTGTCATCATCCTGATCGTCGTCGCGAAGGTGATGGATGAAGAAGATATGAAATCATAAAAGGAGTTTGCCACATGAAAGGCTTTCTGATATTTCTGGCATTTACATTTTTGCTGATGGGACTCATCGGCTACTACGAGATGCAACATCCCGACGAGATACAGGTGCGCCAGAACGGACACTGGGTGACGTTGAAAAGGGAGGATTTGAAGAAAGAGGATGCAGTTCTCAAAACGCAGAAGGCATCAGCTGCCGAAAATGCCGGAAGAGAAGAGTAGTACTGCGAGCTACTCCTTCAACCGCACGATCTTTGCCCCAAGCTTCTGCAGCTTCTCTTCCAGTTTGACATATCCGCGGTCGAGATGGTAGATGCGATGGACTCTGGTGGTGCCTTCGGCGATGAGCCCTGCGAGTACGAGGGCGGAGCTGGCCCTCAGATCGGTTGCCATGACATCCGCACCGTAGAGTTCCGCTTCCCCTTCGACGGTGGCGATATGGTTGTTGAGGGTGATGTCGGCACCCATACGGTTGAGTTCACTCACATGCATGAAGCGATTTTCGAAGAGGCGCTCTTCGATGGTACTGGTCCCTTCGGCGATGAGTGCAAGCGCCATGAACTGCGCCTGCATATCGGTCGGAAAACCGGGATATTCGGTCGTGGAGATGCGCGTCGCCTTGATGCGCGAGGCGGGTTTGATCGTGATGCGCTCCTTTTCGATCTCGAAATCGTATCCCATCTCCTGCAGTTTGAGGATAATAGAGACCAGATGCGCATGGTTGACCCGTTCGAGAGTGATGGTGGAGTTGGTGATCGCTCCGGCGCAGAGGTAGGTTCCCGCTTCGATGCGGTCAGGGATGACGGTGACATGGCGTATATCGATCAATTCGCCGCCGCTGCCGTGGATGACCAGCTCGTCACTTCCGATTCCCTCGATCTCGATCCCTGCATCTCTGATGATTTCGCACAGTTGTACCACTTCGGGTTCTTTAGCGGCATTGATGATGCGGGTGGTGCCATGTGCGAGGGCAGCGGCCATGACGATGTTTTCGGTGCCGGTGACGGTGATCTTGTCGAAGACGATCGTCGCCCCTTTGAGACCCTCCGGTGCAGTGGCGATTACATACCCCTCTTTGATCTCGATCTCTGCACCCATCATCTCCAGCGCTTTCAGATGCAGGTCGATGGGACGCTGCCCGATCGCACAGCCACCCGGAAGCGACACTTTACAGATACCGAAACGCGCCAGAAGCGGACCGAGTGTCAGGATCGAGGCGCGCATCTTACGAACGATATCGTAGATGGCGGTGGTGTTGTTGATGGTCGTGGCATCGATGGTGGCGCCGTTGCCTTCGAAGGTGTAGGTGGCGCCCAGATTTTCGAGGAGCCTGAGCATCGTGAAGATGTCGTTGACACGGGGGAGGTTGTCGATCGTGACAGGGTGGTCGGAGAGGATGGTTGCGGCGATCAGCGGCAGTGCAGCGTTTTTGGCGCCGTCGATCGTGACGATTCCGCTGAGTCTGTTGCCGCCTTCTATCTCGAGGTAATCCAAATCGTTTCCTTTGTAGAGTGTGTCTTATAATACTTTTGTATGCTCTCTCAAACGAGGCTCAGACCGCAGGGAGGATTTGTCCTCGTTTGAGAGAGCATGCAAATGTACTCTGGCCTATATTCAGATAATGTCAGATTATAACCACATTTTCATTAGAAAATCAGCCAAGCAGATAGAGGGCTATCTCGTCGCTCAGAAAGAAGTCTGGATTATAGAGCCGCGTGCCTTTTCGGATCAGTTTAGCCTCATCGACGAGGATCTGTGCGCGTGCCAGCTGTACAGGAGCGAATAACGCCTCTTCAACTCCGACGACACTTCTGAATCCAAGCAGTACTTTTTCGCTTATGATCGCTTCGCTGTCCAGCTTTTCAGTGTTGATGTCGAGAGGATCGCTGATATAGGCTTCGATTGAGGGGGTAGGGTAGAAACGGGTATCCTGATGAAATCCGACTGCCCCGCTGCCGATCCCCAGATAATCTTTATATTGCCAGTATCCGAGGTTGTGCCGTGAGCGGTATGTGCCGAAGTTGGAGATCTCATACTGTGGAAACCGATGGCGTATCTCCTGCGTAAACCAGCGTGCGATATCTTCATCATCGTCACTCACGTCAGGTCTCTCGTAAAACATCGTTCCCTCTTCGATCGTCAGCGAATAGGCACTGAGATGATTGATCGGGAGGCTAAAAGCGATCTCCAGATCTTTGGCGAGGAGTGTTTTCGTGTCAATATTGCTTCCATAGATGAGATCGATCGAGATATTTTCAAAACCTGCCTCTTTGGCTAGAAAGGGTGCCTGTTTTGCCTGTCGTGCGCTGTGGTTGCGTCCCAGCAGTTGCAGTTTTTCACTGTCGAAACTCTGTACGCCGAAGCTGACACGATTGACACCGAGGAGATGCATCCCTTCGAGCCATGCGGGGGTGGCGGAATTGGGATTTGCTTCGGTGGTGATTTCGGCATCGTCGGCCAAACAGAGTGCAATTTTCTCAAAAAAGGGGGCGTAGAGTTCAGGTGCTATTGTCGAGGGGGTACCGCCTCCGATAAAGAGCGTTTCGATGCTATTCTGCGTTACATAGAAACGTTCGAGTTCATGGTCGAGCTGCCGGAGGATCGCCTGCATATAACTTTTTTTGAGTTCGTGTTTGTCAACATAAGAGTTGAAAGCGCAGTAGTGACACTTGCTGTCGCAAAAGGGGATGTGCAGATAGAGAAGCAGTTTTAACCTTTTTTGAAATTGTTTTTAGATAGTATAGCATAAAAAATTGAGAGGGAGTGGCATGTCTAAAGTGACGAAAACCAAATCATACAGACCAAATGTCGCGGCAGTCATATTGTCCTCCAGATACCCTCATACGTGTGAAATCTTTATCGCAAACCGGAGCGATTTTCGCAACGATGTCTGGCAGTTTCCCCAGGGCGGGATCGATGAAGGAGAGGAGCCGGAAGAGGCGCTCATGCGTGAACTGCTTGAAGAGATCGGTACCAACGATGTTGAGATTTTGTGTGAACATCCGGAGTGGATGAGTTATGATTTTCCCAACAAAGCGACCAAAAAGCGTTACCCTTTTGATGGTCAGACACAGAAATATTTTCTGGTCAAACTCAAGCCCGAAGCACAGATCGAGCTCAATACCAAAATCCCCGAGTTCAATGAATATAAGTTTGTCTCGTATGAAGATCTCTTCAAGTACGTGACACACATGAAAAAGCCGATATACAGAAAAGTGCTCGACTATTTCAAAAAAGAGGGCTATTTATCTTAAAGATAAGGATGAAGCATAGATGCTGATTGTACAAAAGTATGGCGGAACCAGTGTCGGTGACCTGGAACGCATCGAAAATGTCGCCAAAAGAGTGGCGAGAACCAAAAATGAAGGAAATGACGTCATTGTGGTCGTTTCCGCGATGAGCGGTGAAACCAACAAACTGATCGAGTATGCACACTACTTCAGCAAAAATCCCTCTCCCAGGGAGATGGATCTCCTGCTGAGTGCGGGTGAGCGTGTCACGAGTGCACTGCTTGCGATCGCCCTCAAAGAGATGGGTTACGATGCGATCGCTTTGACAGGGCGCCAGGCGGGAATCATCACGGATGATGTACATACGAGTGCACGCATCGAAGATATTCACACCGATACGATGAAAGAGCATGTATCAGGAGGCAGGATCGTCGTCGTTGCAGGTTTTCAGGGGATCACCAACAATGGTGAAGTCTCAACGCTCGGGCGAGGGGGCAGTGACCTGAGTGCAGTTGCGATCGCCGGTGCGATGGGGGCTGATCTGTGTGAGATCTACACCGATGTGGATGGAGTCTACACGACCGATCCGCGCATCGAGAGACGGGCGCAGAAGATCGACCGTATCTCCTACGATGAGATGCTCGAATTTGCTTCGATGGGGGCGAAAGTACTTCAGAACCGCTCTGTGGAACTTGCCAAAAAACTCAACGTCAACCTCGTCACCAGAAGCAGTTTCAACGATAACGAAGGCACACTTA
>JALWPY010000085.1 GCA_026994915.1 Campylobacterales bacterium
CGAGCTGATCGCGCTGATCGCCCCCAGCGGCGCGGGCAAAACGACGCTGCTTATGATGATCGGCTGTGTGCTCGACCCCTCCGGCGGAAAGATCTGGCTCGGTGAAGAGCTGGTCTGGGACGAAAAACGGTGGACCATCAACGATCCGCGCCGCATCCGGAGGGAGAAGATCGGTTTCATCTTTCAGGCGCACTACCTGATCCCCTTTCTGAATGTCATCGAAAACGTGATCCTGCTACCCGAAACCAACGACGTACCGGAACCGAAAGCGAAAGAGAGGGCGCAGGAGTTGCTGGACTATTTCGGCATCGGAGACAAAGCCGAAGCGATGCCTTCGCAACTCTCCGGCGGGCAGAACCAGCGCGTTGCGATCGCCAGAGCCCTCGCCAACAACCCGCAGATCGTCCTCGCCGACGAACCCACCGCCGCACTCGACATGCAACGCTCCGTCGATGTCATGAAGATGCTGCGCAAAATCGCCAAAGAGCAAAACGTCGCGATTATCATGGTTACCCATGACGAACGGCTGCTGCCGTACTGTGACAGAGTGATGATGATCGAGAACAAGCGGGTGGTGTTTAAAGAGAGCAAAGGGGAGAAGATTATTTGAGATGAAAGAAGCAGAAAAACTCACAGAAGAGCAACTCGACGAGATCGCGGAGCGGTTCGATTCCAAAGAGGTGTGTGATGAAACGTGCATGAAGGTATTTATCCGCAACCGCTGGGCGCTGCACAAGACGATTGAGTGGGCAAAAAGCGAAAAGCTCTTCATGAAGAGAGCGGCGTTTGTGATTATGGCGGGACTGGCGAGAGAGAATCGGGAGCTCAAAAGCGGTATCTTCGAGGTCTTTTTGCCCATTTTGGCCAAAGTGCGGGAAGAGGAGAGGCGCCCGGAGATTGCGGAGGTGGTTTCGATGGCGCTGGAGGCGATTCGAGAGCGCAACGAGAGGTTGCGCCGGGCGGTGTCGCGGATGGAGCGGAAGCGTTAAGAGGACTCTTTCGACTTCCGGTACAGCACGAACAGCACCACCAGAAAGAGCACGAGCAGAATGTTTTTCTGGACAAAGAGGATGATCTGGATGGCGTCTTGTCCGAAATAGTAGCCGATTGTCACAAAGGTGAAGGCCCAGAGCACGACGCCGATGATATCGAAAAAGAGAAATTTGAAAAAGCCAAATCCCGACATTCCCACAGTCAGCAGGGCGGGAATGTGGGTACCATAGATGAAGCGTTCCAGCACGACAACCCATGCACCCCACTTTTTGAACCACTTTTCGATGGAGCGTTGTTTCTCTCTGTAGCGTTTGCAGAGCCATCTGCGCGCCTTTTTGCCTAGAAGCTTGCCGATCGTAAAGACTGTAAAATCTCCGATGATTGCACCGCTGATAGCCACGATGATCGCATGCTCATAGGTAAAAACTTTTCCCTGTGATATGAGCCAGCCTGCCAGCATGAGGCCTATCTCCCCCTCGAAGAGGCTCCAGATGAAGAGTGCGGTGTAACCGTAGTGTAGCAGTAGCTGAACGGGAAACATGAATATTTCAAGCATGCATGACTCCTGTATAGAGAAGAGCGAAATAGAGCAGGATGCCTGCACCATATACGATAAATCCCCAGAATACCATCTGTGTCAGAAAAAGCGCCGAAGCTTCACGACGCTCATGCGCGGCATAGATACGATAGGTGATGAGGTTGGCGAGTGCTGCGACAAGGGTGCCGAATCCGCCGACATTGGTTCCCCAGAGCAGCGCTTCCCACTCCGGTGTGAACTGATGCAAAAGCAGTGTAGTGGGAACATTGCTAATAAACTGGCTGAGGATGGAAGAGAGCATGAAAATATGTACCGGATGCGCAAGTGTCTGACTCAGCAGTGTCTGGGCTTCGTTGGCCAGTCCCAGAAAGAGCAGAAATGTCAGAAGCAGCGCATATTCGACCCGCAGTGTTTTGGGAGCCCAGAGCAGTGCGGAGAGCGGTACGATCCACCCCACGTACCATGGGCAGATCCGCAGTACCGCAAGGATGCCGACAAGCAGCAACAGCAGATAGAGTATCCCCGGCTGGCGGTCGGTTTTTGGACGCTTTTGTGAGAGCACTGCGGTATCCGGTGTCACGGAGATTGTAAACGAGAGCGCCAGAAAGAGTGCGAAGAGTCCCAGAGAAAAGGGGGCGATCACCCGGATGAAGTCTGCGACTGAGATGTGGTAGAAAGAGAAGATAAAGAGGTTCTGCGGTGTCCCGAAAGGGGTGAGGGCGGCACCTGCATGGGCGGTGAAGGCGACCAGAAGGATCAGGCTGTTTTTCTCTTGGATACGCATGGCCAGCAGCAGCGGCAGCAGGGTGACCAGTGTCACATCGATCGTCAGGAAGACCGAAAGCAAAAATGTCAATACCACCAGCCTGGGTGCGAGCAGACGCTTGTGACCGAGATAGCCTGCCACGGCAAGCAGATAGCCACTCTCTTCGATCCCTTTGACCGCTATGAAAAGGACCCATAGCAGAAAAATCGGGATGATCTGATCTGTATGATACTCTGGTAGCTGCCCAAAATAGAGGGAGAGTGCGACAATTCCCGCAAGTGAGAGCGAGAGCAGCCACTCATCGAGCAAAAAAGTCCCCAGCCGTTTCAGATCCGGCATCTCAGGCTCCCATATTTTCCAGTTCAAGCAGTTTGGCGTCGATCTGGCTTTTGAGCTCTTCGTAGATTTCGAAGCTGATCATACCGTTTTGGTACATCTCGAAGAGGCTGTTCTTCTGCTCCATATAGATGCGCCGTTTGGTACGGAGTACCTCTTCTTCACGTAGCGCCTCTTTGTCGGGTTCGAGTTCGTCGAGTTCGTTGTTGAGATGATCGAGCTCTTTTTGCAGCTCTTCTTTGAGCTCTTTGTAGCTGGCAGCATGAAGCATACGGCGTTTGTGCAGATGTTCGATCTCATCGAGCGTATCTTCGAGCAGTGAGATTCTGGTTTTGGTCAGTTCGTAGGTTTTGAGCTGTGAAACGGGAGAGACGAGTCCCAGCATCTGCATGACCGGTGTCATGGTCAGCCCCTGGATGAAGATGGAGAGCAGCACCACCCCGAAGACGAGGGTGACGATCACCTCTTTGAAGCCGAGTGAATCGGGAATACTCAGTGCCAGTACCATCGAGAGCGCACCCCTCAGCCCTCCCCATGAGAGGACGACGCTCCAGCTGTAGGGAAACTTCAGGCGTGTCGGTGCGAAAAGAACCCAGGTGAAATTGACAACAAAAAAGCGTGCAACCAGTACGGAAAGATAGGCGATCAGTACGATCGGCCAGAGCTCCCAGAGCATCGTCAGGTTGATCTCAAAACCCATCAGCAGGAAGATGAGTGAGTTCATCGCGAAGGCAATATATTCCCAGAAGGTTTCGGTCGAGATACGGATGGATGGGAAAAGTGTCTGGGAGAAACCACGGTTTCCGACGATCAGACCTGCGGCAACGGTACTCATGACACCTGAAACACCCAGTTTGTCGGCAACGAGAAAGGAACCGTATGCCGCGACGGTGGAGAGGGTGATGGTGACCATCGCGTCATCGAGGTGCCGCATGACCATAGCGGTCAGAAGTCCGATGATCGTTCCGATTAAAAGCCCGAGCCCGACGATGCGTACGAAGTCGATCAGTGTCTCCTGAAGTGATCCGATATGTCCCTGTAGAAAGTGGAGTGCGAGGATAAAGACGACGATGGAGGTACCGTCGTTGAGCAGGCTCTCACTCTCGACCAGCAGCCGCAGACGTCGGGGGACACCCAGACGCTGGAAGATCGCCACGACAGAGACGGGATCGGTTGCCGCAACTGCTGCACCGAAGAGAATTCCCAGCGGCCATGTGATCGTGTCAATCTGAGTAAAGTGGATACTGACGGGGATCATGACAGCGGCGGTAACCAGGGTGGAGAGGACGACGCCCGGAATCACCAGCGTGGTGATGGGAAGCAGATCTTTTTGCATATCCGAAGCTTTGAGGTGGATCGCCGACTCGAAGATGAGCGGGGGCAAAAAGATGGCATAGAGGAGTTCCTGTGTCAGATGGGGCGGGTTGAGCAGATGCAGGGAACCGAGTACGAGTCCTACCGCCATCAGCGCGATCGTGTAGGGGAGATTGACACGTCGGGCGGCGACCGCGACGACCGAAGCGATGACAAAGAGGATCAGTATGACCGATTCGTAACTCATGGATTATCCTTTCAGCATCCCGTAAAACATGTAGATTCCCAGTGAGAGGGTGACGGCCATCGCCAGCAGGGAGAAGATGTTGGTAAAACGGCTGGCGGTGTACTCCCCCATGATCTTTTTGTTGTTGGAGATGAGCAGTGTGATACCGATGAGAACAGGAATGAGGAGCCCATCGAGTACCTGTGAGTAGTAGAGCGCATCGACGACGGTGATGGAGGGAATCATGTCGATGAGATTGCCAAAAAGCAGGGCGCCGACAAAGACCAGATAGAACCCTTTGGCATCGCTGACCTTGTTGTCCATC
The DNA here is from genome assembly GCA_026994915.1 of Campylobacterales bacterium. Taxonomy (GTDB): domain Bacteria; phylum Campylobacterota; class Campylobacteria; order Campylobacterales; family QNZT01; genus QNZT01. The sequence goes on from JALWPY010000085.1 coordinate 4,499, forward strand.
CCCTCTCTCCAGCCGAAGGTATCGGCTACGGCATAGGCAGTCGAACCGGCAAGTACGGGAATGGCCAGTAAGCCTGCGACGATGATACCGATGCTGAAGAGTGCAAATGAGAGATCTCCGGCGGCAGGTTTGAGTGCAAGTGAAAGAGTCGTGACATCCTGTATGTCCGCACCTTTACCGTAGAGCATCACGGCACCTGTGATGATCATGCAGTAAGCGAGCAGATTGGAGTAGACCATGCCCACGACGGTGTCAAAGCCCACTTCATCCGCCTGTACGATACTCTTTTTCTCCTCTTTCTCCTCCGCTGCCTGCCAGAAGAGCATATAGGGAGAGATAGTCGTACCGAGCATCCCCAGAGCCGCAACGATCCAGGCCGATTTGAGATCGATATGCGGCGTAAAGGTATCGATCAGAAGTCTGGAGATATCGGGTTTTGCCATAATGGCAGAGACGATGTAGACGGCCAGTACGGCGGTGAGTGCGATCAGGACGTTTTTGACCGTTTTATATTTGCCAAAGAGGATTAGCCATACGATCAGCGCGGTCAGGGGGATGAGAAAATAGATGGTGGCGTATCCTGTGAGGATGTGAAGAACCGCTGCAATACCGTTGAGGTCTGCGCCGATCGTGAGGATATTGGCGATGGCAAGGATCATCACCATGAGGACGGTCATCTTTTTGGAGTAGAAGGCGGTCGTGATCTCCGGCAGACTTTTGCCCGTGACGATCGCAATACGCGCAACGGCGTTTTGGATGGCGATCATCATGGGGGTGGAAAGCAGCAGCAGCCAGAGCTGTGAAAAGCCCGTCGTCGCACCCACGACGGTGTAGGTCACGATCCCGGCAGGGTCATCTCCCGCACCGCCGGTGATGAGTCCCGGTCCGAGTTTTCTGATCCGTTCACGGTTTTTGGCGATCTCTTCCCGGATTTTTGTACGGAGCATCTGCTACTCTCCTTTTTGGATCGAATAATATATAGTATATAGAAAATCGATATAAATTTCTGTGACCTGGCTAACAGAAGGAGTGAGCCGCTCTGTTGAACGGCTCAGACAGAAGGTGCTCTGAGGGTTATTTGACTGTGTCCTGTAGATCTTTTTCGACCTCTTTTTGAAACTTCTCTCTGTCCATTTTGGCTTCAAAAGTCTCCCTGAGTCCCGCTTCTTCGATTTTTGCTTTTGCATGCGGATCACCCTGTACCATATAGGGATTGGCGAGTGCCGCAGCTTCTTCCTGTGCGACATGGTCGACCAGTGCGGAACAGCCTGTTTTTGATTTTTCGTAGTCTGTTTGCTGCGCTGTACCCGCTTTGACTTTTGCCAT
>JALWPY010000086.1 GCA_026994915.1 Campylobacterales bacterium
CATCAAAGTGATGGATGACACTTCCATCGCACTTGCCAAGGACAATGCACTGCCGATCGTTGTCTGTAACATGTTCGAACCCGGAAATCTGCTGCGTATCGTCAACGGCGATATGTCCAACTGTTCGATCGTACAAAACCAGTAAATACCAAAAAAGTATAAGGAATACAATTATATGAGACTTGAAAAAGTAATTGCAACAGCACTCAAACACGCAAATGACGACCACTATATCCTCTCTCTGATGGTCGCAAAAAGAGCCAACGAACTTGCAGAGGGCGCAGAACCTCTGATCAAAGCGGACAAAAACAAACAAAAACTGACCGATATCGCGCTGATGGAAATCGCCGAGGGAGTGATCGAACTCGATAAACTCATAGAAGCCTGACAGATCCGGGGCTCTTTTTGGTTACTTTTTTAAAGCGTATTCAACAGGTAAAAACTGTTGAAGATGCGATCACTCTCCTCTATGAAATCCGAAAAACCCCTGCCATCGAAAAAGCCGTTCATCTGGCACAAAAATTTCATGAAGGGCAGTATCGCAAAAGCGGTGAGCCCTATATCATACACCCGCTTCTCGTCGCTGCCATTACAGCATTTATCGGCGGGGACGATGAGATGATCACGGCAGCACTGCTGCATGATGTCATCGAAGATACCCATTGCCAGATCGATGAAATCGAGAGGGAGTTCTCCAGGCCGGTCGCGAGGCTTGTCGAGGGGATGACCAAAATCACCGAACTGCGTGACGAAAAACTGATCCCCTCCACATCCAATGAGAAACTGATCACCTCGGCACTCAGTTTTCGTAAAATGCTCATCGCTTCGATCGAAGATGTACGCGTACTGGTCGTCAAACTTTGTGACCGGCTGCACAACATGCTCACCCTCGACGCACTCTCGCCGCAAAAGCAGCGCCGTATTTCAGAAGAGACGCTGGTCGTCTATGTCCCGATCGCCCACCGTCTCGGTATCTCAAAGATCAAAAACACCCTCGAAGATCTCTGCTTCAGCTATCTTTTCCCCCAGGAGTTTCAGAAGATCAACGACTACCTCGCCAGCCATGAACAGCGCATGCAGCTCCAGCTCAACAACTTCATCTCGAAAGTCAAAACCCTGCTGCTCAAGAACGGTTTCATCGACGGTGAGTTCGAAATCCAGAAGCGAATCAAACACCCCTACTCCATCTATATGAAGATGCAGCGCAAAGGGGTCTCTATCGAAGAGGTGCTCGACCTGATGGCAATCCGCATCCTTGTCAGACGTCCGCTGGAGTGCTATAAAGTGCTGGGAATCATCCACCAGAATTTCAAACCGCTGATCTCCCGTTTCAAAGACTATATCGCGATCCCCAAAGACAACGGATA
>JALWPY010000087.1 GCA_026994915.1 Campylobacterales bacterium
CTGCCTGTCGTCAAAGATCTCAAAACGATCAACTCCATGACGGAAGTGGCACTCGAGTGGCGTCCCGTAATCCAGAACTACGTCGCGGGGTACCGCATTTTCCGCAGTGAAAACGGCAAGCCTTTCAAGTTGATCAAAGTGATTCCGGACCGCTACAGCGCGCACTTCACCGACACCAACCTGCGCCCGAATGCGACCTATGTCTACAAAGTCTCTCTCTTCACCAAAGATGGACGTGTCTCACTGACCAATACCACCAAGCCCGTCTCGACCAAAGGAACCGTACAACCGCCGGTCCTCGTCGAAGTGATCTCCGACCTCCCCAACCGTATCAAACTGCTCTGGCGCGCACACCCCAATCCGATCGTCAAAGCTTACATCGTAGAGAAGCGTGAAGTGGGCAAGAAGCACTGGAAAAAAGTCGCCATCCTTCGCAACCGCCTCACAGTCGAGTATATCGACTCCGATGTCGTTCCCGGCCGGGAGTATGAGTATCGTCTGCGTGCCAAAACCTATGATGGCGTCGTCTCCCCTCCGAGTGAAGTACAAAGTGGCCACGCCAAACCACTGCCCAAACCGATCACACTGATCAACGCCACCGACAACATGCCCAAGCAGATTCAGATCACCTGGAACGATCCCAATGAAGGGGAACGCAAAATAGACCATTACAATGTCTACTCCAGCGCTTTCAAAGATGGTCTTTACACAAAACTCGCTTCCACCAAAGAGAAATCCTATGTCGATCATATCGACAAAGATGGTGCTGTGCGCTTCTATCAGGTCACTGCAGTCGACAGTGACGGCCTCGAGTCACCCAAAGGGGTCATCGTTGCCAAAGGTAAAACGATGGGTAATGGTGCCGGGCCGGTCATCAACAGTGCGGTCGTCAGACACGGTGCCGTGATCCTGACCTGGATGCCGCCGAAAAAAGAGAAAGTGGCCAGCTATACGATCGTCAAAAAGTACTGGGACGGATGGCGTTTCAAAAAACTCAAAATCGTCGACTTCAAAAGCAGTGCGGTACCTGTACGATTCATCGACAAGCGTATCAAGCCCAATACCAAATATACCTACTATGTCTACGGTGTCAACGATCTGGGCATTCCGACGGAACCTTCACAGGCGATCACCGTCGAAGTCAAAGAACTTCGCTGACCCGACAGCATGCCAAATATACAGACCGGGAACTACCGACCCGTCGACCTTCCCCGAACGGTTGACGGTTTTACCTTTATCAGCCGTGCAGTGGCAATCAGTGGCAAAAATGAAGAGCTGATCCTCACACGCTATGGTCAGAGAGAGTTTCTCATTCAGGTACTCAGACGTGAGCGCGACGGCAGAGAGGATTATCTGATCAAAGTCGACAAACTGACACGTCTCTCGCCGGTCAGCATTATGCAGGATGCCCTGAAAGCTTTTGCAAAACTCCATCGGCTCGAACTCACCTTCTCCAACATCGAGCCGCAGAAACGTGCTATCGTCAAAGCGGACGACTTCAGTATCCTGAAGAGTATCGACTATTTTGCGACCGAACTCCCCTATGACAAACCACTGCTGGTCGAAGTCGGATTTGGCAGCGGGAGACATCTGCTCTGGCAGGCAAAAGCCAATCCCGAGAAGCGTATCATCGGCATCGAGATTCACCGCCCCTCCATCGAACAGGTGATCAAACAGTGTAAACTGCAGCATCTGAACAACGTTATGATCGCCGATTTCGATGCCCGTATCTTCCTGCAACTGCTCGCTTCAAACAGTACCGAGAAGATCTTCGTCCACTTTCCCGTACCATGGGACAAAAAACCCCATCGACGTGTCATCTCACAAGCCTTCGTCGAAGAGGCGATGCGTGTCCTGCGCCCCGGCGGAAAACTCGAGCTGCGCACCGACAGTGAAAACTACTTCGCCTATGCGTTTGAGACATTCAACGCGCTCAACCGTTACGATTTGCAGATCAAAAAAAATCATGACCTGCCCGTAAGCAGCAAATATGAAGAGAGATGGCGGCGCATGGAGAAAAATATCTACGATCTCACCCTCACCTGCGAAACGCACTCACCTGAGAGAAAGAAGATCGAACCGCTTCTGTTCGATAAAACGATCCCTTTCACAGAGGCCAAAGAGCGCTTTGCCAACATCACACTGAAAAACGAAGATGCCTTCGTTCACTTCGAATCACTCTATCAGATCGATGCACACAGTGGCCTCATCAGGCTCTCCATGGGTGCATTTGAAAAGCCGGAACATAAATATTTACTATTTAATCAAAATAAGATACAATATTTTCCAAAGCAAACTTTGGCAATCAATCAAAACATCAAAGCACACCATATGATAAAAGAGTTTTTTCATGTCTAAAATCATCCAGGCTCAGTCGCTGCAGCTGGCATACAACAAAAACGAACCGGTCATCAAAAACACCAACTTCTCCGTAGAAGCGAAAGATTTCATCTTTCTGACCGGTAAAAGTGGCAGCGGAAAATCGACATTTCTCAAATCCCTTTATGGTGAGCTGCCTGTCAGTGCCGGAAAGCTCAATGTCTGCGGCTTCGATCTCGAATCGATCAGCAACAAAAAACTCAACCTCCTGCGCAAACATATCGGTGTCATCTTTCAAGATTACAAACTGATCAACGAATGGACCGTGGAGAAGAATGTCATGTTGCCTCTGATGATCGCCGGTTATTCGAAACAGGTCTGCCAGATGCAGGCGCATAAACTGCTCAAGCATGTCAAGCTCTCCCACAAAATCAACAAATATCCGCTCGAACTGAGTGGCGGAGAGCAACAACGCGTCGCGATGGCACGTGCACTCGCACACAATCCCATCCTGATCATCGCCGACGAACCGACCGGTAACCTCGATGACTACTCATCGGAAGTGATCTGGAATCTGCTCAAGAGTGTACGCCAGCATATCGGCAGTACGATCGTCGTAGCGACACACCGCATTCCACAGACACTCGGCATAGATTACAAACAATACTTTCTGGATGAAGGAAACATCTATGCAGTCTCTTAAAAATCATCTCTCGTTCATCATCCCTCTCTTTATTCTGCTCTTCAGTGTCCAGTTCTCGACGATGCTCTCACGCGCCGTCGACAACTACGAAAGCAGACTCGCGGGAGAATATACGATCATCGCCGTCTCCAAAACACCTCTAGCCGCTGCGACACTGACAAAAGAGATCCCGCAGATCAGCACGCTGCAGGAGATTCCCAAAGAGCGTTACATCCAGAGGCTCAAAAAGAATATCACCAAATCGGATCTCGTATACCTCAAAGCGACTCTGCCGCACTTCTACTCCATCAAACTCAAAAGGTTGCCGGACAGTCACGAGCTAGAGCTATTGACACAGAAGCTGAAAAAGCACCCGGGCATCGTCAAGATCGAGACCTTCAGGAAGAGTTTCAACAAATTTCATCAGTTTCTCAGAATGAGTAAAACGGCTTCACTGATCTTTACCCTCTTTATCGCGATCATCTCGATACTGTTGATCATCAAGCAGATGGAGATCTGGACACTGCAGCACAGCCAGCGCATGTATATCATGGGACTCTTCGGCGCACCCTACTGGATGAAAAGCGCTTCTCTCTACAAAGAGGTCGTCATCGATGCCGTCATCGCCGCACTGCTGGTAGGCATTCTCTTTCTGATGATCCCCAATTCGGCAAATTTCGCTGCAATTTATCAGGATCTCGGCATCGACCTGCGTAATTTTCACTTTCTCTCCGATGTCGGCAAACTGCTTGTGATAGGACTGGGAATCTCCATTGTCTCCGTCACGATCATCATCCTCAAAAACAAACGTCGTTAAAGTGCTCATGCGAACATTATTAGTAGTGTGGATACTCGGTTTTGCGCTGATTTTGCAGGCGGATCTGGCACAGAAGATTTCCAAAACCAAAGAGCAGCTCCACTCTGCCAAAACACAGTCACATACGATCTCTCGGAAACTCTCTCTTCTGACCCGTGAAATCGAAGAACAGAACAGAAAACTCCGGCAACTCTCCGGTCAGATCGCACAGACACAGAAGAAGATCAAAACACTGAGAAAGAGTCTCAACATCAAAAGCGATAAACTCAAAAAGATGGAGTCCCTCTACAAAGCACTCAAGAAACGCGAAGATGCCGTCAACCGGCAACTGAGCGACCTCCTCTCACAGCAGATCGCCATCTCGATGATCTACGAACAAGGCGATCAGGCGAATATGGTACGGGATCTGGCACCGAACAGTGATGAACTGATATTCAAAGAGGTTCTGCAGACCTACAGTAAACTACTCCAGGCAAAATTTGCCAAAACCAAAACACGTTTCGAAAAAATCCGGAAAAACCGCCAACTGATACAGAGTGAACTCGCCAAGATCGATAAAAAACTCAATGCACTGCAGCTGGAACAGCGCAAACTTGACAAACTCAAAAATCTGCAGCGCAAAACGGTCAAAAATCTGCGACAAAAGAAAAAAAGCTATCAACGTAAACTCGCACGCATCATTCATGAACAAAAAGCGCTGGCAAGCCTCTTGCAAAAACTCCATATCACACAGAAAGAGCAGGCACGTACACGTATCAAAGAGACCAAAACAGATCTCAGCGTGCGACGGCTGGGCTCCTCTTACCAGAAAGGCAAGATCGTCCACTACAAAGGCCGAAAGACGATTGCACCGCTCAAATCCTATCAGATCGTACAGAAATTTGGCACATTCATCGATCCTGTCTACAAGATCAAAGTCTTCAACGACTCCGTCAAGCTCAAGCCCACATCCAAAGACACCATGGTGCGAAATGTACTACCCGGCCGTGTCGTCTACGCCGCCAAAACACCCGTGATGGATCATGTCGTCATCGTCGAACATCCTGGTGGACTCCATACGATCTATGCCAACCTGAGCAAAATCGCGCCGACACTCAAAAGAGGCAGCAAACTCAAAACCGGTTATGTCATCGGAAGGATCAACGACACCCTCGCTTTCGAAGTGACAAAAGAGACCAACCACATCAATCCTCTCGAGCTTTTTCGTTAGCCCAAAGCCCCCAAAGCGGGGCATTTGCGAATACTTTAATATAATTCTTAACTACTTTGTGTAAAATACAAAGAAATTTCGGGGATAAGGCATTGAGAAAAAGAGTACTTGTAAAGTTTTCGGGTGAAGCGCTCTCCGGTGAAGAGGGCTACGGTATCGATACTTCGATACTCAAATATATAGCGGACGAGATCGAAAATCTCATTCGTAACAATATCGAAGTGGGAATCGTCATCGGTGGCGGGAACATCATCCGTGGTGTGACAGCAGCACAGGACGGTATCATCAAGCGTACCAGCGGTGACTATATGGGGATGCTCGCCACCGTTATCAATGCCGTGGCGATGCAGGAAGCACTCGAATACAACGGCCTCTATGCCAGAGTACAGAGTGCGATAAAGATGGAGCAGATCTGTGAAACCTTCATCGTCAGGCGCGCCAAGCGCCACCTCGAAAAAGGGCGTGTCGTCATCTTTGCTGCAGGAACAGGAAACCCTTTCTTCACCACCGATACCGCTGCGACACTCAGAGCCGTCGAAATCGGTGCCTCAATGATCATTAAAGCGACGAAAGTCAACGGTGTCTACGACAGAGACCCCAACAAATATCCCGATGCCAAAAAATTCGACACGCTCAGTTACGATCAGGCACTGCATGATCATATCAAAGTGATGGATGACACCTCCATCGCTCTTGCAAAAGACAATGCACTGCCGATC
>JALWPY010000088.1 GCA_026994915.1 Campylobacterales bacterium
CAGCATCTCCAGCCAGACTATTTTGCCAGGGTTTAATCTCTTCATCTCTCTTCTCTCCTTGTGTCGGTAACTCCATCATGAGTGTGTTAATGCCTCTTTGTTCGAGCATCTTTTTCCATTTGCGCTCTTCCATATCCGAGATAGGAGGCGCGACGCGCATCTTGGCGGCTTTGCGCTCCTTTTTGGACTGCTCTTTGCGCTCTTTTGCTTTTTGGGCAGCCGCCGCTTTTTGGCGTTCTCGCTCTTTTTGCGCCTTAGCCTGCTCCTCTTTTTTGGCTTTATCTTTCTGTTTTTGGGCCTCTTTTTGTCTCTCTTTTTCGTTCTGCTTTTGCCCTTTTTGCTGCTGCTTTTGGTTCTGCTTCTCCTGCTCCCCGGTACCCTTCTGCTTCTGCTGTTGCTTTTGCGTCTGAGGCTTCCTCTTTTGCGCATTTTGCTGCTGCTTCTGCTGTGCACCGGATTGCTTTTGCTGCTGTTGCTTATTTTGCTGATTCTTGTCACTCTGGTTCTTTTGCGACTGCTTCTGCTGCTTCTTTTTGTCGTTTTGACCTTTGTTTTGCTTCTGATTCTGCTCTTTCTGCTTCTTGTTCTGCTGCTGATTCTTCTGGTTTTGCTTCTTCTGCTGCTCTTTTTTCTTTTTCAGCAGTTCCAGATTGAAACGGGTATCGGGATCCTCTTTGATCTTCAGCGCCGCTTCATAAGATTTGATCGCTTCGTCGATCTTCCCCAGTTTTGCATAGGTATTTCCCAGATTGTGCAGCTTTCGGAAAGCGAGCGCAGGGTCCTTGACCCTCTGAAACGTTTCAAGCGCCTCTTTGTACCTGCCCGCTTTGTAGTAGCTGTCGCCCAGATTGAAGAGTGCCTGTTGATTCCCCTCTGCGGCCAGTTTTTGATAGTGCGCGATCGCTTTGTCATATGCTTTGTGTGTATAGGCTTCGTGCGCCTTTTTCAGATCGAGAAAATCGAACAGCCCCGCATGCAGCAGCGAAAAGCTCATGAGAAACGCGACAATCACCCTGCTCATGCTATCCTCCTTCCCGGAAGTGAGAAAAAGGCCGCAAAGAGCAGCAGCGTCGCCAGTGCGAGCGGATAGGCGAAGAGCTCCTGACGGTTCTTGATCGTCGTCTCTTCATGCGTCTGCGCTTTGAACTTCGCTTTGATCGTATCGGCCAGCATTTTGATATCGCCGTTTTGGAGGCTGTAGACCATATAGGCGCCGCCGGTTTGCAGTGCCAGTTGTTTGATGGCGTCGTTGCGTCTGACGATCACGATATCTCCTTTGCTGTCTTTAAGTACACCGTTTTTGGTCTTGATGACACCGCCCTTTTCGGTTCCGATCGCATAGATAAAGACCGTAATCCCGTGCGTTTTGGCGTAGGCAATCTCTTTGCTGAAATCTTTGTCGTCCCCGCCGTCTGTGAAGAGGACCAGTACCTTCTTCTCTCTGTTTTCAAAGAGGTTGTTCGCCGCTTCAAGCGCACTCATGACACTCGTCCCGCGCAGGTTGAGATACTCCAGTCCCAGATTTTTGGTCAGGAACTTAAGCGAATGAAAATCCTCCGTCAGCGGTGCGATCAAAAAAGCGCGTGAACTGAAGCCGATCAGCGCCACTTTGGTGTTGTCCAGATACTTCAGAAACTGATCGAACTTGCGCTTGGCAAACTCGAACCGGTTAGGGTAGACATCGGTCGCGAACATCGACTGCGAGATGTCAAACCCCACAACGACGTTGATAAAACTGCTCTTGACCTTGATCTCACCACGGTCGAGCTGCGGACGCGCCACTGCAACAACTGCCAGTATAAAGGCTCCGATCAGCAGCAAGTTACGCATGCGGGTGCTGATGCCGCTTCCCTGTACACGAATCTTCGCCAGAATCTCGGGCTTGAAAACCCTTTCCAGAGGCGATCGCCCCCGCTTGAGCATCCAGAGCATCGGTACTGCCGCCAGAAGCAGCAGCAGAAGTTGTTGATTTGCAAATGTCATGCGACCGCCCCTCCTCTGTTTTTGTAAAAGAAGAAGCCGACCAGCAGCAACAGCCCCAGCATGAGCGGATACTGAAAATAGTGCTTCTTCTGCACATATTTGTTCGCTTTGATCTCACTCTTTTCGAGCCTGTCGATCGTGTCGTAGATGGCCTTCAGCTTCTGTACGCTGTTGGCCATGAAAAATTTCCCTCCGCTCTTCTCGGCGATATACTGCAACACCTGTGCGTTGAAGTCACCGGGATTGCCGATGCCGATCGTATAGACCTTGATGCCATACTTCTGAATCGTCTTGATCGCCACGTCGAGCGGGATCGTACCGGTGTTGTCCATACCGTCCGTCAACAAAATCGCGATCTTGTTTTTCGATTTGCTGTCCTTGAAGAGGTTGGAGCTGAGAAAGAGCGCTTCATAGAGTGCCGTGCGCTGTCTCCCCGCCACACCGACGTCGATCCGCTTCAAAAGACGTTTGATACTCGCCTTGTCATAGGTCAGCGGTACCGCCACATAGGCAAAATCGGCAAAGATCGTCAGGCCGATCTTGTCATGTTTGCGTTTGTCGAGAAAATCTTCGACAATCTCTTTGACGATGCCGAACTTGTTGTTCTCTTCCATCGAACCACTCGCATCCATGATCAGCGAGATCTCATATCCTTTGTCGTTCTGGACCGTCACTTCGTTTTCGATGACCGGTGTCGCCAGTGCCAGAGAAAAGGCGGTGACGATCAGAAACTTGACGACATTGCCCCCCAGACGGCTCTTTGCGAAGGCTTTTTGCAGCATCGCTGCACCCGGAAAAAAAAGTGCCTCCTGTCTGGGTTTGCAAAAACGCATACAGACCAGAAAGAGCAGCGGCAGCAGAAGCCACAACGGATGTTCAAACACTATACCTGCCACTTGATCTCCTTGATAAATTGTGCGATGCGTCTTTTGAGCCCCTCATCGAGCGGGGGCACCTCTTTTTTGTATTTATAAGGTGTCAGTTCCTGCACCAGCGCCTCATACCTCTTCAGGTTTCGCTCATCTACAAAATGCGCGACATCTTCGATGAAGGTGTAGGCGACACTTTTGGGATCGTCGTAGTCGATCGCTTCGATCCGCTCCCGTGCCAGTTCTTCGGGTGTTTTGAGAAAACGGCGCTTTTTGCGGCGTTTGCGTCTGAAAAACCAGACCGCTGCCGCAACCAGAAGTATCCCTGCTACGATCAGTCCCAGCAACCACCAGAGCGAATAGTCCGGTACTTCGACGATCCCTTTGATATCTCTCAACTGCTCCATGGCTACCCCTTCAGAATCTGTGAAGCTCTGACATAGAGATCTTCATCGGTATAGATTTTGCCCCAGGTGATCTTGTGCTCGAGAAAATGCTCGAACATCGCGTCATCATACGCCTTGAGCAACTCAGCGTAGCGTCCGGCGACACCACCGTTGAGCTGAATCTCCTCACCTTTGAGTGTCACCGGATCGACCAGCGTGAACTCTCCTTCGAGCACGGGATTCTCCTCAAACCGGTCCCGTACGATCAGTGCATAGATCTGGTGTCTGTGGGCAATCGTACTCAGATCGACCTCGCCGTAGAAGTCTCCGATCAATAGCACCATCGATTTCTGGCGTGTCGTAGCGTTGAGATAGCCGCAAAAGGCGTCGAAATCACCCTTTTTACCGATCGGATCGATCGTCAGCGCCTCTCTCAGACTCTCTTCGACCACCCCGAGATTTTTGGTGGGGCGGATAAAGTAGTCGGGACGCTCGCTGAAAAAGAGGGTCGAGAGCCTGTCGGAGTTTTTGAGTGCCGAATAACTCAGAAGCGCCAGCAGCTCCGCCATCACCTCCTGCTTGAGGCGCACGGTCCCGAAGTTGATCGAACCGGAGACCATGAAGGCAACGATGATGTTGAGTTCGCGCTCTTCATTGAAGATATTGACCTTCACATCACCGGTGCGCGCGGTCGCTTTCCAGTTGATCTTGCGCACGTCGTCGCCGTAGTCATACTCTTTGATCTCGGCAAAGTCGATACCGTCGCCTTTGAAGGCGGTGAGGTTGTTGCCCAGATTGCCGGTGAAGACCTCTTTTTTGGCCCGCAGCAGGATCTCTTTGACCAGTGTTTCCATCATGACGGCTCTTTAAGGTGCTTTGACAGCTTCCAAAACCCTGCGGATGATCTGATCGCTTGTGATCCCCTTCGCTTCGGCTTTGTAACTGAGGATGATACGGTGCCGGAGCACATCCGACACCACTTCGGCGATATCGAGCGGCGTGACGTAATCCTTTCCGTTCAGCAGCGCATGCGCACGGCTCGCTTTGTAGAGATCGATCGATCCCCTCGGGCTTGCACCGAACTCGATATACTCTTTCATCTCACCCAGACCGTACTTTTCGGGTTCACGGGTCGCGAAGATCAGTTTGAGCATGTACTTCTGCACCGCATCGTCGACATGGACTTCGTTGAATTTTGCTTTGATTGCTTCCAGATCCTCTTTGCCGGCGACCTTCTCCACCGCTTCGAAGCCGTTTTTGGCGACACGGTTGACGATCTCGAACTCTTCGTCGATCGTGTTGTATCCAACCAGTACCTTCAGCATGAATCGGTCCAGCTGCGCTTCGGGCAGACGGTAGGCACCCTCCTGCTCGACCGGGTTTTCGGTCGCCAGTACCAGAAAAGGTCTGTCCACTTTGAAGGTATCGTCGGCGATGGTCACCTGCTTCTCCTGCATCACTTCCAGCAACGCCGACTGTACTTTTGCCGGGGCGCGGTTGATCTCATCGGCAAGGAGCATGTTGGTGAAAACGGGCCCCTTTTTGATTGTAAACTCCCCTGTTTTTGGGTTGTAGATCTCCGTTCCGGTAATATCGCTCGGGAGCAGATCGGGTGTAAACTGGATACGCTTGGAGTCGAGGCCGAGTGCGCGAGAGAGGGCGTTGATGGCGGTTGTTTTGGCCAGTCCCGGCACACCCTCGACGAGTATGTGTCCATCCGCGATGAGGCCGATGAGCAGTGAATCGATCAGATGCTCCTGACCCACGATGATCTTCTGTACCTCCTGTTTGATGGCGGCGATTTTGTCTAACATCACTATCCTTTGTTGAAAATTATATGCTGACATTATAAAGGAAGTTTGTTAACCAAATGCTAATAAAGCGTTAATAAAGAAAGTTTATAGTGCAAGCATCAACTATGGGATTTCGACCGAATCGACCACCTGTCGTTGATAGTTGAGTTGTTCGATACGCTTTTTGAGGTAGCGGTTCTCCTCGAGGAGTGCGGTGTATTTGTGGTATTTGGTATTGATATCTTTACTGACATAGTAGATCTGGTTCGCGATGTAGATCTTGGGCAGGATCACCATCAGTACGAAAAAGAGGAGGATATAGACCCAGATTAGCGACTGTGCAGAGATGTTGCGTGCTTTGTGCTGCTCTTCGTCCAGATCATGCAGAAGCTCATTTTTGGCCCGGAAGATACCCTCTTTTACCGACTGTGTTTTACCCTTTTCCTTGTTTTGCGGGATTGTGACGGGTCTGGAAAATTCTGAGTTTTGCACTGCGGGCTCTAGGGTTTTGTTCAAGCTCTTTCTCTCCTGCCGTAATTGGGTTTTTGGTGATGATTTTGCCGTAGGCATGGTCGCCGCCGCATGTGCAGCGCATCGCCTCTTTCGGACAGATACACCCTTTCGACCACTCTCTGAAAGTCTGTTTAACAATCCTGTCTTCAAGCGAGTGGAAGGAGATTATAGCGACTGTTGTATTAGAT
>JALWPY010000089.1:0-2422 GCA_026994915.1 Campylobacterales bacterium
GCGAACCAGCAGCAATTCCAAAAAGATCTCCACAGGCAACGGCGACAACGGTAACGGAGACCTCTCCATCAGTTCACAGAGTGATTTCAGATTCTGGGACAATCTCCAGAAAGAGGTACAAAACATCCTCCATCGCGACGGGGACCAGTACACACCCGGTGAGACGACGATCAACCAGGAAGCGGGGCTGCTTACTGTTACCGGAACCAAAAAACAGCTCGACCGCGTTTCAAAATATATCACCACGATGATGAAAAGGCTCCATAAACAGATTTTGATCGATGCCAAAATTATCGAAGTGACCTATAATGGCGAACAGACGACAGGTATCGACTGGAGCAAGTTTCAGGCAGGCCTGAAGAGTGACGGCAATGCAAAAACCATCAACAAAGGTATTCACCCGCTTGTCAATGCCAATTATCTCGTTGGATACGACTTTACGATGGAGGGGTTGCTGAACTTTCTCAAAACGCAGGGAAAAGTCAATGTCGTCTCCAACCCACGCATCCTCACACTCAACAACCAGCCCGCCATCATCAACGTGGGTGAAGAGAAAAACTACAAATTCACGACCGGTACACAAACCACCACTACCAACGGTACCGTTCTCTCCGAACCACAGTTTGAAGTGGGATCTACTTTTGTCGGCGTGACACTGAGCATCCTGCCCGAAGTCTCTCAGGACAACTACATCATCCTCAAAATCAACCCTGTCGTCAGTGAGATTACCGAACGCCATCTCGATCAAAACGGTGTCCCAAGCTTAGCTCCCGATATCAAAATCAAGCAGCTATCCTCCATTGTAAAGGTTAAAAATGAGAAAAAAATATTACTGGGCGGACTCATACAGCAAAAAACAGAAGACCAGGTCAACAAAATCCCTCTTTTAGGGGATATCCCACTCTTAGGGCATGCATTCAGAAGCAAGAAAAAAGTGAAATCTAAGAGTGAATTGATTATAGTAATGACACCAAAACTTGTACGGGGAGACGAGGGAGAACCTTCTCTCGCAAAACTGGAAAACGGTATCGATTACGACTGATTTTTTCCTCTTTTGGGCTTACCTTGTGCAAGTGTAAAAGAGGTGAGATGAATCAATTTGCGGACGCAAAAGCACTTTTTTACGACGATTTCGATCTTAGCGGCTACTTTGACAGTCTCACTTTTGAATATGCCAAAAAAGAGCTCATCGATACAATGCGCACCCACGAAGTACCCCTGGTATTTCTGCTGGGACGGCCGGGTACCGGTAAAAGCTTTCTTTTGAACTACATCCAGCAGAAAGTGACCAGCGTCAAAGTCGCCAAGTACTTCACACACCCCTACTTCGACGAAAAAGAGTTTCTCGCCACACTCCTCTCCCTCGCCGGTCCAAATGTCGAAGCGGATGAATTTTCCACCGAACAGCTCATCTCCCGCCTCAAACGCACTTTCGGAGACCTTGAGTATACTGTCTTCATCGACGAAGCGCAGCTGCTGACTGAAGACCAGGTCGAACTGATCCGCATCCTGAGTGATCAGAAAATCTTCCAGTTCGTACTCGCCATGCACCAGAAAGAGGGAGACTTCATCCTCTCCAAGGAGCACTTCAAATCACGTACCACCAAGCGCATTCTCCTCGAAGGGCTCAGTGACAGAGAGATTGCCCGCTACATCGAACACCGTTTGCTCGCAAACAATCTCTCTGACGTGGCGACGATGTTTAAAAAGCAGCATGCAAAGTTTATTCACGAATACTCACAGGGCAACTTCAGGACCACAAAGAAGATTCTCAAAACTGTTCTGGAGATTCTCAACATCGCCAATCGCGAAGGATATAAAAAATATAGCAAGCTGGGCAAACCGACCCTCACCATGGCAGCCATAGACGCAGGACTCATCGATGTTAAATAACAACTTCAGCAAGCTGGTCAAACTCTACGAAAAGTACCGCAAACAGCAGCGTAATCAAATGCTGCTCAAACTTTTCGGTCTCGTGGCACTGATCGGTGCCGGATATCTCGTCTATGATCAGGTTTCCAAAAACGCAGCTCAGCCACAGCTTACACCCGTCATAATGGAGGACCAGGCAACTCAGAAGGCGTCGCAACCCCACACCGAACCCCCGGTGAAAGAGACTAAAGCGGCTACACCGCGAAAGCCATTGCAGAAAACTGCCGTCGCGACACCAAAAGTGGAGAACATGCCCAAAACAGTGCACAAACGCACACCCTCCTCCAAAACCAAAACGAAAAAAGAGGAGACTTTCCAGCTCAAAGTGACACAACGCGAAAGTCTCTACAAACTCCTCGTCAACTATAAAGATAAAAAATCCTACGATGCCGCCATCAAAATCGCACGCTTTTACCTTGTAGAGAAAGATTACGAAAAAGCGGTCAAATGGGCTGTCGAAGCAAGCAAAAAAGATCCTTCACAGGCAGAG
>JALWPY010000089.1:2432-20748 GCA_026994915.1 Campylobacterales bacterium
GGCAGAGTCGTGGATCATCTACGCCAGAGCCAAAAAGGCACTGGGCAAACCGGAAGTGGCTAAACGGGCGCTGGGCATCTATCTCAAACACAACTACTCCCAACCGGCACAAAATTTGCTTGACTCCCTCTAAGAGTCTGTAAAAATACGATAATACGGGGCTTTTGCCCCAGAAACTGCTTTCATTTTATTCTCTTTTGACAGACTCGATGTCAATATGTCAAAGGGTCATTTTATGCACAAAAATGTCAGAATCGGCGATATCCTCATCGAGCAGGGATACATCACCGAAGAGCAGCTGATGCATGCGCTTTCAATCCAGAAAGCGAGTAATTATGCCAAAAAGCTGGGTGAAATATTTATCGAAGAGGGGCTCATCAGCGAAAAGGAACTGGCACTCGTCCTCGCACAACAGCTTGACATGGAGTTTCTCGATCTCTACAGCGTCGAGATCAATCTCAACCTGCTCAAAAACTACCCGCTTCAGGTTCTGAAAAACGCCAATGCCATCCCTTTTAAAGAGGATGAAGACTTCATCCATATCGCCATCGCCGATCCGCTCAACTACGATGCACTGGAACTTCTGGAACGTACGATCGTCGCCAAACCGATCAAGTTCTATATCGCTCTCAAAAACGATATTCACCATATCTATGAACGTCTGGAGATCATCGAAACGGCACGCTCCCTGATGGAACAGGTCAAACGGGAGATCTCCTCCGAAGATTTCAAACTCGACAACGAACAGAGTGCCATCATGCAACTGATCGAGCAGATCCTCAAAAGCTCGATCATCAACAATGCCAGTGATATCCACATCGAACCGAGCCATACCGATGTCTCTGTCAGAAATCGTGTCGATGGCGTACTGCGGGAGATCTTCATCCTCGATATCGAAGTCTACAACGCACTCGTTTCACGAATCAAGATTCTCGGCAATCTCGACATCTCCGAAAAGCGGCGTTCACAGGATGGACGCTTTTCCATGCAGATCAACGGCAGGGATTATGACTTCAGACTTTCGACTGCTCCGACACTCCATGGTGAATCGATCGTCATGCGTATCCTCGATCAGCAGAAGATCCTCCTCACGCTGGATACACTCGGCATGAGCGAGAAAAATCTCCAGAAATTTCAGGATCTTCTGCATGCACCCTACGGCATCGTCTTTGTTACAGGTCCGACAGGAAGCGGTAAAACAACCACACTCTATGCCGCACTCAACGAGATCAAAAATATCGAAAACAAGATCATCACCATCGAAGATCCCATCGAGTATCAGCTCCCGCTCGTGCAGCAGATTCAGACCAACGACAAGATCGGTTTCACTTTCAGCGAAGTCCTGCGGTCGGTACTGCGCCAGGACCCGGACATCATCATGGTGGGTGAGACCCGAGACGAAGAGACCCTCTCTACAGCAGTCGGTGCTTCTCTGACCGGACACCTCGTCTTTTCGACGCTCCATACCAACGACGCTCCCAGTGCCATCACCCGTATGGTACAGATGGGGCTGCAACCCTATCTCATTGCTGACTCCCTCGTAGGCGTCGTAACACAGCGACTGGTGCGAAAGATCTGCCCCTACTGCAAAAAAGAGCACAAACCGCAACGCTCGCTTATCGAAAAGTTCAAAACTTACCTGCCTGCCGATGCAGTCTATTTCGCCGGTGAGGGATGTGCAAAATGCGGCTTTACCGGATATCTTGGAAGGGTCATGATCTGTGAGATACTGCAGATAGACGCAAATCTCTCCCATCAGATCGCACTGGGGAAAAACCGCTACGAGATCTATGAAGCAGCAATGAAAAGTGACTACGAACCGATGGTCGTCGACGGTGTACACAAAGCACTGGAAGGCATCACGTCCCTCGAAGAGGTCGCAAGGGTCGTCAAGCTATGAAGTACTTCGAAGTGGTCTATATACGCGGAGGGGAACAGAACAGTACCATCCTCGTCTCCAGCCACAAGATAGACGCGCTCAAACAGTTTCAGGCCAAAGCACTCGGCGTGCTGGTCTCGATCGAAGAGATCAACGAACCCATTTCGATCAAATTCGAAAAGTTCAAAAATTCGCTGCGTGATGCCTCTTTGAAGAAAAGAGTACCTCTGGAACCCTATATCGCTTCTCTGCGTCAGCTGGGTGTCATGCTCGATGCGGGTATCTCTCTCAACCAGTGCTTTGAGGAGGTGGTCAATACCACTGAACACAGACAGACCAGAGAGATCTTTCGCCAGATCTCCCAGAGAATAGAGGCGGGAGAGTCTATTGGCAACGCTTTCGAAGAGTATACGTACGAACTGGGAAATGTCTCGGCTGCGATCATCAAGCTCGGAGAGCAGACCGGTACCCTCTCAGAAGAGGTCAACAAACTGGCAAATATCCTCGAAGAGTTGCATGAAAACCGCAAAAAACTGAAAAAGGCGCTGCGCTATCCCGCTATCGTATTTACCGTCATGATCATCGCTTTTGTTACGGTCATACAGCTGGTGGTCCCACAGTTCAAAGAGATGTTCGAAGAGTATGATACTGAACTGCCCTACCCTACACAGCTACTGCTCGGTTTACAGGAGTTCATCTCTCAAAATGGCCTCTTTCTTCTGGGCGGTATCGTCTTGCTGGTCGCACTGCACAGCTTCTTTTACCAGCAAAAAGGGCGCTACAAATACTTTGTCGACACCTACATACTCAGACTCTATCTCATCGGAAAGACCACCCGCCTCTCGATGACCGGACGCTATATCTTCGTCTTCAACAAACTGACCAACTCAGGCGTACCGATCATCAAAGCGCTGGCTATCGCGGAAAATATCATCGAAAACGACTACCTCAAAACGCGTTTTGCGACGATCAAAGAGTCTATCGAAGAGGGGCGTTCACTGACGGAAGGGTTTCAAAAGAGTGAAGAGTTTGAGAGCATGGTCATCCAGATGATCAAAGCGGGTGAGAGCAGCGGATCACTCAACCCCATGCTGGTCAAGGTCGACAAGTACTACAGTGAAAAGTACAGCGACCTCGTCGACAATATCTCTACCTACATCGAACCGATCATGATCATAGTTCTGGCCGGATTTCTGTTGCTGCTCGCACTGGGTATCTTCCTGCCTATGTGGTCGATGGCCGATGTGATGGACAAATAGTCTCTTTTCAGATCAGTCCGAAGCCAAGCCCCAGATCCTGTACATCGAAATCGGGCTGCAGGGTACCATTGAGATCCAGCAAGAGAAAATCCCCTGCAATGATTTGCCGGGGTGCAAAGTGGTCGCTTTTGATACGACAAGTGCCATTGACTTCCGGTGCGTAAATCCAGAAATCGTTTCGGTCCGGTTTGCCTTCGACATCCCGAGCACTGTTTCTAGTAGGATATTTGATACCACGAACAGGATCTGACGCTTTGGCTGTATAGAGTCTGTAGCGCATAGAACAGTTCGCATTGCTCAGCGTCAGCAGATCTGTCTGTTCGACAAAACCGCTTTTGGAACCGGACTTTAACAGTGCATCGAGCGGATCTCGATTCGTTCGGTTCAAATCCCAGGGATACCCCTGAGAGGAGAGCTCTGTATCGATATCGTCATCTGCTCCGTCATTGTCCCAGTCAAAATCATCTTCGCTGATACTCCACGCACTGTGTACAGACTCCAGTGCTGTCGCGACTGCAGAAGCGGTGGAGAGTTCCGTCGCTTTGACTGCCTGATCCTTCACTCCGGTAAATTTCGGTATCGCCATCGCAGAGAGAGTCCCTATGATGACGATCACAAAGATCAGTTCGATCATCGTAAAGGCTTTTCTGTTCATTTTTCTTTCCTTGGTCAATCTATACTGATAGATCGTCCATATATGGAGAAAGAGTAGCCTAAAATAGATATTATGGGAGTTTTTATTTACTTTTGTGAAGTTTTGTATGGTTTATATGAGAAATGTCAATACATTTTCAGATTTTTAAAGACAACAGCAGCTTTGCCATGATCTTCATGACGGTTGATATAGACACCAGCTTTGAAGTAGTTTTCCACTTCCTGCCAGTAGGTGACATCGTAATGTTTGATCCATTTGCCGTTGAGGATGATATCCATACTGTTGTCGACGATCTTCACATCTGCATCGAAGAAACCATCGGGGCGTTTTCCCAGATCGATCCATTCATAGCGTTTGTCAGCATAGGGATCACTCACGATGACAATGGCCCAGAGGTGGTCGTAGAACCCCTCATGGTTACGCACCCACATAAGTCGCAGGATCGGATAGTCGAAAGTGGCATTGTTCCCATGTATCTGCATCCATGTGTAGGAATCTACACCCGATTTTGGCTTGAAACATCGCAGTGTTGCATGCCATAGATGCTTCTCACTGTCACTGGTCTGCCATTCTCCCTTTTCACGCAGTTCGGATCGGATTTTTTCCATATCTGCATCTTTGTCGACTACAAACCAGACGGCATCGTCCAGACCGTAAAAGTACGGGGCTTTGAATCCTCGTAATTTACCGTACGACACTGCCGTACCATTTGGATACTGGAGCTTGCACTTCTTCAGCGTGGGACGAAATCGTTCAATATCATAGGGAGCGATACATTTGTCTGCATCATAAGCGGGGATTTTATCGTAGATATCGTCGGGGGTATCGACAGTAAAGAAGTCTGTACCGCCACACCCGATGACGAAAAGTAAAAGCAGTGATGTCCAGGTCGTTTTATTTACCAAAAATCTATCCTGCTTCTTCTTCTTTTTTACTGTGCCGGTGCAGTAAAATAGTATGTATATGTCGGATTGTTTGTCAATCCTCTGACACCGACGTCTCTGATATCCGCTATCGGTCTCGTGCCGTTGACATCTACGAGTCCGATCTCACCAGCGGCAATTACTGTCGGATTGATCGGAGAGCGAGTATTTCTGGTGACAATCTCCAGATCTACAGGAGAGGGATTGAAAACCCAGAAATCATTACGATCGGGTTCACCTTCGATATCCTGACCGGGAGCACTGGTCGGATATTTCGCTCCGGTAACAGCATTGGTCGCTTCGGCTTTGAGGATGAAGGCATCACAGAAAAGCCCGTCGTTATAGGTAGAGTTCCCCTTGCAATCGATCGCTTTCCAGCCTGTAATCTCAAAGCCTTTGTTACGTTTGGCGATTTGTGAAAGCACAAGATGGTCTGCATTGATCGTTTTGTAATGATTGGCTCTGTTGGCACCTGTCGTATCGTTCATATCGATGTAATTATGCCAGTTGACCTTGACGTTACCATACCGCTTCTGATGCATCTCGATCTGCGCCATGATTACCGAATCGAGACCATTGATACTGGCCAGCTCACTGTTGATCTTTGCATCATCCTTGACATCGCCAAATTTTGGCAATGCCATCGTTGCAAGTATGCCGATGATCAAAATGACCACGATAAGCTCGATCATGGTGAAAGCGTTTCTTTTCATGGGAGAGTCCTTTATAATATTTCTATTATGAGTAGTATTTATATATCAAAACCAAATGGAAGATATTAAGATTAAGAATGAGATATCAGGCATTAATATACTGCCTGATATCTGTAAACTACTTTATTTCTAGGTTAGTTAACTGCAGTTACTGCAGTTTCAGCGAAATCAGTAGTTACACCGTCACTTCGTTTTACTTTTAATCTCTCTATAGTGATTGCTTTACTGGCATCGAGCAGTTTAAGTTCACCGGAAAGTACCTCTGTTTCTGCAAAAGCAGAATCAGTATCAGTCACATTAATATCGACAGAAGAGGTATTGAAAACCCATACATCATTTCTATCTGGTTTGTTTTGCACATCTGGATCTTTTTTAACACCGGTAACATGATTAGATGCAACACCTTCTATAAAGATCACATCCCCTTCTATTTGATCTCCACCAATTTTTCCACTGGTATTAGTATCCACATAACCGACAATTTTCAGATCATCACCTTTTTTGACAATTTTACTGAGTACCTTTTTATTTGTGTTAATAGCACTGTAGCCATTTGTTGCATCATTCTGAGCTGTTGAGGCAGGTTGATTGTGCCACAAGACATCCATATTATTGTAATCCTCTTGCTGAAAAGCAATAGCACCTTCTATTGCACCATCCAAATTTGACAATGCATTGTATTCGCTATTCACCTTCGCCCTGTCCTTGATATCTCCAAACTTCGGAATCGCTGCAACACTCAAGATACCGATGATAATAATCACGAAGATCAACTCTACCATTGTAAAACCGCTTCTTCTCATTGTAAAATCCTTTGTTGTAATTTATGCGTTTCCCCTAAATCGTCCTGTGAAAATATTTCTTTACAATTTGGTACAATAAACTCATTTATTTACGAAGGATCGCTATGGCAGTCACCATCTACGAGGCACTCGCACTGATAGAAGAAAATCTTCCCTCTCTCTCCACCGAGATCGTTCCGATTGAAAATGCCCTCGGACGTGTCGCATCGCAGTATCGCTACGCCACAGTCGCACTCCCGACATTCAACAACTCGGCCATGGACGGTTACGGGCTTTCCGGAGAGGCTCAGAGCTACAAAATCGTCGGGAAGATTCTCGCAGGTGACAGCCACAGCTACAGCCTCAAAAACGGCGAGTGCATCAAGATACTGACCGGAGCACAGGTACCGGAAAGCGTCGATACGATCATCCCGCAGGAGAATGTCAGTGCAACCGATAACACCGTCACGATCGAAAAACCGGTCCGTTTCGGTGCCAATATCCGTTACCGTGGAGAGGATATCGATGAAAATGAAGTGATTCTCTCGACAGGCGACACGATCGATGCCTCTCATATCGCCCTGCTGGCGAGTCAGGGCATCACCCATATAGAAGTATACCGTCGTATGCGTGTGGGCGTCTTTGCCAGTGGCAGTGAACTGAAACTCCACTTCGAACCGCTCGGTCCTTCCCAGGTTTACAACTCCAACACCTACTATCTTCTCTCCCGTTCTGAGGAGCTGGGCTGTGAAACGCGCTTTGTCGGTAAAAGTGAAGACAATGTCGAATCTCTCAAACAGCTTGTATCGATGGCGCTTGACTGTGATCTGATCGTCACGAGCGGCGGTGTCAGTGTGGGAGAAGCCGACTTCACCAAAGAGGCTTTTGGCACGCTGGGGATGGAGACGATATTTGAGAAAGTACAGATCAAACCCGGCAAACCGACCACTTTCGGAAAGATCGGAGATACGATCGTCCTTAATCTACCGGGAAACCCCCTCGCCAGTTCCCTCAACTTCGAACTCTTTGGTAAATTTCTAATCCGAAAACTGCAGGGATGCAACAACCCCTATCATGCGACCATAGAGACAGTTGCAACAGAGGAGATCAAATCCCCCCGCCCTGTGGCAAATATTATTCCCGGACTCTTTGATGGGAACAGTTTTGCTCCCGCACAGAAGTTTGCCCCCGGTATGGTCAATGTGCTGAACCACTGCAACGGTATGATCGTCATCGATCCGGAAACCGAAAAGATCGAAAAAGGCGCTGTCGTGAAGTTTTTACCTATAAAATGGGATTTTGGAAGAGAGGATTTTGAAAAGTTTATGAGTTAGAAGGCAGGCAGATATGCCCGCCTGAAATTTTCTTACTTGAGTGTAGAGATATACTCTGCAACTGCTTTGATGTCAGCATCGCTCATAGAAGCGACTTGCCCTTTCATGACACCTTTCATAGGTCCGCCGTATGTTCCGGCTTTATACCCTTTGAGTGCCTCTTCGACTTTTGCTGCATCCCATCCGCCAATCACCTGACTCGCGCCCAGTGCTTTTTTCTCAGCTTTAGCACCATGACATGCAGAACATTTTTTGTAGATCGCTGCACCGTCTGCACCGGCTACTGCTTCTTTGGCTGCTGTTACAGCACCTGTTGCCGCCGCTGTTGCTTTTTCAGCAACTTTGCCTGCTGCCTCTTTAGTCGCTTCTACAGCATTTGAAGCTGCTTCTTTGGTAGCTTCGACAGCGTTAGACGCCGTTTCTTTAGTCGCTTCAACCGCTTTTGTTGCAGTCTCGGTAGCTGCCTCTTTGGCTGCTTCTACGACATTTTTACCCTCTTTGACAGCTTCTGCTGCCTTTTCAGTTGCACTGTGTGCCGCCTCTTTGGTGCTTTCGACAACACTACTTGTCGCTTCCTTCGCTTTTTCTGTCGTTGCTGTTGCTGCCTCTTTTGCAGAATCACCACAACCGACAAAAACTGCCGCTAATACCAATGCATAAATGAAATTTTTTTTCATATACTTACTCCTTATTGATTTTATCACTATCTATTTTACTTCATGGTGATTAAAGTAAATTGATAATATATATTAACTATTTTGGCTCAGGATTGACAAATGTTTTACCGGAAAGGAGCTTCTCCCACATCTGTGGATCATGCCACTCTTCCATCACCTGCTCACTGAAACAGATCTTTTTGAGATCGATCCTGCCCATTGCATCATTGCAGGCATCTTCACGAAACCCCTGTGCATATCCGGTATCGGTCTCATGTACGATAACACTGTGCAGATGGACATCTCTCTCGCCGTTGCGCATCTGTGTCTGTGAAAGCAACCGGTCGATCATCAGAAAAATGACCCGCGAAAACTGCTCTGCCGAGGGAGAGACAGGCAGCAAAACCCAGCGTTTGCTGTATCTCTGCATGGAGGCGATATACTCCGGATCATCCTGGTCCCAGAGGGTGATCGCATGGTCGAAGGAGTCGATCAGATCTTTGATGGTGGTTTTTGTCAGACCAAAGTCATAGACCATCTGCCCCTGATCGAGATAGTTGGATGAAAACAGAAGTTCGATCTTGTAGGAGTGGCCGTGTATACTGTACTTGCAACGCTCGCTGGTACAGCCACGTACGACATGCGCGTTTTCGAACTTGAAGAGTTTTCGGATGATCATCGTTTTTTATCAGCCCCCGGTCTCATTTTGATGACGCGTCGGGAACAAAGTCCCCGCCACTACGCTAACGCTTTGTTCTACTCGGCGTAGGGCCCACGCGCAGATGAACCGCGCTTGATGGATTTCAGGCACTTTTATCCTCCCGTCTCATAGAAGGCTCTGCTGCTGGTTTCATTGGTTTGGTCAGCTGTGTCGCTCCAGCGATTCTCTTTGGGTTTATCACGAAGTACGGTTTTGAGTACTTCAACGGCACGCGGCACATCACCTGCCTGTACGGCATCTTTGATGCTCATCGCTTCATCGAAGTAGAGACAGGGAATCAGATACCCCTCGGCTGTGAGGCGGATACGGTTGCATGTCTCACAGAAGTCATGTTTGTGCGGATCGATGAGACCGAACTTGTACCCATCTTCGAGCAGGTAGGAGAACGATGGACTGCTCCCCTCTCTTCCCACTTTTTTGATGACATACTTCTCTTTGACCTTTTCAAGTATCTCTTTGCCAAGCAAGCCTTTGAGATTATCTTTGGCGAGAGCGTTTTCCATATACTCTATGAAGCGTACTTCGATACCGCGCGCTTTACAAAAGTCGAGGATATCGACAATCTCATCGTCGTTGATCCCCTTCAGCGGGACCATGTTGATCTTCACTTTCAGTCCGACAGCGAGTGCTTCGTCGATACCGGCAAGGACATCTTTGAGTACATCTTTCTGTGCGATCTGCCGTGCCGTTTCCGGTCGAAGCGAATCGAGTGAGATATTGAGTCGTTTGAGTCCTGCCTCTTTGAGCTTCCCGGCCACCTGTTTCAAAAGGTAACCATTGGTTGTCAGCGCAAGATCGACGTCGGGATTATGGTTGTAGATCATCTCGATAAACTTGTCCAGCCCCTCTCTGAGCAGCGGCTCTCCGCCGGTGATACGCACTTTGGTGATCCCCTCATCCATCGCCGCTCTGATAAACAAAAAAAGCTCTTCAAAAGAGAGAAGGTTCTCTCTGGGAACCCATGAAAAGGGCTTGTCCGGCATACAGTACTGACAGCGGAAGTTGCACCGCTCCGTCACCGATACCCGCAGATAATTGACCACTCTGTTGTGTCCGTCTATTAGCATATATCCCCTGCCCCTAAAATAAATTTCATCTATACCGATATTATACCAAACCAAACCAACAAGGAGTAAGCATGAGTGCACCGATGCCAAACAATCGTGAACAACAGATGCGCGAAGATGATTTTATCGTCTCCAAAACCGATACCAAAGGGCGTATCACCTACTGTAATGAGATCTTTATGGAGATGGCGAAACTACCCGAATCTGAACTGCTGGGTAAACCCCACAAGATCGTTCGCCATCCAGACATGCCAAAAGTCGTCTTCAAACTCCTGTGGGAAAAAATCCAGAGCGGTGATGAAGTCTTTGCCTATGTCAAAAACCTCGCGGCCGACGGCAGTTTCTACTGGGTCTATGCCAATGTCACCCCCTCCTATGATGCAGGACAAAATATAATAGGATACTACTCAGTGCGTATCAAACCGAGTCCCAAAGCACTGGAGGTGATCAAGCCACTCTATGAAAAGCTGAGATCACTCGAAAACAGCGGCGGCATCGCTGCATCCGAAGCACATCTGAAAAAATTGTTACAAGAAAAAGGAGTAAGCTATGACGAATTTATTGTCTCGATCCAGGCAGCCTAAGGTACAGAGCCGGTATACACTGGCACAAAAGATAGAGTATGTCACCGAACAGGCGGCAAATGGCAACATCGAAGTACGCATCACCGGTATCGACAGCAACGATCCTATGGCCAGAGTCGCATGGAACATCAACAACATGCTCGACCAGGTCGAAGCGACGATGCGCGGCACTTCCAACGCCCTGCAAAAAGCGGGAGAAGGTGCTACATACCGAAAGATCTTTTGTCAGGGGCTCAAGGGCACTTTCAAACAGAACTGTCAGCTCTCGGGTAAAGCGGTCGAAGATGTGATCGAGGCGAACAAGAGCCGCCTCAAAAGCGAACTCTCACTCGAACTCGACAAAATCAGCGGTGGTATCCGCGCCGGTATGAGTGTGATTCAGAACGACCTCAGGGAGAGTATCGATCTGATCAATGATATTACAGAGCGTGCACAGAAAACGGCTGAACAGTCCGACTCCAGCATGCAGGTCACTGCCGAACTCTCCGGACAGCTGAACCACCTCATCGAACTGATCGCCGGTGTGACAGATGCTGCAGGATCGCTCAACGAACGCACCGGAGAGATCACGTCGGTCGTCAATCTGATCAAAGATATCGCCGACCAGACCAACCTCCTCGCCCTGAACGCCGCCATCGAGGCAGCACGCGCAGGAGAACACGGACGCGGATTTGCAGTCGTAGCGGATGAAGTACGCAAACTTGCCGAACGCACACAGAAGGCGACTGCCGAAATCGCCATCACCGTCCAGACGCTCCAGCAGGAGACGATGGATATCCAGTCCAACGTCGAAGAGGTCAACACCATCGCCACCAATTCAGGCGAGACGGTCGACGCCTTCCAGACAACACTCGGACAGTTCAACGAAGATGCCAACATCACATCCAAAAACGCCGAACATGTGAAGCTAAAGTCTTTCGCGACCTCCGTCAAAGCAGACCATATCCTCTACAAAGCAAATGTCTACAACACCGTACTCTACGACGACGGCAACGAGAGTCCGCAAGTCTCACACAACGACTGCCGTTTCGGCAAATGGTACAACGGGGAAGGGAAAGAGACTTTTGGCAAGGCACAGACATTCAGAGCGCTTGAACCGGTCCATGCCAGAGTTCACGATGCCGCCAATAGAAACGTCTCCCTGACAGACAAACCATTGACAAAAGAGGCTGTCCCTGAAGTGATCGAAAACTTCAAAGAGATGGAAAAAGCGAGCGAAGAGCTCTTCGACAAACTCGACCAGATGGCAGACGAAATCGTCTAAGGATGCAACAGATGCATCGGTCCAAAGAGCGCATGCGCTTTTGGATCGGTGATAAAAGAGATGTTGTAGGGGTGTGGAAGTGTATGTTTGGTGAAGCTCTCCGCCCCTTCGATCCGCGCCACCTCTTCGGCGATTTTGCCAAACAGTATCAGCTCCACATCTTCTCCCTGTAACACCCTCAGCAAATTTTCGACAAATCCCCGCCAGGCTCTGATGTGCTTTTTGCTCTCCTCTTTGGTGCTGAAGACCAGTGCCATATTGAGCAGCAGCACCCCGTTTCGCTCAAAGTTCTTCCGCAGGGCGTCGATCGTCTGAATATAGATACTGCTGTCAACCTTTGCAAGCGCCTCTTTGGAAAAATCCTCTTTCAGATCCCCTTCACACAACAGCAGCATTTTGATGAAATTGCGCAGACTCGTGGCACGATTGACCTCTTTGCTGAGACCATTTTCAGAAAAGATCGACGCTACTTTTCCATCGATAAAGGCGTATCCCGTCGCACTCTCGATACGTGGATAGGGATCCTGGCCAAAGAGGATATAGCGTGTCTTCTCCAGCGGGAGGGTTTTGAAGGCGTTGAGGAAGTTCTCTCTGTCCGGGAAGTAGCCCTCGTTGCGTTCCAGATAGTCCAGATACTCCGGTTCAAAAGCGGCAAAGGCTTCGCGCAGGGCATCCTGCCATGAGGTATCTACAGCGGAAATCATTTGAGATTGGCGATTTTGAGGATCAGTTCTACTTCACCCAGCGGTGTGCGTTCGCGCTTGGCGATCTCTTCGGCACTGTATCCGTTTTTGTAGAGTTCGATGATCGCCTTTTCATTGATCAGCTTACTGGTGGCGGACATGGAGCTGAGGCGATTGTTCTCTTCGATCCTGGAGATGCGCTCGTTGAGTGTATCGTTGATGCGGATCATCTCGTTTTCCATCTGACGGATCGCCCGGATCGCCTTGAGCAGCGGATCGCTCAGATCGTTGAGTTTCTGGTTGAGCCGCGTTTCGACCGCTTCGAGTTCCTGTGCAAAGTCGGGCAGATTTTCATCCCGCTCTTCGGTCTGTTTCTGCTCGAGTCTGTAGACCCGGCTGTTGAGATCGTCAATAGCACGTTCATAGGCACTCAGTTGCTTCGTCACCGCCTGATCACGCATGTAGAAGTAGGCGATCAAAAGCCCGAGTATGACCAGAAAACCGATAAATACAAATATCTCGATCATGCGCCCTGCCTCTTCTTCATCTCACGGATCATGGCACGCTCTTTTGCAACGACGTAGGCATTCCAGTCTTTGAGATCTTTCTCATGCATCAGGATGATCTCGGCGATATGTAAATCGACCCCTTTGAGGTAGAGCGCCATCTCCCGTCTGGGGAAGATCGGCATCTCGATCCGGGCATAGTACTCGCGTCCCGCTCTGAAGAATGGATCTTCGATCTTGATATGTTCGAAACCGATCTCCAAAATCTGTGTCGTATGGGCCAGTGGAATCAGTTTTCTCTCTTCGTTTTTCACCAGAGCGGTAAGTTCATCGACCTTTTTATGCAGCTCTACCAGCAGATTGAGCAGTACTTCATCGGTATCTTTGGTTTCGCCTCTCGCTTTGGCGATCTTGAGCCACTGACCGATGGCATCCTCTTCATACTCCGAGAGGCTGACATACTCACGCCGGAAAAGTTCGCTCTTTGCATCACTCATCTCTTCAAAGCGCATCGTCAGTACTGCCGGTACAAATCGGATATCGCTCATCGCCCTGCCTTCAAATCATATAGTCCAGTATCACGAACACTAAAAACATTATACCCAGATAACCATTAAGGGTAAAAAAAGCTTTATCTATCTGTTTGAAGTCCTGCGCGACGATGCGGTGCTCCATCCAGAGGATCACTGCCGAAAGTACGATGGCCATGTATGTCAGCCAGCCCACCTCCGCCTCTGCCGCAAAAAAGAGCCAGAAGAGGATCGTCAGTGCATGAAAGATTTTGGACAAAAAAAGTGTACATTGCGCCCCGTAGCGCGAAGGGATGGAGTGCAGATCGACCGCTTTGTCATACTCCATATCCTGCAGCGAATAGAGCAGATCGAACCCCGCCACCCAGAACATGACACCCACCGAGAGCATCACGGACCACATCGTAATCTCACCACGCACCGCCACGACACCGGCGATGGGCGCCAGTCCCAGCGAAAGCCCCAGCACCAGATGCGCCAGCGCCGACACCCGCTTCATGAGTGAGTAACCCGCCAGAATAAACAAGATAGGGAAGGAGAGCCAAAATGCCAGAGCGTTGATGAACCATGCCACCACCACAAACGCAATGCCGTTGGCTATGGTAAAGAGCAGTACTGTCTCTCTTTTGAGTCGTCCGTCGACACTGGGGCGTCCCGCCGTGCGGGGATTGGCACGGTCTATATCGACATCGGCCCAGCGGTTGAATCCCATCGCGAAGTTTCTGGCCGTCACCGCCGCCAGCACACCCAGCCCCAGCAGCCGCCATCCGAACCATCCATCCGCTGCCACGATCATCGCTATGAAAATAAAGGGAAGAGAGAAGATAGAGTGTTTGAACATGACCAGTTCGTTGAAATCATGCAAAATCGTACTTATCTTCTTCATATCACTCCCTGACTGACTATATAATCCGGGATTTTATAGTAAAAGTCATTAAAAGTTAACACAAAATTAACAGATCTTTTCTATCATTTCATCACGCATGACAAGGAGGCTACACAAATGCAAAAAAGATGGATACTACTGGCGCTGACCACTTCACTCTTCGCAGAGACGGCTCAGATGGGCAAAGTGACGGTGGAAGCGGAGATCAACAAAGAGATTGTCAAAGATGTCAGTGGCAACGAGATCAAGTCCGCTGACCTGGCGGAAGCACTGGAGAAGAAGATCCCTTCGGTCAACATCCTCCGACGCAGCGGTATCGCCAACGATATCCTGCTACGCGGACAGAAACGTGACAACATCAACATCATCATCGATGGTACCAAAGTGTGCGGCGCGTGTGTCAACCGTATGGACCCACCCACTTCCCATATACTCACCAACAATATCGACACCGTGGAGGTGAGCGAAGGGCCTTTCGATGTCGAAAACTTCGGCACACTCAGCGGTCTGGTCAATATCAGGACGATCAAACCGACCGAAACATTTACAGGAAACATCAGCGCCAATGTCGGCAGCTGGGACTACCGTAAAGTGGCGGCCAGAGTCAGCGGAGGCACCGACCGGTTCAAACTTCTGGTAAGTGCTTCGACCGAGCGTTCGGGCCAGTATAAAGACGGTAACGGCGACGACTTCGTCGGACAGATCGCTAAAAATATCGCTGCAGGCGTGGCACCTGCCGGGGCGCAGTATCAGCCCAAATACCAGAACATGGATGCCTACACAAAATCGACCCTGATGGCCAAACTCTTCGTCGATGTCACAGAAAACCAGGAGATGCATCTGAGCTACACTGCCAACCGCAGCGACGACGTCCTCTACCCCTCCTCCAAGATGGATGCTATCTATGATGACTCTGACATCTACAACTTCGAGTATTTCCTTAAAAATCTGGGCAGATATTCCAAAAAGGTCACGTTACAACTCTATGAGTCCAAAGTCGATCACCCTATGTCGACCAAATACCGCAAAATGGGCGCCGCAAACTACAAAACACACGCCCTCACCACCGACATGAAAGGGGCCAAACTCAAAAACAGCTTCACCCTGGCCGACATCGACTGGACCGTGGGAGTCGATACGAGCAAACGCAACTGGGACGGTCACTTCGAAATGAACGGCAAACCAATGAAGATGAAAAACGGTATGCCGGTCATCTCTCTGGATGATGTCGACACGACAGACAGAGGCCTCTTCGTCAAAGCCGCGCAGAAGATCGGCCGTGTCGATATGGAGTACGGCCTCAGATACGACAGTGCCAAAGTGGAGACGAAGCGCAAAGGCGAACCAGACAACGACTACAACAGTCTGACCGGCAATATCTTCGCCACTGTTCATGCCGACGATACGCTGACATATTTTGCAGGTGTGGGAAAATCCTCCAGAGTCCCCGATGCCAGAGAGCTCTACCTCGTCATGATGGGCAAACACTACGGTACCCCCGATCTCGATCAGACCGAAAACTATGAGATCGACCTGGGTGTCGAAAAGATCTACGATCGCTTCAGCATCAAAACCAAACTTTACTACAGTCTGCTCAAAGACTACATCGCTTACAACGCTTCGAAACAGCAAAACAGTTTCGAAAATGTCGACGCCAAAATCTACGGCGCAGAAGTCAGTGGAAATGTCATCGCAACAGAGAGCCTCTATCTCGACTACGGCTTCTCTTACAAACGGGGCAAGAAAGATCATCCTCTTACCGGCCAGCATGAAACCAACATGCCGGATATGCGGCCGTTTAAAGCCAACATTGCCCTCAACTACGACTATGACGACGCCACCACCGCCACACTCGGTTTCGTCGGGGCCACCGAATGGGACAAAGTCGACTACGAAAACGGTGAACAGAAGCTCCCCGGGTACGGCGTACTCAACTTCAAAGCGTCACACAGTTTCAGACACGGCTTCAAACTCACAGCCGGCGTCGACAATCTGCTGGACAAAACCTACGCCGTCACCAACACCTACAAAGACCTCGTACTCCTGACTGCAGGAAACGGCGTCGACAATGTCATGCTACTCAACGAGCCCGGAAGATACTTTTACCTGCAGGGAAGTTATAAGTTCTGATGATAATACTGCGGGACCGAAACGTAGACTGTTTCGATCCCGTACACCCAGAAGAAGTTCAGACAAACAACTTAGTTTCAAAAGGCTACTATTTGGCAAAGCTATGCTAAAATTTCTTTAAAAAGGAGTTTGCATGCACCCACTTGCCGGAGAGAAAGCCCCCAAAGAGATGCTGGAAAACATTCCGGAACTCATCTCAGCCTACTACAACCAAAAACCAGATCCGAAGATTCCTGAACAACGTGTCGCTTTCGGGACATCTGGCCACAGGGGAAGTGCTTCCAGAAAGAGCTTCAACGAAGCGCATATCATCGCGATCTCCCAGGCAGTCTGTGACTATCGCAAAGAGCACAAGATCACCGGACCACTCTTTATGGGCAAGGATACACATGCCCTCTCCACACCGGCACAACTGACAGCGATCCGTGTCTTTGCCGCCAATGAAGTACAGACGATGATCGCCAAAGAGGGGGGCTATACCCCCACACCGCTGGTCTCCTTCGCCATCCTCACTCACAATGAAAAAGATGATATCCATACCGGCGACGGCGTCGTTATCACCCCCTCGCACAACCCTCCTTCAGACGGCGGGTTCAAATACAATCCACCAAATGGCGGCCCGGCCGATACCCATGTCACGAACTGGATCGAACAACGGGCCAATGAGATACTGGAAAAAGGTGTCGACAAAATCAAGTTACCTTCGTGTGAAAAAGCGCTGGCAAGCAAATATGTCGAAGAGTATGACTTCATCACGCCTTATGTCGAAGCACTCCCCTCCATCGTCGATATCGAAGCGATCCGCAGGGCGGGACTGAAGATAGGCGTCGATCCGCTGGGAGGTGCGGCACTGGATGTTTACAGAAAGATCAACGAGATTCACAATCTCAGTCTGGATATCCTCCACCCCTTTGTCGATCCGACCTTCTCTTTCATGACACTCGATCATGACGGCAAGATTCGTATGGACTGCTCCTCCTCCTACGCGATGGCTTCTCTGATCGAACTCAAAAAAAGCTACGATCTGGCATTTGCAAACGATGCGGACGCCGACCGTCACGGTATCGTCACCAAAAGCGGTCTGATGAAACCCAACCACTACCTCAGCGTCGCAATCAAATACCTCTTCAAAAACCGCCCGCTCTGGAGCGAAGATCTCAAGATCGGCAAGACCCTCGTCTCTTCGGCCATGATCGACCGCATTGCCGCCGCACTCGGGCGTAAAGTCTACGAAGTGCCCGTCGGGTTCAAATGGTTCGCACTGGGACTTTTCAACGCTGAGATCGGGTTTGCCGGTGAAGAGAGTGCAGGCGCTTCGTTCCTGCGCATGAATGGCAGCACCTGGACGACGGACAAAGACGGCATCATCATGAATCTTCTCGCCGCAGAAATTCTGGCCAAAACAGGTGAAGATCCCGCGCAGCACTATCAGAAACTCGAAGAGAAGTTTGGAACTTCCTACTATCAGAGAGTCGATGCGCCTGCCACTGCGGAAGAGAAAGCGAAGATCAAAGCACTCAAACCAGAAGATATCACCACCGAGACTCTCGCAGGAGATCCGATCGAATCGATCTTCACCAAAGCCCCGGGCAATGATCAGGAGATCGGAGGCATCAAGATCACGACTGCCAGCGGCTGGATCGCGATCCGTCCCTCTGGTACCGAAGATGTCTACAAAATCTACGCCGAAAGTTTCAAGTCATGGGAGCATCTGCAGGCACTGCTGGAGGATGCGGTAAAAATC
>JALWPY010000090.1 GCA_026994915.1 Campylobacterales bacterium
GGCTCACACCGCCATAGACGGCATCGGCGCCGTATGCGAGTGCGATTTTGAGTTTTTCGAAGTTCCCCGCGGGGGAGAGCAGTTCGGCTTTTTTCAAGGATCTTTCCTGTTATGATTTTTTGCCACTATAACAGGATTTGTTTATACTATCCTTAGGTTTTACTGCTGCCCGAACGACGCCAGCAGCGCTTCGATCTCATCGGAAGAGACGACATCCTCTGTATCGCTGTCCCCGGCGATGTGTGTCGCAGAGCTGACGCGTGAGGTATCTTCTACACTCGACTCAAAGAGAGAGTTCATATATTTGGAGAGTGCACGCATGACGTTGATGACACGTTCAATCTTCTGACGATGAATATCCTGATACTGCATGATATCCATAATCATCATGATCTCATCGGCGCTGCCCTGTGACTTTTCGACGATACTTCCGATCTTGCCGAGTGCGTTTTCATTTTCATCGACCATCTCCGCAAAGAGTGCGATTCCCGGAAACTTTGCTTTCAGTTTGCCGTAAGTCTCGATATTTTTTTCCAGTACCGCCCTGACATCGTTGCCGGCGGTTTCAATATCCATGATGAAGTTGTTGATCTCTTCGAGCTTGTCCATGATCTCGGTCGCCTTCTTCTCCGAGTCTTTGGTGACATCATCGAGTTGATTGACCACTTTGTGATCATCTGTCGGCGGTGGCGGCGGCCACTGTTTGGTGGCATCGACTTTAAAGTTTTTCTGATCGATGACCATCAGGCCGTCATCGGAGTCTTCAGTGGCATCGGCACTCTCCTCTGTATCGGAAAGCGTCTCTTCTGTCTGCTCCTCTTCCGCAGTTTCAGCACTCTCCGCACCCTCCTCTTCGTCCATTACCGCCAGATCGTCATCAAATCCTTCGGCCATCAGTGCGTCGAGTTCTTCCTGTGTCATTATTGCTCCTTTTCCATATATTATTTATCCGCTATCTGCAGCAATCAGGCAAACGCTTCAAGCAGTTCGCGTATCTCTTTGGGCGTCACAACAGCATCCGACTCGTTCATATCACTGAATGAGACGACAACGCCGGAACCGGCAACCCTCTGTCTGCTTCGGATCGCCAGAGAGGTGATCTCTGACAGAAGCGACTCGATCCTCTCTCTCTGCTGCAACGGCTGGGAAGCCAGCACCGAGGAGAGTTGTAAAGCATCCTCTTCGATCCGCGTCAACAGTCCCGTCAATTCTTCTGCATTGCTATGCTTATTCATCTCTCTTTCCACATCCTTGTTTCGTATGAGACTCAAAATCTGCTATACTAAAGACAAAATCGGCATTTTGAATTTTTGCTTGAATATTCATACCAGGAAGAAGGAGAGAGAGGTGATCGTCGACCTGCACAACCATACCATACTCTGCAATCATGCCACCGGCACGCCGGAGCAGTATGTCCGCAAAGCGATCGAAAACGGCACGCGCTATTTCGGTTTCAGCGAACATGCACCGATGGATTTCGATCCCAAATACCGCTTGCATTTCGATCAGATTCCGCTCTATACCCGCATGCTCGACGAGGTACGCGAGAAATATAAAGGAGAGATTGAGATCCTGCAGGGATATGAGGTCGACTATCTTCCCGGATATATGGATGATCGCATCTTCGAAACACCGGCCGATTATCTGATCGGATCGGTACACTTTCTGGATGAGTGGGGTTTTGACAATCCCGAATTTATCGGGGAGTATCAAAACCGTGACATCGATACGATCTGGCAAAGCTACTTCGATGCTGTCGAAGCGATGGCCCGCAGCGGAAGATTCGACATCGTGGGGCATCTCGATCTGATCAAAGTTTTCAAATTCATGCCCACTAAAGATATCAGACTACTCGCGCACAACGCCATCAAAGCGATCAAAGAGGCCGATATGGTCGTCGAACTCAATATGGCAGGCTACCGTAAACCTGTCAAAGAGCCCTATCCTTCACCGCTGTTACTCGAAGAGATCGCCGCATATGACATTCCCATCACATTTGGCAGTGATGCACATGCACCCGATCAGGTGGGACTCTTCAGCCGGGAGATTGTCGATCTCGCACGCAGTCTGGGGTACACAAAGTGTGCAAGCTTTAAAGCACGTGAGAGAGAACTGATTAATTTTTAGGCAATCCTTCCATCTAAGTTTCTATTTACTTTTGTTATAATATTGCCACTTTTTAAAATTACAGGAGCTAAAATGGGAAAATTCGTTAACAGTGTAGAAGAGTTTTACAAGTTTTGTGAAGAGAACGAAGTTGAATTCGTAGACTTCAGATTTACAGATATCAAAGGTGCATGGCATCATATCAGTTACCGTATGAGCGCTGTAACAGAAGAGATGCTCAACGGCGGTATTCCTTTCGACGGATCTTCCATCGAAAACTGGCAGCCGATCAACGAATCAGACATGCTTTTACAACCGGATGTTCCGACAGCATTTCTCGACCCTTTCACAGCGGATCCGACCATCTGTGTCATCTGTGATGTATACGACATCTACAAAAACGAACTCTATGCCAAATGCCCCAGAAGTATCGCGAAAAAAGCGCTCAAATACCTCGAGGAGCAGGGAATCGGTGATGCAGCCTATTTCGGAC
This sequence comes from Campylobacterales bacterium, assembly GCA_026994915.1. GTDB lineage: Bacteria > Campylobacterota > Campylobacteria > Campylobacterales > QNZT01 > QNZT01. The sequence goes on from JALWPY010000090.1 coordinate 2,600, forward strand.
CGGAGAACGAGTTCTTTGTCTTTGACGATGTCAAAATCGTAGATCATGACAACGAGCAGTCGTTCAGAGTCGAATCCGACGAAGGACACTGGGCAGATACCAAAGATTACGGTGAGTTCGGCAACATGGGCCACAGACCGAGAATCAAAGGCGGTTACTTCCCTGTCATGCCTACAGACTCCATGGTAGACCTCAGAGCGGAGATGATGCAGGTACTCGAAGAGGTCGGCATCGAAGTCGTACTCGGTCACCACGAAGTCGCACAGGCGCAGGGTGAGATCGGTGTCGTTTTCGGCGATATCATCACAGCGGCAGATAATGTACAAAAGTACAAATATGTCGTCAAAATGGTCGCACATCTCAACGGTAAAACAGCGACGTTTATGCCAAAACCGATCTACAACGACAACGGAAACGGTATGCACGTGCACCAGTCACTCTGGAAAGATGGCAAAAACCTCTTTTACAAAGAGGGTGAATATGCGAACCTCTCCAAAACAGCGCTCGATTACCTCAGCGGTATCTTCAAACATAAAGATGCGGTAGCAGCCTTTACCAACCCTTCTACCAACTCTTACAAGAGATTGCTGCCTGGTTTCGAAGCACCACGTATTCTGACATACTCCAGTCAGAACAGATCGGCTGCATGTCGTATCCCTTACGGTGCAGGTGAAAAATCTACCAGAATCGAAACAAGATTCCCGGACAGCTCTTCTTGCCCATACCTCGCTTTCACAGCACTGATGATGGCGGGTATCGACGGTATCAAAAACGGTGGTTATGAACTGGTTGGACCTGTTAACGAAGATCTCTTTGAACTGACACGTGAAGATCTCAAAGAGAGAGGTATTCCTGAGCTGCCAAACACACTCAGAGATGCACTCGAAGGTCTCGAAAAAGACCATGACTTCCTGGCACCTGCAATCAATGCAGAATTTGTCAAAGAGTATATCGACTATCAATTCGAAAGACACGTCATTCCTGTCGAAGGCAGACCGACACCATTCGAATATATCTCTACCTACTCTTGCTAACAGTGCGAATCAGGGAGTTTTCCCTGATTCGACAATCTTCATTTTTTTTCCATCTTTTCACAATATTTTCACACGACTTAGGATAAACTGTCTACTTAAAAAACAATTTTTAAGGAGTTTCCATGATCAAAAAGTTACTGCTGCTTTTAACATTTACCGCCGTTTCGCTCTTTGCGATGAACTTCCAGACTGCTTCCAAAGAGGAGCTGATGAGCATCAAAGGGATCGGTGAAAAACGTGCCGCTGCCATCATCAAGTACCGTAAAACACACAAAATCAGATCTGCAGATGATCTCAAAGCGATTCCCGGTATTGGTGATGAGATCGCCAATAACGCCAGAAAAGGGATCAAAAATGCTGACAGGAAACCCTCCAAAGCGAAAGCTTCCAAAAAGAAGTTGACGAAGAAGAGCAAGAGCCTCAAAAGCAAAACATCCACAGAGGTGAAAGCGAAAAAAGGGAAATCACTCAAAAAGCTCAAAAAAGAGAAGAGCAGCTTAACCAAAAAGGCGAAAAAACCTAAAAAAGTAGCCGGTGACAAAACCAAAAGAGCTGAAAAGCGGGAAAAAAAGAGAGCGAAGAAATCACTCAAAAAAGTGAAAGAGAAGAAGAAACAGTAACCAGACATGCGGCGTTCAGTGACGCCGCAGTGATTCAGCTGCGGCGATGCGCCACAACATCTCCAAAACGTACTTTACGCCCTTCCAGATTCTCCACCAGATCGACCGTCCCCTCTTCGAAAAGCATGACGATCGTTGATCCCATCATGAACATTCCCAGCTCTTCACCTCTTTTGAGCGTCACATCGTCGTAATCATAGACCCGTATTTCACGCGTATCACTGTTCGTCTCGATACGTTCATCGAAACTAAGCGTCATCTTTCCGACATTGAGCGCGCCGACCAGTACCATAAAAAAGAGACGGTTGGCACTGTCGATACACTCCAGCACGACGCGCTCGTTCTTGATGAAGAGCTCGGGTACTTTGCGCAGGTATTTGAAATTGACCGGATAGAGCAGCCCGGGTACATGCACGGCACGCAGTACCTTCATATCGATCGGTACATGATAGCGATGGTAGTCATTGGGTGCGAGATAGAAGTTGATATATTTCCCATTTTCGACAGGTGCGATGGCATCGTCTTCAAAACGGTCCGTCAACAGCTCACGTACACTGTAAGAGAATCCTTTGATCTGAAGCGCCGTAGCATTCTCTATATCTCCTTCTGCCGTCACAAACGAATCGGCAGGTGAGATGTAGGCGTTGGGATCTTTGGTAAGTTCTCTCGCATAGAGCAGTTTTCGTGTGAAGAGGGCATTGAGACTTCTGTAGTGATCGGGATCTTCAAAGGCACTCATATCGACCCCCATCAATTTCACATAGGCGTTGTTGATGATATGCTGCAAAAAGGGAGGAAACTCAGTCGAAGCGAACTTTCCAAATGCCCGTGAAATGGCATTGGTCCAGGTCGCTTTGATCAATCCGTTCACGCCTCGCCCCTCAAATGCGCCAGTGCCCGCTGCATCAGCGCGATATGGTAGTTCTCCTGATTGTTGATAAAGAAAAAGAAGTTGCTCAGATCGGGATGATTGACCATCTGCGCCAGTTTCACACACTCCTCTTTGGCGCCCTCTTCCTCTTTGATACCATCGATCAGAAACTGCTCCAGATCCTCGAACTTGTAGATACGCTCCATCACTGTACGTGGCATCGAGAGAATACCCATCTTCGCCATCATGCGTGCGAAACTCTTGAGATGAAACTGCGACTCATAGATCAGGTCGATGAAGATATTGGAGAGAAGTTTGGAGTCGGTGAAGAAGTTGGCATAGGTATAGACCAGTATCAGTTCATACTCTTTGTAGGACTCTTCAAAGAGAAAGAGTGTCAGTGCGTCGGTCTGTGTACGGTCCAGCTCATAACCGGGCAACAGACGATCTTTGTCATAAGCGCTGATGCGACTGTCGGTGGCGGGATCGTTTCTGAGGGCAGTGAGTTTCTGAATAAAATAGTCTTCATCACTCAAAAAACGCGCGTACATCAGATCTTCCCTGTCGGGATAACGCGCCTGCATCGCTTCGATCTGAGAGATCAGCTTCTCAAAGAGCATGTGGACGCTCTCGGCCTGAAAGTCGATCTCCCCTTTTTCATAGTCGAATGCTTCCCCCTCTTCCGCCAGTCTGCCACCCAGCCAGTTCAGATGGCGATACTCGATCATTGCAAAATCGTAGAGAATATCCGCGATTTCGTCATCCGGTATCGAAAAGGAGCCAAAAAGTATGGCGAGCCAGAGTTCATGTTTTTGCTGAAACAGCTTATTCTTCTTCATCGGTTATACAATCTCCACTAATTATCAAAGTATAGGCATCTTCCTCTTTGCCACTGCGTCTGTGCTCCAGATTGACCAGAGCGGCCAGAAAAGCTTTGGCCACCATCTCACCGCAGGCGCGCTGCTCTTCGGGGGCATTGACGAGGTTGGCGATGAACTCTTCGGCCACACTCTCCCCTTCCGCAATCGTCTCACCCACCAGCATATCGGTAAAGATCGATCCTGTCACGATCGTACTCATGCATCCGATCGCCATAAATTTGATCTCCCGGATCACGTCACCCTCAAGTTTCAGATAGATCTCCACCATCTCGTTGTTATGGGGGTTCTTACCTATGCCCGTCGCGTCGGGAGATTCGATCTTCCCGTAGTTGCGCGGATTCATCATATGATCGATATACTCCTCTTTGAGTGCTTCCAGATCTGCCATACTCGCCCTTGTGCTCAATTTTTCCGATTTTAACACATTTGCTTTTACGTTACTACCGCACGTGAAAAATAGAGTCCGCAGTTAAGCTTGTCGAAAAGTGCGTTTTTACGAAGGGAATGCTATACTGGCTGGCAAAATATCATGATGAGGAGAAGTGTTGATGAAAGTACGTGTCTACTACAAAGATACCGACTGCGGGGGCATCGTCTACCACTCCAGATATCTGGACTTTTGCGAGATGGCCCGAAGTGAACTCTTCTTCAGCCAGGGAAAATCCCCCACCAGAGACGGTTGCCACTTCGCTATCAGGAAAGTCGAAGCCGACTATCTGGCACCGGCAAAACTGGGAGAGATGCTGGAGGTGCATACCACACTGAAAAAGATCCGCCATACCAGCATCGCTCTTTCTCATGAGATATGGCGAGACGAAACCCTCCTCTTTACGATGGATATCCTCCTGGTCAATCTCTGTCAGGATGGCAAGCCGCACGCGATTCATGAAGAGGATAAACGTTTTTTCCAGGAGTTACTGGCATAACTTTTTCCATAAAGAGTTATTTTTTGGTAAAAAAGTTATCTATTTAAGGTTTTTTTTAGTTATCACTAACACTTCGTTAACACTTGTGCGTCATAATTACACCGTATCAAGGCTATGGGGTTTTCGCCTCCTTTACCCCATACCTGATAAATACAACTGAGAGTTTTTATTCTCAACCAATGAAATCATTCAGCCTCCGGGAAGCAGCTGAAACCATAGAACCTCCTTTTTACACATCCACACATACCTATGAACCTACTACACTCCCGGAGGCTCTTTTTTATTTAAATTACGTATTTGGAACAAAGTCCCCACTACTACGCTAACGCTATGTTTGCCTCAGCGGCAGGCTCACGCACAGATAAACCGTGCTCAGTGCTATTATTCATCAACATTTTGCCAAACACTACGCTAACGCTATGTTTGCCTCAGCGGCAGGCTCACGCACAGATAAACCGTGCTCAGTGCTATTATTCATCAACATTTTGCCAAATACTATGCTAACGCTCTGACTATGCTGCCACTTTGATCTCTTCGAGTGTTTCGAGCTTTTCAAGGATCATCTCGTTGACGGCTATTTTGGATTCGATCACCACATCCTGCAGTTTAGATGCCAGGATCAGCTTCAGTGGCCGACTGCCCGGGTATTCGCTGACCAGGCGATGCAGTTTCTCGAGGATTTCGGGATCGTTACCCACTTCTATCTTGACATAGATCGGATCCCTATTGACAGGTGCGGCCTGTTTTTTGACTTCCACTTTCTCTTTTTTCGCATCTTCGATCGGCAGTACTTTGAGTACCTTCATGCGGGTAAACTGATCGTCCTTGCTGATGGCGACCTTGAAACAGACAGGGCGGCTCTGATCCATCATGGCAATCTCCACAAGTGTCTTTTCAAAGACCATGATCTCGATGTTGCCGTGAAAGTCCATCAGGTTGACGATACCGAACTTATTCCCTTTTTTACTAATTTTGGTTTCGATTCCTTCGATTTTACCGACAAAGAGTGTCTTGGAGCCATCTCCAAGCTCATCGATCTGCGATGAGAGGGTATAGTCGATCTGCTCGATCTCTTCGCGGAACTCGTCGAGCGGGTGTCCGGAGACATAGAAGCCGAGCGTCTCTTTTTCGAGCTGGAGAATATTTTTGTTCTCATATTCGGGCAGGTTCTCGAGCTCTATGTCGATTTTGACCATCTCCTCTGCATCGCCGAAGAGAGAGTTTTCAGCCATCTTTCTCGCTCTTGCCGCCTCTGCGCCGACTGTCACGATCTTTTCGATATTTTCCAGCAAGGTACGCCGGGAGTAGCCGAAGCTGTCCATCGCACCCGACTTGATCAGTGCCTCCAGAACCCGTTTGTTGACCTTGCCACTGTCGATCCGTGCCATGAAATCACCCAGATCGGTAAACGGTTTCTCCTCTCTGGCTTCCAGGATCGACTCGATCGCTTTGGCACCGACTCCTTTGACCGCGCCCAGACCGAAGAGGATGGCAGGTGTGCCTTCATGATCACTCGGGCTGAATTCGATCATCGAGTGGGTGATAGACGGAGGCAGGAGATCGAGTCCCAGACGCTTCACCTCATCGACATATTTGACCACTTTGTCGGTATTGTCCGCTTCACTGGTCAGCAGTGCCGCCATGAACTCCTGCGGATAGTAGGCTTTGAGATAACTGGTCTCGAAGGTGATCATCGCATAGGCGGCCGAGTGCGATTTGTTAAATCCGTATCCGGCAAACTTGACGATCAGATCGAAGAGCTCTTCCGCTTTGGCCCGGTCGAATCCCTTCTTCTGCGCACCGTCGGCGAACTCACCCTTGAGGCGATCCATCTCCTCCTTGATCTTTTTACCCATCGCACGACGCACGACATCCGCACCGCCGAGACTGAAGCCACCGATCGTCTGCACGATCTGCATGACCTGCTCCTGATAGACGATGACACCGTAGGTCGGTTTGAGGATCGGTTCGAGTTCGGGGAACATGTATGTGATTTTGGCACGGCCATGCTTTCTGTCGATGAAGTCATCGAGCATGCCCGATTCCATCGGCCCCGGACGGTAGAGGGCCAGTACCGCGATCAGATCCTCGAAGTTGGTCGGTTTGAGGCGTTCGTTGAGCGATTGCATACCTTCAGATTCGATCTGGAAGAGTCCCACCGTCGCGCCACTCTGGATCAGTTCGTAGATCTTTGGATCGTTGAAGTCGACCGCATTGAAGTTGATATCGACCCCATGTTTTCGCTTGATGAGTTTGAGCGCATCGTCGATGACAGTCAGTGTTTTGAGTCCCAGAAAGTCAAACTTGATCAGATCGACATCTTCGAGATACTTAAGCGAATACTGTGTCACCAGATGCTCCTCACCCGCAGGCCGGTAGAGCGGCGCCTTGTGCCAGAGCTCTTCGTTGCTCATGACCACGCCCGCGGCATGCATACCGGAGTTTCGGTTCAATCCCTCAAGTGCGAGTGCAAAGTCCCAGACACGCTTGGCCTGGGCATTGGAGCTGATGAGCTCTTTGATCTTGGGCTCTTTTTTGTAGGCCTCTTCGAGTGTGATTCCCAGCTCGTCCGGGATCAGCTTGGCCATCTTGTCCGCTTCGGCATAGGGCATCGACATGACACGCGCGACATCGCGGATGACCCCTTTTGCCAGCAGTTTACCGAAGGTGATCACCTGTGCGACGTTGTAGCGGCCATACTTCTCCACCACATAGTCGATCGACTCACCACGACGTTTCTGACAGAAGTCGACGTCGATATCCGGCATGCTGACACGTTCGGGGTTGAGAAAACGCTCGAAAAGGAGGTTGTACTTCATCGGGTCGATATCGGTGATCTCCAGACAGTAGGCAACCAGACTTCCTGCCGCCGATCCACGGCCCGGGCCGACCGGAATACCCTTCTCCTTGGCGTCTCGGATAAAGTCCCAGACGATCAGCATGTAACCCGGAAACTTCATGGAGTTGATGATATCCATCTCATACTCGAGGCGTTCACGGTACTCCTGATGGTGCTCCGGAGGAACCAGTTTGAGTCGCTTTTCGAGCCCCTCTTTGCATTTGTGGACGAAGTAGTCGGCATCGTTGTCGTAGTCGAGCCCCTCCGCCTGTGCATACTCTTTGACAAACTTGAAGTTGGGCGGTGTCGGATTTCCCAGCTTGAGCTCCAGCTGACACTTCTCGACAATCTCCTGCGTATTTTCGAGCGCTTCGGGGATATCGGCGAAGAGTTCCGCCATCTCTTCGGGGGACTTGACGTAAAACTCATGCACGCTGTGTCTGAGGCGGTTGGGGTCGTCGAACTCTTTGTTCATCGCGATACACATGAATGCTTCATGCGCGTCGGCATACTGCTGTTCGAGGTAGTGGGTATCGTTCGTGGCAACGAGCTTGATCCCCGTCTCCATCGAGAGCCGGATGAGCTGTTCGTCGATGAAGCGCTGATCTTCGATACCGTGACGCATGATTTCGAGGTAGAAATCGTCTCCAAAGATCTCTTTGTACTCCAGTGCCACCTCTTTGGCGCGTTCATACCCTTTGGCACCGTTTTTGACGTTTCGCTCGCTGTTGGTATTGAGGTGCCAGTTGACCTCTCCCTGCAGGCATGCCGCGGAGCAGATGAGCCCTTCGCTGTGTTCTCTGAGCAGCTTTTTATTGATACGCGGATAGTAGTAAAATCCGTGGATGTAACTCATCGAACTGAGATACATGAGGTTTTTGTAGCCGGCTTCGTTTTTGGCATAGAGGCAGAGATGGAAGCGCTGCTTGGTGGTGCGGTCTCCCAGCTCCTCCTGGTTATGGATGTAAGCTTCCATCCCAATAATCGGCTTGATCCCCTCTTTGCGCATCGTCTGATAGAAGTCGATCGCGCCGAACATGTTGCCGTGGTCGGTGATGGCGACGGAGTCCATCCCCAGCTCTTTGACCTTTTTGGCCAGCTGTTTGATCTTGTTGGCACCGTCGAGCAGTGAATACTCGGTATGCAGATGCAGATGTGTAAATTTGATGTCGCTCATTGTGTGTTAAAACTCCCCTGTTCCCTCTTGGTAGTGCGGATTATTGATATTTCAAAAAGTCTGGTTACGGTATATTTTTGAGGCTCAGACCAAAGGGAGGATTTGTCCTCAAAAATATGCCGTAACCAGACTCGGCCCGAAGTAAAAAAATCTTACAAAATTCTCTCTTGATATTACATTTTTTTTCAAATTAGTCGATTATATGCATTATGCTTTAATATACCCGCCAAATACCAGGAGTCTATGTTATGTTCAGTCGATTGAAGAGCCGCCATACCAACAAAGAAGAGGTTATCCACGATATCTTCGAAAATTTTCCTTTGCCTATATTTTATAAAAACGAAGAGAACAGGATCCTCACAAACAAAGTCTTCGATGAATTTACCGGAACCAACCGTCAGAAAGTCATCAAACGCCTTCTCGCGACCAACACACTGAACAGAAAATCATTCGAAACGAAGATCGAAAACGATATCGGCAAAACGATCGACGCGATCGTCTATATCTCCGAGGTGGGCGACGAAGAGGAGCATGCACAGCTGGGGATCATCGTCGATATCAGCGAAAAGAACCGCGCCAAAGAGACGATGCAGCTGCTCAAGGAGCGTTACGAACTGGCGACCAACGGCTCCAACGAAGGGCTCTGGGACTGGGATATCAAATCTGACACCGTCTTTTTCTCGAACCGTTTCAAAGAGATCCTCGGTGTCCTGGGCACACCGGTCCAGAACAGCATCAAGACCTGGCTCGATCGCATCCATCCCGAGGATAAGATCCAGGTGGTCCAGAAACTCGAAGACCATATCAACGCCAAAAGCGACTCCTTCTACTGCGAACACCGTATCCTCGTCGGAGAGGAGACACGCTGGGTCGCGATCAAGGGTAAGGTAAACAAAGACCCTCATGGCAACCCGCTGCGCATCGTCGGATTTCTCACTGACATCTCCGAGATCAAAAATGCGCAGATCGCCCTCAAAAATTCCGAAGAGCAGTTCAAACTCTTCATGAAAAACCTGCCGGCAGGCGCATTCATCAAGGATCAGGAGCACAATATCATCTTCTCCAACCAGTATCTCAACGACTTTTTCGGTGTCGACACGCTGGTGGGTAAAAATGTCAAAGAGCTGCTGCCGCCGGAAGATTACGAAAGCCTGGTCAAAAAATCGGATCTGATTCTGGAGCATGGCATGTATACCTCCGAAGAGAAGCTGGTCGACAAAGAGGGCAACGAGAAGTATTTTCAGACACACCGCTTTCTGATTCACAAAGATGGCAAAAAGCTGATCGCAGGGATCTTTGCCGACATCACCGATCAGAAGCAGACACAGAACAAACTCAACATCCTAGCCCACTACGACCTGCTGACCAACCTCCCCAACCGCGCCCTCTTTCAGGATACACTGATGCGTAAGATCTCCAAGGCCAAAAGGAACAAGAGCCGCTTCGCACTCATGTTTATCGATCTGGATAACTTCAAGATGATCAACGACACCCTTGGACACGACTACGGAGATCTGCTGCTGCAGGAGGTGGCGAAACGCCTGACGAGTATCCTGCGTGAAGAGGATCTTGTCGCGCGTCTGGGTGGTGATGAATTTACCGTCATTCTCGACGATATCAAAGATACCGCCTACCCCTCCGTCGTCGCACAAAAGATCATCGACTCCCTCTCCCAGCCAATCAAACTCAAGGATGAGATGGGCTATATCGGCGCGAGTGTGGGTATCGCCGTCTTCCCGGACGATGCCGCCAACAAAGAGGATCTGATCAAAAATGCCGACATGGCGATGTATTCGGCCAAGACAAGCGGCAAGAACGTCTATCGCTACTTTACCGAAGATATGAACGCCGACGCCAAAGAGCGCCTCGAACTCTCCAACGATCTGCGCAGTGCGATCAACAACAATCAGCTCAGGCTCTTCTATCAGCCCATCATCGATACCCGCACCAATACACTCTATGCATGTGAGGCGCTGGTACGGTGGGAACATCCAAAATATGGCCTCGTCACACCGGACAACTTCATCAAACTGGCTGAAGAGGGAGGCTTTATGGCCAAAATCGGCAAATGGATCATCCAAAATGCCTGTGAACAGCTGCGTATCATGGAGGATCTCGGGCTCTCGGTCAAGATCGCCATCAACATCTCTTCCAAACAGCTGACGCAGAACCATCTGGAGCATACCCTCAAGACGATTGTCAAAGAGACCGGCATCAACCCGAGGCTGCTGGAACTGGAAGTGACAGAGAGCTTTCTGATGGAAAATATCAAACAGGTCGAAATCGCCCTGGGCAACCTGCAGAAGATCGGCATCAACACCGCCATCGACGACTTCGGCACCGGCTACTCGTCACTGGCGAGACTCAAAAAACTGCCTATCTCCAAACTGAAGATCGACAAATCCTTCATCGACGATATTCCCAACGACGCTGACGACATGCAGATCGCTTCGACGATCATCGCGCTCGCCAAACAGCTGGGGCTTTCTGTCGTGGCAGAAGGTGTCGAGACCAAAGCGCAGGCAGACTTTCTCAAAGAGCAGGGATGTCACCTCATGCAGGGATACTACTTCAGCGAAGCGATCGCGCAGGAAGATTTCAACACATACCTCAAAAACAAGGCGTAATACGCTACAAAAGCGCTAAAGGATTTTATGCAGTTCATTGGCGCTCTGCATCCACTTCTTCAGCGCCTCTTCATCTTTTTGTTCCACCATCTCTTTGGCTTTCTGAAGCTCCGTCTGAAACGATTCGATCGCTTCGATCACATGATCGGCATTCTGGATGAAGATATCGCTCCACATCTGCGGGGAACTCTTGGCAATGCGGCTCATATCTCTGAAACCGCCCGCCGCAAGCGCGAGAATGCTCTTGGGATCTTCCTGCTCCATGACACTGTTGGCGAGTGCGAAACTGACAGCGTGCGGCATATGGGAGATGTATGCGGCATGACGATCATGCTCCGCCGCTTTCATGTAGACGATGTACATCCCCAGTGCCTCGAAGATCTCTATCGCCCGGTCGGAGTGCAACAGTGCATTCTCCTCCAGATCGCACAACACGACTATCTGCCCCCGGTAGAGATCGGGGATAGCGGCGGCAGGGCCGAACTTCTCACGTCCGGCCATCGGATGGGCGGCGACGAAATTTTGACGGATGCGCGGCGGACACTCCCGGACGATCTTCGCCTTGGTACTTCCCAGATCGATGATCGTCGTTTCCGGCCCGACATCTTCGAGAGACTTGAGTGCCGCGATGATCCCTTCCACAGGGATGGCCAGAATGATCACATCGCACTTTTTGATCGTTTCGAAGTCTCCGATCTCATCCACCAGCCCCAGAGAAAGTGCTTCACTGCAGTGCTTCTCATTATGGTCGAAACCGACGACTCTGATCCCTTGCATATTCTCTTTGAGCGCCAGACCGAACGAACCACCCATCAGTCCCAATCCCACGATACCTATTGTCATGTTGTCAGGGCTCCTTCATAATCTGCGAACAGACGCTTGGTTTTTATGTGGCAAATTCTATCTAAGTGAGGGTTAAAGGGACTTGTGGGGTCAATAGTCAATCATTAATAAAATCTCAGTATAATCAATGTTATTTTGAACAGATTACAATAGCAAGGTATGCCATTTATGAAAAAATCAACCTTATTGCAGAGCAGTCGCAATCTCCTGCTGGCCTCGTTTCTGGTCGGCGTCAATGCCTGGGCCCTGAAAGTCAAAGCGATCGAGTTTGACGGGCTGGTACACATCTCCCCCGAAATCGCCAAAGAGATCATCGGTATCCATCAGGGGCAGAATGTCGACGATGCAACCATCAACGAGAGCATCAAAAAGCTCTATCGCCAGCGTTACTTCGAAGATATCTGGGTCGAGGAGAAGAACGGCAAGCTGATCTACCATCTCAAAGAGAAACCGATCATTGCCAAAGTCGACCTCAAAGGGTATGGCAATGACGAGAAGAACGAAGAGATGCTCAAAGCCGCCGGCCTCAACAAAGGGGATATGTACGACGAAACCAAGATCAAAAAGATCCAGAGCAAACTGACTCAGAAACTCGAATCGGAGGGGTATTATGACTCCACCGTAGAGGTCAAAAAAGAGCAGATCAACAAAGGGGCTCTCAAAACCGACATCGTCGTCAAAAAGGGAGAGCCTGTCCATATCAGGGAGATCCGCTTCATCGGCGCCAAAAAGTACGGCTACAGCGACTTCAAACCCTACCTCGCCAACAAAAAAGAGCAGACGCTGGGCTGGTTCTTCGGACGCGACGACGGCAAACTCAAGGCGGACCAGCTCAAATATGATCAGCTGCGTATCCGTGAGTTCTACCTCAAACACGGCTATCTCGACGTCAAAGTCTCCAAACCCTTTCTGAAGACCAACTTCGACGACTATACCGCTACCCTGACCTACCATATTCATGAAGGGCCGCAATACCGCGTGGGAAATGTCTCCGTCGATGTCGACCCCTCCATCCTCGACCCCAAAAAACTTAAAGAGGAACTCAAACTCAGAAAAGGGAAAGTCTTCAACGTCGAAAAACTGCGTAAAGACATCGCTATGATTCAGAAAGAGCTCTCCAAAAAAGGGTACGCCTTCGCCAAAGTCTTTCCCGATGTCAAACAAAATCCGCAGACCAAAACAGCCTCGATTACCTACGTCGTCAAACCCAACGAGAAGGTCTACGTCTCCAACATCGTCATCTCGGGCAACTCCCGTACACTCGACCGTGTCATTCGCCGTGAACTCTACCTCAGCGAAGGGGAACCCTACTCCCAGACCGACCTGCAGGATTCACTCAAGGCGCTCAAGCGTACCGGTTACTTCAACAATGTCAGAATCATCCCGACACCGGTCGACCATGACCATGTCGACCTTCTCGTCAAAGTCGATGAAGCGAGCACCGGAAGCATCATGGGAGGTATCTCCTACGGCAGTTATGACGGTTTCGGAATCAACCTGGGACTCTCGGACAGAAACTTCCTCGGAACAGGTATAGAGACCGGTGTCAATCTCGACACCTCCGAAAAGACGGTGCGCGGAAGCCTCAACTTCTACAACCCCAGACTCTTCGACTCAGAGTATAGCCTGGGCGGAAACGTCTACCGCAGAAAGTTTGACTATTATGATTACAACGAAGACTCCTACGGCGGAAGCCTCAAAGTAGGTAAGAAGATCGGCAGACACTACCATGCGTCGCTCACCTATCTCTATGAGAACACAGAGCTCTCCAACGTCAGTGACTCCCTGAAAGATACGATCTACTACCAGGAGGGCAAAGTGGTCAAAAGTTCACTGATTCCCTCTCTCACCTTCGACAACACCGACGACTACTATCTGCCCCGTTCAGGTATGAACATCACGGGAAGTGTCGAGTATGCCGGTGTCGGCGGTGATGCGAAGTTCATACGAACCTCTCTGAGTGCCAAGTACTACTACGGATTTGAGGATCTGATCGATTACGACCTGATCGTCCGCCTCAAAGGAAAGATCAGCTCCATTGACGACAGAGGCAATCTGCCGCTCAATGAAAAGCTCTATCTGGGTGGTATGGGAACTGTGAGAGGATTCAAATATGGTACGCTTTCGCCCCGAAACGATGTCGGCGCACTCGTAGGTGCCAAGAAGCTGGCTGCGGCATCGCTGGAGCTGAGTCTGCCGCTGATCGAGTCGGTACAGATGCGTATCCTGACATTTCTCGACTACGGTACGACAGGGGATAAAACATTCAACGAGATTCACCGCTACTCGACCGGTATAGGAATCGAGTGGGCCAAGTCTCCGCTGGGTGTGCCGCTGCAGATCTCTTATGCCAAAGCACTTGATGCCAAACCGGACGACCGAACCTCCAAGATCGAGTTCAGTCTGGGAAGAAGGTTCTGACCTCTTCCTTTACCGTACCGGTGCCTCTGAAACAGACGGCATCGCTTCCGGCAGACCCGCCGGATAGAAGCTTCCCTCACCGGCACGCATGATCCGCGTGTCGTAGTAGAGCTGCTGTGAAATCATCTCTTCCGGAAAAATCCTCGCCTTTCCATCTGCAATATAGGTCGTGTAAATATAGTCTATCCCACTGCTCGCTGCATAGTCGATCCAGTTGAAGCGGATATCGCTGCCGATGACCTGGTTGATATCCTGCAATACGAAAGGGGCCTCAGAGATCGCATTGGCGATGTAGAGCTTTTTGCGGTCAGGATACTGCGTGAGCGTAAAGAGCAGCGGAGAGTAGTTGACCTGTGTGGAGAGGAGATTGTAGTAGGGAACTTTGTAGCGTGTCAGCTGCGCAGCGAGTAGTGAGGAGGAGACAACCGGCATGTTGAGAAAGATCGACGCATCTTTGAGCCGGCGGTTCTTTTTGAGAAGATACTCCAGACTCGCTTTGGGGTTTTTGAGCTGCTTCGCATAGACAATCTCCTCCAGACGCTTCTGACGAATATAGTCCGAGAGTCTTTTCGCCAGAGCACTTTTGTCGCCAAATATGACGATTTTATCATTGGCATACTGCAACAATGCATCGATCTGCATCTGATAGTCGATCCCTCCAAAGAGGAAGTTGTCCGCAGGGCTCTGGATATCGACACTGTTGACCGTCGGCACATAGACCAGCGCGTCGTGCTCGAGAGATGCGAGGGTATTTGCCCCTTTCGGCGTCAGCGGAGCGATGATGAGCCGATAGCCTTTCTGATGGATCTTGCCCAGCGCCAGTTTCAGATCGTCGGGGTTCTGTGTCCGGGAGTCGAACACCTCAAATATGAAGTGCCCCTCCTGATGAATCAGATAGGCGAGGATCGCATTGGCCACTGAGTTGGCATAGCCTCCGATCACTTTGCGCGGCACCAGCAGTGCGATGCGTGATTTGTCCGAACGTATGCCCGAGAGATCCACCAGAGGCGCTTCCTCTTCGACGACATCCCCGCCACTGAGGTATTCGTCGGCGCTGATCACCTCCTCTTCCACATCTGCAGAGCCGTTTCTGTCATGTACGACAAGCCCCTGCGTCTCATCATCGGAGAGTGAATCCATCAACACCATCTGTGAAGGCGTCACTTTGTAGAGCGCTTCAGCCTGTAGCCAGACCATACATACACATAACAGGAAAAAGAGAGTTTTCATAACATCGCCTTTACTTTCAACATATCTTTGTAGACCTCTTTTTTGGCAGAGGGGTTTCTGAGCAGGTAACTGGGGTGATATGTCGGGATGAGCCGACGCCCGCCAAAGTCGACCACCTCACCCCGCACGCGCGAGATCGGCGTCTGCATGTCGCCGGTGAGGTATTTGTAGCTGGTACTCCCCAGCGCGACCAGTATGCGCGGATTGACCAGTTCGATCTGCTTCATGAGGTAGGGTTTGCAGAGGTTCGCCTCTTCAGGCGTGGGGACACGGTTGGCCGGCGGGCGGCACTTGACGATATTGGCGATATAGACCTCTTCACGCCTGATCTCGAGCACATTTTCGATGATCTTCGTCAGAAGCTGCCCTGCCCTGCCCACGAAAGGCCGCCCCGTATTGTCCTCCATCTCGCCCGGCCCTTCGCCGATGAACATGATATCGGCATCTTCACGCCCCTCGCCGAAGACAACATGTTTGCGCGTCTTGCTCAGGGCACAGAGATGACATGAAAGGACATAGTCACGAAGCGCAGACAAAGTAGAAGGCAGATCGCTCTTTTGCATGATATTCCCCTCCTCAATCGATTTGGGTTCGTCGACATACTCCACCCCGAAAGCGCGAAGTGCATAAAGCTGTTTGAGTAGTTGTAACTGCTGCATAATCTATCATAACCAACTCTGCGTTAAAAAGGGATAAGTTACATAAAGGACCCATTTTAAACAAACGAAGGTAAGCCGCAGGCTTAAAACGACAACTGCTTGTCGTTTGTACCTGAGTGCGGATTGTGAGTTATGTGCATCCGAAAAATACAAACAATCTCTTCATCAAAAATCAGATAATATAAACAGACAGGAGCAAAAAAGATCATGAAAAAAGTCATACTCTTTGCAGTGTTAGCTATCATAGCGATCTTCCTGCCTTCCTATCTAGCGGGAAGCTATCTGATGCAGCCGCATCAACACAAAGTCGATACAAGTCAGATCAAGGGGCTGCCTTATATCAACGTACATATACCGAGTGAAAGCGGCAGTGCTCTTGCAGGCTGGTACATAGCCGGTGACAGTGAGAAGCCGGGTGTATTGCTGATGCATGGTGTAGGTTCGGACAGGACCCAGATGATCAGACGAGCGAAGTTTTTACATGAAGCGGGTTACTCTGTACTTCTGTTCGATTTTCAGTCGCATGGTGAGAGCCCGGGCAGGTACATCACTTTTGGCTATCTGGAGTCGCTGGATGCCACAGCGGCATTTCACTTTCTGAAGCGGAAAGTATCGGGCAGAGCTGTCGGTATCATAGGTGTCTCTCTGGGAGGAGCCTCGGCATTGCTGGGTACCGCATCCAGGGAGTGCCAGGCACTCATAGCAGAGAGTGTCTACCCTGCACTTGACCAGGCAGTAGCAGATAGACTGAAGATCGTCCTGGGAGAATGGGGAGAGTATCTGACGCCTTTACTGACATCTCAGCTCAGGCCGAGGCTGGGATTCAGCGCGTCGACACTGCGCCCTGTCGATCATCTCGCCAAACTCACATGCCCGCTCTTCATCATCTCCGGTGAGAAAGACCGCAAGACCACTGCTGATGAGACCAGAGAGATGTTTGCCAGAGCACATGCACCCAAACAGCTGTGGATCGTCAAAGACGCCGGACACGTTGACTTCAGTAAACTGAAATCGCAACTGTACAAAGAGAGGGTATTGAAGTTTTTGCGGGAAAATCTGGGCTGATATGCTCTTTATCCACTTGATATATGAGGTAATACGCACGCATAAAGCAAAAACTGATCAACAAAACCCAATATGCTATATGCTACAATCACAGGTATGAAAAAGAGACTTCGAGACCTCCTCAAAAATGAAGAGAATGTAGCATTTGCCTATCTCTTCGGATCATATGCAGACGGCACGGCAGGGCCAGAAAGCGATGTGGATATCGCGGTCTTTCTTATCGACGTCACACTCCACGCCAATCTGTCACTGATCCATACGCTCCAAAAAGCACTGCATAAAGAGATCGATCTGGTCACACTCAATGAAATCAAAAATATCTTTCTGCTCGATGATATCCTTTCAAATGGTATTCTCATCAAAGACCATGCAGAGCGCCCTCTGTTTGAGGTACATAAAGAGCATGAAATCAAAGATTATCTCAGAGAATCCTTATAGTCTCCACTCTCACTTCGGCCGTTCGATCATATATCCCACGCCCCGTATATTGACGATAAAATCCTCTTTGAGCGCCTTTTTGAGGCGGTTGATTTCGGCGCGGATGGTAGGGATGTCTATGAAGGGGTCGTTGTAGACATATTCGCTGAACATCTCGTAGCTGACGACGCGGCTGCGGTTGAGGGCGAGGATCTCGAGGATCTCGATCTGGCGTCTGGAGAGGCGCTGCGCTTCGTTCTGAAAGTAGAGTATCTTCTCTTCGGTGTCGAAGCTGTAGTTGGCGGAGAGGCGAAAGTGTGCCTGCGGTACGTAACGGGTCTGCAACAGTTTGTCTATGCGCAGCCGCAGCTCCTTGAGATGAAAAGGTTTCTTGAGATAGTCATGACACCCCAGTTCATAGGCTCTGGAGATATCCTCTATATCCACCAGCGCGCTGATATAGATGACCGGCAGTTCTATG
>JALWPY010000091.1 GCA_026994915.1 Campylobacterales bacterium
AAAGATAAGCTGAGAATGCCTGTAGTCATACTTCTCATTGATATGTCAACGGTACTTCTTGTCAATGACATAGCTATACGCCTTCCCATCCAACTCCGCCTCTTCAGCCTTGTTGATCTCCAGATCATTGATAAATTTGAGAAGGAGTATCCACGAGATCTGCTCGGTGTATATCATCGCCCCACTGATACCGTCGTCTCAGCGGAGGATGTCGGTGATTCGGTTGATTTTGGTTTCTATGGTTGCCTTTTTTGTCTATTTTTATAGAAAAATGTCGCAATTTTAATCTTTTTATGACATATCATTAAACCTATGTTGAAATTTTCGCTTTTTTTCGACATAGGTTCATAGCTATGTTAAAATTTTTGCGTTTTTTTAACATAGGTCAAAAGCTATGTTAACTTTTTCGTATTTTTTTAACATAGCTCTATATTCCCTTTTTAAGCCTGTCAAAAAGTTGATTGTTGATATAAAATTTACTATTTTGGATTTGTATGTTATTCATGATGCCTATCTCTTCCAATTGATTTAGATATTTTGATGCTGTTTGTCGCGTAATGCCCAATCCATCCACCAAAAAATCAATCTTCGTATAAGGATGCATAAAGAGTATCTCCACCAAATCTTTACTGTAGGTCTTGGGCAGTTTCTCTTTGATCTCGGTTTTGGTTTTGTGCATGAGTGCATAGATGTCATTGATAAGCTCTATGGTTTCCAGCGATGTCTGCTCTACCCCATCGAGCATATAGAGTATCCACTCCTCCCAGTTCTCTTTGGTGCGTACCTCTTGCAGTAGCCTATAGTAGTCCGCTTTGTTGCGGATGATGTATGAGCTCAGATACAAGATAGGCAGATCAAGCAACCCTTTGAGTATCAGATAGAGGATGTTGATGATCCTCCCCGTCCTGCCGTTACCGTCATAAAAGGGATGGATACTCTCAAACTGATAATGGATAATCGCCATATTGACCAACGGATCAATGTCGTTGGGTTCGTTGATGTACTGCTCCAAGTTAGCCAGCAGTGCTTCTATGACCTCATACTCCTGCGGTGGCTCAAAGACCACTTCTCCCGTCGCCATATTGCGAAGTACGGTACCGCTCTGTCGTCTCACCCCCGCGTCATTCTGCTCCAGCTCCTTCTGGATAGCGATGATGTCCCGCTTGAGCAACAGCTTATGCTCCTGCACCAGTGCATACCCTTTGAGCAATGCCTGTCGGTAATGCTCCACCTCTTTGGTCTCATTGGTCACAGAACCTATATCCAACTCTGCACGAAAAAGCTCATCGTGCGTCGTGCTGATATTTTCTCTTTCTGGACTTTCCTTGGCTTCCCGCAGCA
>JALWPY010000092.1 GCA_026994915.1 Campylobacterales bacterium
CATGATGTGTAAATAGAATCTATATTGTGTATAATAAATTAAATAATTATATTAAGGTATAAGTTTGAAAAAACTTCTGTTACTCTTTTTCCTGATTTTTCAGATCCAATCAGTTGCTGATACTGTGACTCATACCAAACAGCTGCATGCCGGTAGTCGGACGATTTTTTATCCCAAAAAGGGTGAAACGTTCAGTGTCACCAAAGATTTCAGACATCTGGTTCCGGATGCAAATTATGATGTCAAGATGCAAAACAGAAGAGGAGATATCTATTTTGACAACAGGCATCAGGATGAAGATATGTATATTATCTTCAATGAAACTGTCTCACCGGGCGACAAGCTTATCCTGAAAGTCAATCGTGGTTATTTCAATATAAAAACAGAGACTTTACAGACGCTGCCCAAAACGGTTAAGAAGATCCTCGCTGCTTCTGCAAAAAGGCGTAGTCATGCGAAAAAGCGTATCGAGAGAAAGATGCATACGCAAATCACGACAGAAGAGTACTGTTTCGATGAACAGGGTGAGATTATCGAGTGCAGTTCACCAAAGGCATTGATCAACCACAGAGTGGACAGAGAGTTTTTGCCTCAACCGGAGACGAAAACGGCCTCCAAAAATCGTGCCACAGAGACTGTAACAGATAAAAAAGAGAAGCAAAAAAGAGATATCAAAGAGCGTAAGCATGAAAATATCTTCTCCTCATTCGCAGACAAACTGAAAGCGGCTCTCGCAAAGATCAAAAAGACACTGGCACAGGAGCAAAGTGAAAAACAACCCCCACAAAAGAAAAAAGAGACAAATGCTTCCGGGAAAGAGAACAGTTCAAAACCGAAGCTGCATCCCAAATCTCTCCACTCCGCTCAGTCACAGATAAAAAATATACCGGTAAAAGAGAGCAAAAAACCTCTGTCGAAACGACATGCAGAGCGTCAAAAAAGCACGCCTCTGCCACGTAAAGGGATTGTGAAACCTTCTCCTGCTGAAATTGACCGGTATGCCGGGGCAGCAGAGGGAGAATCTGAATTTGCCAGGCGTGTCAAGTTACCGACTTTTCATGCAATTCCTCTCAATGTACAAAAGCCGCTTTTTGAAGCGTATGCAATAGATACAGATCATTTCATACAGAAGCCAGACCTGAAAAAGAGTATACAGCCTGTCACATCAGATGCCACAGCTCCCGCGCCAATGCTCCGGAGACCTCTGCTATCCGGCAAACCTCAGAATCTCTCACAGCAGGCATCTCTCCCGGAGAACCTGGACAGGGGCCATCAAAAACTTCAAATGCTGCAGAATCAACCTGCATTCAGGCAAAAAGAGCAGGGTATAGTGGCGAAACCCGTTTCCGGGCCGCAGAAAATCGCTACACCCACGATGACATCGACACCTCCTCTGAAAAGACGGGGCATTCCGAAGGTGGCACAGCGTAAAGAAGAAGCACCGAAGCAATCGATTGGCGAAAAAAACAGACCACCGGTGATCGCAGCAGCACAAACTCCTGTGGCAGCAGTTCAGGAGAAACCTGCGACCGTTGCACAGACACAACAGCTACAGACTCCCCCGGCTGTTTCGGATGTTTCTCCGCAGCCTTCGGCAGTCGAGAAGCCTCCTGTCATTGTGGAGAATGAGGTAAATGAACCCACCGCAGAGCAGGAACCAAAAGATAAGATCGTCATCACAAAGATTCTGAAAAAAGAGCAAAATGCGACTGTAGCACCGATGATACGGATGCAGGACAGAGTCCTTGGGGGTGGTTACAGTGCCCGTCAAAACAGTGGCAAACTCTCGGTGCGTGCCTATGCTAATCGCAAACCAGTCTCCGCATGGGTCGAAGTGTTTAAAGGGAAGCGTCGTGTGAAGACATTTTATTCGGGTGTGAAGCGTGAAGTGAGTCTGCCGGAGGGGACCTATATCCTCAAGGCGACATACCGTGCAGGCAGTTCGAAACAGCGTAAAAATCTTGGCAGAGTCAAACTCAAAAATGGTGAATCGATCCATAAAAAGGTCTATTTTGCTATCGGTACCCTCAATGTCATCGCCAAAAGAAAGGGCAAGCCGCTCTATGTAAAGGTCGAAATATTCAAAAAAGGTTCTTCAAGACGCTACGCCTATACCTTTTCCTCACGAGATACCGGCATAGCACACCTGCAACTGGGACAGGGGCACTACCGTATCGTGGTCCGTGCCTACGGCAAAACGAAGCGCTTCGACGACGTCTATGTGAAGGGTGAGCGCACCAAAACGCTGCTGGCGGAGTTTTAACATATCATGCTATAATTGACCCCAATATAATGGAGGGGCATGATGGCAAGAATGAGTAACGAAGAGGCGCTGGAGCTGATCCGGCATGCGGACCTCAATACCCTGGGAGAGATGGCGCTGGCACGCAAACGGGAGCTTCACCCGGAGCGGATCACCTCCTTTGTAGTCGATCGCAACATCAACTACACCAACGTCTGCTGGGTCGACTGTAAATTCTGCGCTTTCTACCGCCACGGCAAAGATGACGACGCCTATGTGCTCAGTTTCGAAGAGATCGGCAAGAAGATCGAAGAGTTGATCGCCATCGGCGGGACGCAGATTCTCTTTCAGGGCGGTGTACATCCGAAACTGAAGATCGAGTGGTATGAAGAGCTGGTCGAGTGGATTCACACCAACTATCCGACCATCACGATTCACGGTTTTTCGGCGATAGAGATCGACTATATCGCCCGTATTTCGAAGATCTCCTATCGTGAAGTGCTGGAGCGACTGCATGCGAAGGGACTCTTTTCGATTCCCGGTGCCGGAGCGGAGATTTTGAGTGACAGAGTGCGGGATATCATCGCGCCGAAAAAGCTCGATGTCAAGAATTGGCTGGAAGTGCACCGTCAGGCACACAACGTCGGGATCAAATCGACTGCGACGATGATGTTCGGTACGGTCGAGACCGACGAAGAGATCATCGAGCACTGGGAGCATATCCGCAATCTGCAGGATGAGACGGGCGGTTTTCGGGCCTTTATCATGTGGAGTTTTCAGCCAAGCCATACAAAGCTGGCGCAGGAGATTCCGACCATCACCAAACAATCCTCCAACCGCTATCTGAGACTCCTTGCCGTCAGCCGGCTCTATCTGGACAACTTTAAAAATATCCAGAGTTCGTGGGTGACGCAGGGGAGTTACATCGGCCAGCTGGCACTGCTTTTCGGCTCCAACGATCTGGGCAGTACGATGATGGAAGAGAATGTTGTCGCGGCGGCGGGTGCGGTGAACCGCATGAATCAGGAGGAGATGATCCGCCTGATCGAAGATGTCGGAGAGATCCCCGCCAAGCGCGACACGGCGTACAATATTTTAGAGGTTTACGACAAAGCACATGTTTAAAATCATTACACTTTTTTTACTGATACAAGGAGTTCTTTTGAGCGCAACGGTAGACCATCTCAAAGTCGGAGGTATCGATGTCCCCCTGATCTTTGAAAAGGATACGACACTTCCTATCGCATCGATGCAGCTGGTGTTTCAAAACAGCGGCAGCATCGCCGACGGCAACCATCCCGGTATCGCCTCATTCGCGGCGTCGCTGCTGGGTGAGGGGACCAAAAGCCTCGGTGCGGTCGGCTTCGCCAAAAAGCTGGAAGACAACGCGATCCACCTCTCCTCACATGCGGGTACGGAGACCTTCGTGCTGGAGCTGGAGTCGCTGAAGGAGCAGTTCGACAAAGGTGTTACGCTGATGGCCGATCTGCTGAAAGAGCCCAACTTCACGCAGGAGAGTTTCGAAAAGGTGCGGTTGCTGAAACTGAGCCGTATTCAGCAGAAAGAGAATGACTTCGACTATATCGCCAGCCTCAATCTCAAACTGCTCGTCTACAAAGATACCCCGCTCGGACACCCCTCTATCGGAACGAAAGAGAGTCTGCAGAAGCTGAAGCTCGATGATGTCAAAGCCTATCTCGATGCGCACCTGGTACTCAGCCGTGCCATCGTCGTGATCGGCGGAGACATGATGCTCGACGAAGCCAAAGCACTGGCACAAAAAGCGCTCGCACCGCTTGCGAAAGGGGCCCCGGAGCCGCTGCCTTTTGTCGCGCACATCGAGAAGCCGGAGCGGACGGTCGCTTACAAAGATACGAAACAGGCCTATATCTACTTCTCTTCTCCCTATCATCTCAAAGCGGATGATCCGGAACGTTTCAAAGCGAAAGTGGCGACCTTCATTCTCGGTGCAGGCGGTTTCGGCAGTCGCATGATGGAGGAGATTCGTGTCAAACGCGGACTTGCCTACTCGGCTTACTGTCGCGCCAACATCAACAAGTCGCACACCGATCTCAAAGGGTATCTGCAGACCAAACTGGAGTCGGGTGACGAAGCGATCAAACTGGTCAAAGAGGTGGTGCATGACTTTGTCCAAAAAGGTGTGACGGCGGAGGAGCTGGAACAGGCGAAGAAGTTTCTGCTCGGTTCCGAACCGCTGCGTAACGAACTCCTCTCCCAGCGCCTCAACCGCACCTTCATGGAGTATTATCAGGGGCTGGGCGTGGGATACCACCAAAAAGAGCTCGAAAAGATCGAAGCGCTTACACTCGAAGATCTCAATGCCTTCATCAAAGCGCACAAAGAGATCGAAGTGCTGAGCTTTTCGATCGTCACGAAGCAGTGAAACCCGAAGATCAGGAGCGGCTCAAAAAGCTGGGTGTCGAGAATCCGCTCGACCTCGCCCTGATCACCCCCAGAAGTTACGAACCTCTCTTTTTACAGAAAGCACCGGTCGAAGGCACGGTCAATCTGATCGACGCGACCGTCACTGCATCCACCTATCATCCGAAATATCTCCGTCTCACACTACTTGCACACAACTTCGACCATCCAGTCAACGCGATCATTTTCCATCCCACCCCCTACCATCGGGGCAAGTTTCAAAGTGGTAAACGCTACTACCTCAAAGGCAAGATGGAGTACAAATTCAACGCCTGGCAGATGGTGCAGCCCGCCATCACGGAGAGTGTCGACACGATCGAGGTAAAATACAAAAGTCCGTTGCAAAACAAGACTCTCACACGCCTGATAGAGAGCTTTGCGACACAGGAAGCGCTGATCTCGGCGGGGCTCGATGCAAGACGTGCCGAACTTTTGTGGCATATGCACCATCCCGATATGGCATATGTCGCAAAGTGGCGGGAGAACGAAGGGTTCGATGCCGCGACGATCGAAGCGCTTAAATTCACCGAGATCTACAACCATCTCAAAAAACTCTCCGCCAAACGGCTTGACTTTCCGGCGATGATGCAGCTCAACGGAGTTATTAGCTCTTTCATCGAAAGCTTGCCCTTCACGCTGACCGGCGATCAGCAGAAGGTGATCGAAGAGATTCGGCAGGATTTCATGAAAGAGAGAGCCGCCAAACGGCTCATTATGGGGGATGTCGGCTGCGGTAAAACGATGGTGATTCTTGCCGCCGCAATGCTGGCGTATCCGAATCGTTCCATCCTGATGGCTCCTACCACCGTGCTGGCGGCGCAGATTCATGAAGAGGCGAAAAAGTTTTTACCGAAACAGGTGCGGATTGGCTTTGTCACTCATGACAACAAAAAAGAGGATCTCTCGCAGTATGATTTCATCATCGGCACCCACGCGCTGCTCTACCGG
>JALWPY010000093.1 GCA_026994915.1 Campylobacterales bacterium
CAGCAGCAGCGTGTTGCGATCGCGCGGGCGATCGTTACCCGCCCGAGTCTGCTTCTGGCAGACGAACCCACGGGCAATCTCGACAGTGTAACGAGTGTGGAGATCATGAAGTTGCTCGCTTCCCTGCACCGTGCGGGCAATACGATCATCATGGTGACGCACGAAGAGGATATTGCCGCATGGGCGTCGCGGGTGATCCATCTGCGCGACGGCATGATCGAAAGGGAGCAGCACAATGTTCACTAACGCCTTTTTGCTCGCACTCAGAGAGATCCGCCGCAACCTGATGCGCTCGCTGTTGACGATGACCGGCATCGTGATCGGCATCGCTTCGGTGATCGCGATGGTCAATATCGCCAAAGGGGCGAGTGCGTCGGTGACGGAGAGTGTGAGCAAACTGGGTAGCCGCTCGCTCTACATCGTACCGGGACAGGCGAAGGGGATGGGCGGTCAGTCTACCGTCGCCAAACCTTTCGATATGCGGGATATCACGGTACTCAAAAAGAGCGTCTTCGCCCTCGAAGCGGTCAGCGGTGTCGAAAACAAGAGCATGACCGTTATGCACGGCGACAAGAACTACTTTACAGGCATCCGCGGTGTGCAAAATGACTTTCTGATAATCCAGGACTGGAAGATTGCGAAGGGGCGGGGCTTTACTGCGAGTGAACAGCGCTCGGGACAGAGTGTCTGTCTGCTGGGGCAAACGGTTGTCAAAAAGCTTTTTGGCGAGGGGGAAAATCCGGTGGGCAGGAAGGTTCGGCTCGGGAATTTCTCCTGTACGGTGGTCGGGGTGCTTGCCAAAAAGGGTGCCAATACTTTCGGGATGGATCAGGACGATGTCGTGCTCGTACCGCTCAAGATGTTTCAGCGGCGCATCGGAGGTACCAACAAAATCCACCTGATTATGGCATCGGCGAAAAAGGGGATCGCTCTTGACGAAGCGATTGTACAGATGCGCCGTATCCTGCGTGAGCAGCGCCATATCGGCAGGGATACGGAAGATGATTTCTCGATCTTCACGATGCAGGCACTCCTCTCCACCATCACCAGTATCAGTTCGATGCTGACGACGATGCTGGGATTTGTCGCGGCGATCAGCCTCGTTGTCGGAGGGATCGGTATTATGAACATCATGCTCGTCTCCGTCACCGAACGTACCCGGGAGATCGGTATCCGCCTCGCGATCGGCGCGACAGGTGACGATATTTTGACCCAGTTTCTGATCGAAGCGATCGTCCTTTCGGTGCTGGGCGGGATCATCGGTATCGCGCTGGGGCTGCTGCTCTCCTTCGGTGTCGCCAAAGGGATGCATATTGCGCTCATCATCGATCCGATGATCGTCACCGTTGCCCTTGTTGTTTCGATGGGCATTGGCATTCTCTTCGGTTTCATCCCCGCCCGAAAAGCGGCGCGGAAAAATCCGATAGAGGCGTTGCGGTATGAGTGAGGTTTGACAGCACCTGAATAGATTAGCTATAATAGACAAAATAGACAATTGGAGCTTTTCATGAAAGTCACAGCGACACAGATCAAACAGAACAGCGCTATCTTGCAGGAGGCGGTGAAAGAGGATATCGTGGTCACCAAAAGAGACAAACCTTTTGTCGTGATTGTCGAATATGACAAATATCTCGAACTCGAGGCGCAGGCGCATCGCTACAGAGAGGAGATCCGGGCGCAAAAGATGCAAAACCGCTGGCTGGAGAGTGCACAGGAGAGTGAAGCGCATCTGGACAGAAGCGACAGGGAACTCTACCGTGCGATCGGAGAGGAGGCGCTGAAAGTGATGGAGCGTCCGGATGATTAAGCGCGGCGGTATCTATATTGTCGATTTCGGGGAGCGTTACCGGAGCAATATCGGCAAACGCCGTCCCGCGATCGTCCTTTCGGCGCAGAGTTACCTCGATATCGTGAAAGAGTTGCAATACCCCTCGATTCTTGTCATCCCGCTGACGAGCAACTGTACAGACAATCCGCAAAATCTGCTGCGTGTGCGCGTGGAGGCGAGAGAGCGGCTGAAGCAGACGAGCGAAGCGATCGTCAACTGGAGTTGCAGTGTCGATCTCGCCGATCTGGAGATGCAAAGCGGTCCGCTGACACTGCTGCAAAAGAGTGAGATAAGGGAGCTGGAAGAGAAGTTTGCACTCTACTGCGGAGTGGTGCCGGGCGCATAGGCCCGGACTCAGTGCGGGATCTCTTCTCCACGTGCCGATCGTGTCTCCGGAAGCGGTTTGTTTGATTCACCTCGGACGGTGTAGACGAAGGATATTTTAGGCTTTTCGGTCCTGTTTTGGTACGCATGGTGGAGGGTTTTGGCGTGAAAGAGGACGACGTCTCCGGGATTGAGGTCGTAGTGGACCTTTTGGGCGATCAGTGTACGGTTTTGGGGGAGGTCTTCGCGGAAGCAGACCTTTTTGTCGAACTGCTCCGGGGAGAGATCCATACGGTGTGATCCGGGGATGAACTCAAGTACGCCGTTTTCCATCCGCTCTTCACCCAGTGCGAGCCAGACGCTGACGAGGTTATCGTTTTCGAAGCGCCAGTAGCGGATATCCTGATGCCAGCATGTCTCCGTACTCTTTTCGGGCATCTTGGTCATGATGGAGTTGTGGTGGGCGAGGGTAAGCAGCGGCTTTTCTCCGAGCACCTGCTCCAGTGCGGGACGCAGGGCGTCGTAGTGCATCCACTCCCGAAAAAGCGGGTGGCGGTAGTAGACCTGACGCAGCCGTCTGAGGGTTACTTCCGCCCCCTGCGGCACGCCCAGATACTCCTCTTCACTTTCGATGGGCGGCTCCATGCGTGCGATCTCTTCCTGTGCCGCTTCGAGGATCTGTGTTACCAGTGTGCGTGGCGCGAAGTCTCTCAAAAGGAGAAAACCATCTTCATGATACCGGGTCAGTTGTGTCTGGGAGAGCGTCATCTTTACCATCCTTATGGAGATATTATACTCGATAGTTGCTTATCAGCAAGATTGGTGTATCTTATCGAAAAGAGAGATATCGCAGAGAAAAAGGGGTAGTTTGTTCAGCGTCGACAATCCGAAAAACAATTTTAAAAATATCGCACACGCCTTCTTCCTCTCACTGGCGATCACGATCGCCGAGCCTTCGACGATTTTGCCGCTGATGATACACCATTTTAGTCAGAGTACGGTGATTGTCGGTCTCTTTGCTTCCCTGCTGCGGGGCGGGGCGATCGCGGTGCAGCTTTATGCCGCTTTTCATGCACAGAGCTATCCACGGGTAATGCCCTATATCCGCCGTGTCTTTCTGGCGCGTTTTCTGAGCTGGTTTCTGATCGGGGCGAGTATCTTCTGGATCGGTGACAAAAATCCCACCCTGACGCTCTGGCTCATCGGGACGGGGCTCTTTCTCTTCTCCTTTTCAGCGGGTTTCGGGGCGATCTACTTCAAAGAGTTGCAGGCCAAGCTCTTCTCCAAAGTCTACCGCGGCAAGACGATGGCCAACCGTCAGGTGGCGGGTGCGATCGCTTCGATCATCAGCGGCGGTGTCGCGGGATATGTCCTCTCCCGTTTTGAAGCGCCGCTCAACTATGCCTATCTCTTCATGGTGAGCAGCTTTCTGATGGGGATTGGATTTGTGATTTTCGGGTCGATCGAAGAGCCCGCCAAAAGACGTGTCAATCGCAAAGAGGCGCGTTTTACGACTTTTTTGCACAATGCATGGCAGTTGTTGCACAGCGATACCCGGCTCAGGCGGCAGATCATCGCACTTTTGCTCGCCAACGGCTATTTGCTTGCGATGCCCTTTGTCATCCTCGAAGCCAATAGTACTTTCACCCTTTCGGGCTGGATGCTGGGTGGGTTTATCACGATTCAGATGGTGGGAAGTATCGTCGGGAGTACGTTTCTGTGGCGTCGTATCAGCGACTATGAAAAGATGCTCTCCCTGGCGCTGACACTCATGATCGCCGCTTTTGTCATCGCCCTTTTTGCGGATAGTCTGGTTGCGTACGGTGCGGTGTTTCTCCTGTTCGGGATTGCACTGGACGGTGTGAGTATCAGCGGGATGAATCTGGTCATCGAGATCGCGCCAGAGGAGAAGCGTCCGATCTACACGGCCCTGCAGGCAAATATCACTTCTCTGGGGCTCTTCTTCCCCGTGCTGGGCGGTTGGCTGGTGAAGGTGACGGAGAGTTATACGCTGCTCTATCTGGCGACGATCATGCTGCTGGCGGCGGGGCTTGTACTGAGTCGCAGACTCCATCTCAGAGTATAAAAAAGAGGTAGAGCGCTCCGGCACTGAAGAGAAGGATCGCCGCCGTTTTG
The DNA here is from genome assembly GCA_026994915.1 of Campylobacterales bacterium. Classification (GTDB taxonomy): domain Bacteria; phylum Campylobacterota; class Campylobacteria; order Campylobacterales; family QNZT01; genus QNZT01. Next base: position 4,289 of record JALWPY010000093.1, read on the forward strand.
TAGGTGGGGCCTAGCATGAGCAGAAAGAAGGCGGTGAGGATCAGCAGCAGGCCCCGGGCGACCGGTCTGAACCACCGCTTCTGTTTTTCGACGAGAAGATCGAGTGAATCGGGGTGCATGTGGACCTGGAGGGCGTTTTCACTGAGGTCGGTGAGTACCTTTTTGGCGCGGCGCACCGTCAGGGGGATGCCGGTCGCTTCGTTGCGGAGCAGGCGCAGCAGGCGGTCGTTGCTGCCCAGCGCTCTGGGGATGTATTTCTGCAGGATCGGGAGGATATCCTTGACGCCGTTGAAGTTTTCGATATAGGTGGTCCCCAGCCCCTCGATGATCGCACTGACACGCAGCATATAGATCGCCTCCTGTGGGAGTTTGAAGGGGAGATCCTTCATGGAGGCGAGGAGGTCGAACGCGAGCTGCTGCATCGAGGCGGCGTCGAGGTTTTCGTCTCCGAAGATGTCAAACATATTTTCCGCCAGCTCCTGCATGCGTGCCGGGGGTGCGTCGTGAGCGACGATGCCGAGCCGTTTGCATGCGGCGATGAAGAGTTCGAAGTCTCTCTCATGGGCCGATTTGATCAGTTCGATGATCGCGATGCGTGTGAGGTTGGGGATCTTCTTGACCATGCCGAAGTCGAGCAGGATGAGGTTCCCCTCACGGTCGATCAGGAGATTGCCGGGGTGGGGGTCGGCGTGAAAATAGCCGTTGATCAGCATCTGTTCGGTGTAGAAGTAGATGAGTTTGCCCATGATCGTTTCGAAAGAGATGCCCAGTGCACTGAGGTGGGCTTTGTCGTCGAAGCGGTATCCCTCCAGAAAGGTCATGACGATCGCATCTTCGCTGCAGTGTTCGGGGTAGGGGAGGGGGAAGGTGACGCCGCTCCGGGCATAGGTGCGGGAGAACTTCTGCAGGTTTTCCAGCTCTATGGTAAAGTCGACCTCCTGTACGATCATGGCGGCGAACTCTTCGATCACCGCTTCGACGGAGTTGCGCGTGTAGTAGGAGAAGAGGGGACGAAAGAGGCGGTTGAAAAAGCGGAGGATGCGGATGTCTGCGTGGACACGCGCGCGGATACCGTCACGACGCAGTTTGACCGCCACTTTGGTACCGTCGGGGAGGGTGGCGGCATGGACCTGTCCGATCGAAGCGCTGGCGATCGGGGTTTTGTTGAAGCTTCGGAAAGGGTCATGCGCTCCGAAGGCGCTCTGCCACACTCTGTCAAATTCCGCTTCGGACATGGGCGGGATCTCGTCGTGCAGGCTTTTGAGCGCTTCGAGATAGGGCCCTTCGAAAAAGTCGGCGCGGGTGGCGAGTACCTGTGCGAGTTTGATGAAGCTGGCGCCCAGATCGTTGACGGTCGTTTTGAGCGCTTCGAGAGAGAGGGGTCTGATGCCCAGAAAGTGCTCCCGCTTCTTGATGAGCAGAAAGAGCGTCACCAGAAAGAGAAAGACCTGGACGATGCGCGCGGGGCGGTAGAGACTAGAGATCTTCATCCTCCAGCAGGACTCCGATGATGTCGGACATGGTGAGGATGCCGTGCAGTTCGTTGTCGTCGATGACGAGCAGGCGTTTGATGGAGTTTCGGACCATCATCTGCGCGGCGTACTTCATGCCGAGGTTGCGCGAAACCGAAACGGCGGGGATCATGGCGATATCGTAGACACTGAGCAGATCGATATCGCCCTCTTCGGCGACGATGCTCTGGAGGATGTTTTTGAAGGTGACCAGTCCGTAGGCGCTTTCGGGTTCGATCTTGTCGACGACGAGTGCACGGATGCGGTGTTTTTTCATCAGGCGCAGCGCTTCGCGCACGGGGGTCATCTGTGAGATGAGGATCAGTTTTTCTCGGGGTGTCATAACGTCGCTTACCAGCATTGGGTGCTCCTTATCGGTAGTAGTGTAGAATCCTCTGCATCATGCTTCCCTGCTCAAACGGCTTCACGGCGGGTGCCCCGAAATCTGTGCCAGATTTCGACCCTGCCGCTGCAGATGTTGTTCGTAGAGAAGCATGATGCAGAGGACTCTTTTTCTCTATTATAGGATATTTTTGATTTCGCTTTCAAACTTGTGTAACTCTTCGAGGTTGAGTCCCGCGACATGTCCCAGCGGCAGGGTGAAGATCAGTGCGCTGTTTTCGCTGTCGTCGATGTTGATTGCCCGGCGCAGCGCTTTCATGACGACCAGAGAGAGTTTCTTCGGAAGGATAAAGATCAGCAGCGAGACATTCTCTTCGAGGGTGAGGCCGAAGAAGATCTTTTTGGCTTTGAGACCGAGATTGCGTCCTTTGAGGATCGTGACCGCTCCGGCTCCCGCCTCTTTGGCGATGCTGATCGCTTCCTCTTCTCTCTCTTCGTTGATGATTGCGACGAGTGCGACAAATTTCATTTCGGCTCCTTGGGTGGTGTTTTGGTTCGGGTGGCGAGGGTGTGGGCGTAGATGCCGTATCCCATGACGGTGATCATCGGAAAGAGGGAGGCGAATGCGATGAGACCGAATCCGTCGATGAGCGGATTTCTCCCTTCGATATTTTCCGCCAGTCCCAGTCCCAGTGCGGCAACAAGCGGTACGGTGACGGTCGATGTCGTCACGCCGCCGCTGTCGTAGGCGATAGGAATGATATAGCGCGGGGCGAACCATGTCATGAGGATCACCAGCAGATAGCCCGCGATGATGTAGTAATGGATCGGATCACCTGCGATGATCCGGTAGGCCCCCAGCGCGATGCCAATGGCGACGCCGACAGCGACGAAGAGGCGCAGCAGCATCTGGTCTATCTTGCCTTCGCTTACCTCTTCGGCTTTGAGGGCGATCGCCAGCAGTGCCGGTTCGGCCATAGTGGTCGAAAAGCCGATCAGAAACCCGAAAAGGTAGATGAGCATGTTGTTCTGCATGGCGGTCAGATCGAATGCGATCCGCTCTCCGATGGGGAAGAGTCCCATCTCCAGTCCCAGTATGAAGGCGTAGAGGCCGAGGATGACCAGCACAATGCCGATCACGATCTTGTGCAGGTGGGCGACAGGTTTTTTGATGACGAAGTATTGAAAGAAGAAGATGACCGCCAGGATCGGGATGACATCCCGCACGACGGCGACCAGATCCCAGAGAATCGCCCAGGGGTCGAAATGTCCCTCCGATTCGATCGTCTCTCTGACCGCTTCGGCCATCGTCGTAACGGTGGCGGCGGCATCGGGGGTGACGGCGTATACGATGATTCCGTAGAGCTGGACGAAGATCATCGGGGTGAGGGAGGCGAAGGCGATGAGGCCGAAACCGTCGATGGCGGGATTTCTCCCTTTGATGGAGCTCGCCAGCCCGATGCCCAGTGCCGCCACCAGCGGTACAGTGACGGTCGATGTCGTGACCCCGCCGCTGTCGTAGGCGAGTCCGATGATCTCTCGGGGAGCGAAGAAGGTGATAAGTACGACGAGAATGTATCCGGTGATGATATAGTACTGGATCGGGTGGCCGGTGAGGATGCGAAACGTCCCCAGCGCGATGGCGAAGCCGACCGAAAAGGCGACGGTCAGACGCAAAAAGTCGGCGTCGATTCTGCCGTCACTGATCGCTGCGGCTTTCTGGGCGATAGCGATGAGTGCGGGTTCCGCGACGGTAGTGGCAAAGCCGATCGTGAAGGCGAAGAGGAGCAGCCAGAAGAGGGAGCCTTTGCGGGCGAAGTTGATCGCCAGCGACTCCCCGATGGGAAAGATCCCCAGCTCCAGCCCCCGTATGAAGAGCGCCAGTCCAACCGCGACGATGAAGAGCCCGATGATGATCGAAAAGAGATCTTCGGGCAGGGTGCGGATGATGAGCCCCTGGAAGAGGGCGACAACCAGGATAATGGGTATGAGATCTTTGAGCGCACTTTTGAGATCGTTCCAGAAGATGGTCAAAGAGCTGTAAAACATCCCCGATCCTTTGTCACACTGTTTTGCTGCGCTTATTGTAGTGAAAATCGGGTTAAATCACTCTCTTTTGGCCGCTTTGTGACGTGCTGCTTCAGAGGACCTTCTCTCCCAGTCGGAACATGAGGATTTCGATCGTATCGAGCAGCAGGTCGACGGCGTGATTGATCTGTTTCATTAAAGTGATATGTGTCATGTTGACTCCTTGTGTTATGGAATCTTCCGAATCCTCCGCTTCACTCAAACGGCTTCACGGCGGGTACCCCGAAATCCGTTCCCGGATTTCGACCCTGCCGCTGCAGATGTTGTTCGTGTAGCGGAAGATTCAAAAGATTCCGTTTTGCTTTTTGAATTGTCGTATTGTAATATAAAACTTTTTTGTGCTACAATAATATTTCAAAATGAAATATAAAAGGAGTAATATGTTCGATTTGAAACAGATACTGCCTAAAATCAAGGATATTCTCTCCAAAGAGCTGGGGGATCGGAAGGTGTTCGACAAAGATGTCGCCGATGCGCTGGGGATCAACCATCTGACCTTCGCGACGATGAAGAACCGGGGGAAGATCCCCTATGAGGAGATTCTCAACTTTTGCGCCAAGCGTAAGATTTCGATCAACTGGCTCTTTTACGATCAGATGACCCGGAGTCTGGAGGAGGAGACGGAGAAGTATGCCAATGTCCGCTACTACGGGGATATCTACGCGAGTGCGGGTGGCGGTGCCTTCAACTATGTCGAAGCGCCCGATACGATCATGCTCGATCCCCATATGGTGATGCGTCTGGGCGGGGAGCGGGAACTCAAAAATATCGACTCGATCAACGTTCTGGGGGATTCGATGGAGCCGACCTTCAAAGACGGTGATATCATCTTTATCAACCGGACGATGAACGATGTACGCAAGGGCGGGGTCTTTGTCGTTTCGACGCCGGTGGGGCTCTTTGTCAAGCGTCTCTCACTCAGAAGCGACGGCATGCTCGATCTCATCTCCGACAACAGTCAGTACAGTGTCGAGAGTGTGCCTCTGGAGAGTGTCGAAGTGATCGGAAAAGTGGTGGGGAGTATGAGCGGGATGCAGTGAGGCGTCCGCCCCGCTGCAACCGCGGAAAGAGGCTCTTTACGCCTTTTTGACGAACTCCTGCTTCAGTTTGATCGCACCGACACCGGGTACTTTGCAGTCGATATTATGGCCGTCGCTGCCTTCGACGAGGCGGATATTTTTGATCTTGGTGCCCGCTTTGATACCTGAAGAGCTTCCCTTCACTTTCAGATCTTTGATCACTGTGACCGAGTCGCCGTCGTGGAGGATGTTGCCGTTGGCATCTTTGACGACGAGGCCCTCCTCCTCTTCGGGTGCCGCGTCTTTGCTCCATTCGTATCCGCATTCCGGGCAGACGAGCAGGCTGCCGTCTTCATAGGTGTATTCACTGCCGCATTTGGGACAGTTGGGGAGTTGCTGTTCCATCGTTGTTCCTTCTATATGATTTTTCGGGAGTATAGCAAAAAAGAGATTGTGTCTCTCAAAAAGCCCTGAAGCATGGGCATTTGCAGAGGTTTGAAGCGGTTTGGGCAGGCGGTATCGCCTGCCTGGAGTTTTATGCCGGAACGATTTCGATCGATTTGATCGTGTCGTTGATCTGGATGGAGTCGAGGACCGCCATGCTCTCTTTGTCGCTGGGGTCGATGCCGCCGAAGACGGTATGCACACCGTCGAGATGGGGGCAGGGGACGAAGCAGATGAAGAACTGACTTCCGCCCGTGTTGGGGCCCGCATGTGCCATCGAGAGGGTTCCTTTGACATGTTTGTGGACGTTGGTGGAGGTTTCACACTTGATCGCCCAGCCCGGACCGCCGGTACCGGTACCGTGGGGGCAGCCGCCCTGCGCCATGAAGCCGGGGATGACACGGTGGAATTTCAGGTTGTCGTAGAAACCGGTCTGCGCCAGATGGGCGAAGTTGGCGACGGTGTTGGGTGCTTCATCTTTGTAGAGTTTAAATTTCATGTCACCTTTGTTGGTGTGGATGATGGCGTAGTTGAGATCTTTGAGGGCCTCTTCGGAGATGTCGTACTCTTTTAAGCTCATGTTCTGTTCCTTTGATATGATATGTTTATGGCACGCTTTGCATCATCTGTTTCGCTCAAACGGCTTCACGGTGGGTGCCCCGAAATCGCGGTGGGATTTCGACCCTTCCGTTGCAGATGTTGTTCGCGAATCAGATGATACAAAGCGTTCTGCTTCTGATTGGTAATGGAAATTATAGTAAAAGTGCCTTTAAAGCAACAGTGCTGTAAAATTTTTGAAATGGTCGCGACATCGGTTTTTCGGGCGATTTTGAGAAGAGGAACAGCATGAGACTGATAAAAAATGCACGTATTGCAGGGCTTGGAGAAGAGAGGCAGGATATCCTGATTCATGAGGGGAAGATCGCGAAGATCGGCAGGGCGATCGACTGCGGGGCATGCTTCGAGGTGATCGACGCGGAGGGGCTCGTGGCGTTTCCCGGGATCGTCGATCTGAATGTCCGTGTGCAGGATGACAAACTGACTCTCCCCAATCTCCGAAAGCTCTACGAAGCGGCCGGCAGGGGCGGTGTGGCGCGCTTCGTCCTCTCTCCGCGTGTGACGCCGCTGATGGAGAACCAGACCTTTCAGGCGCTCCTCTCCGGAGAGCTCAGGCGCGACTTTCCCGGCATGCGGCTGGCGATCAAGGCGCTTAGGGACAAAGAGCTGACCAAGCTCAACGATATCTCCACCCTCATCAAAAACGGCATCAACATCGTGCAGGAGAACTCGGACATCAACGGCAATCTGCTGCGCCGTATCTATGAATACTCCAAGATGCACCGCAACCTCTTCTTTGTCTTTTGTGAAAACAAGATTCTTAACGACAGCGGCGTTATGAATGAAGGGGAGGTCTCTTTCAAGCTGGGCTTGCCGGGGATCTCCAAAATAGGCGAAATCAGCGAAGTGGCGAAAGTGGCGCAGATGAGCCTGCACTACGATGTCCCGACACTCTTTCAGGCGCTCTCGACACGGCGCGCGGTCAATCTCGTCGCCGATGCGAAAACCCGTTTTGCACAGATCTACGCCGAAGTACCGATCCACCATCTCGCCCTCGACGAGCGCGCATGCGACGGCTTCAACACCTACGCCAAACTCAACCCGCCGCTGCGCAGCCCGCAGGACCGGGAAGAGTTGCTCGCCAAGCTCAAAGAGGGGAAGATCGACGTGCTGACAGCGCTCCACTCCCCCAAATCGGTACTCTACAAAGATGTTGCCTTTGCCGAGGCGAAGTACGGTACCGACGCGATCGAACACTACCTCACCGTCGCCTATACCTGTCTGGTCAAAGCGGGGCATATCGACTGGGATCGGCTGGCGGCGCTGATGGCCAAAAATCCGGCGGAGATTTTGGGCGAAGAGGATGTCGGAGAGATCGCGGAGGGCAAAGAGGCGGCGTTTGTGCTGTTCGATCCCGACAAAGTGTGGGAAGTGACCGACAAGACCTCTCCCTATCGGGGGAGGAAGCTCTATGGAGAGATCAGGCATTACATCACTCCGGCATAGTCGAAGAGAGGCGATATTGAGAAATATTTACCCAATCGGAGGTATCGTCGAGAAAAAGAGTCCGATTTAACATGATGTTTGTCAATCTTCAAGTATCATAAGTTTAAGAAATCTATCCAGAGGAGTTTTACCGATGCATGAACATAACAAGATCTATCCACCCAATCCGGAGTTTGCCGCGCAGGCGCGTATTAAAAGTATGGATGAGTACCATGCGCTGATGAACGAAGCGAAAGAGGATTATGAGGGGTTCTGGAAAAAGTATGCAGATGAGAAGATCGACTGGCTGGCACCGTATGACAAAGTGCTCGACGAGTCGGATGCACCTTTCTACAAGTGGTTCACCAACGGCAAGCTCAACGTCACGATTCAGTGTATCGACCGCCATCTGAAAGAGAAAGCGGATCAGACTGCGATTCTCTTCGAGGGGGACCGCGGCGATATCGAGAAGATCTCCTATCAGGAGCTCTCCGTCAAAGTGAACAAGTTCGCCAATCTGCTCAAGGAGAAGTTTGGTGTCAAAAAGGGTGACCGCGTCGTACTCTACATGCCGATGATTCCCGAAGCGGCCTATGCGATGCTGGCATGTGCGCGCATCGGTGCGATCCACTCTGTCGTCTTCGGCGGCTTCTCTGCAGAAGCGCTCAGAGACAGAATCGATGATGCGGGGGCGAAGCTGGTGATTACTGCAGACGGCGCCTACCGCAAAGGAAAACCCTACCTCCTCAAGCCGGTTGTCGACAAGGCGCTCGAGAGCGGTGCGGAGAGTGTCGAAGCAGTGCTGGTCGTGGAGCGCAACAGAGAGTTGATCGATTGGGTCGAAGGGCGTGACCACAAGTATTATGAGCTGATCGAAGTGATGAGTCCTGTGTGTGAACCGGAGATGATGGACAGTGAAGATCCGCTCTTTCTGCTCTACACCTCCGGCAGTACCGGCAAACCCAAAGGGGTACAGCATGCACAGGCGGGATACATCCTCTGGGCGCAGATGACGATGGAGTGGGTCTTCGACATCAAAGAGGGCGATGTCTACTGGTGTACGGCCGATATCGGCTGGATCACCGGACATACCTACATCGTCTACGGTCCTTTGGCGGCGGGTACGACGACAGTGATGTTCGAGGGTGTACCGACATATCCCGATGCGGGACGTGCATGGAAGATGGTCGAAGAGCACAAGATCAGTCAGTTCTATACCGCACCTACGGCGATCCGCGTGCTCCATACGATGGGACCGGACGAGCCGAAGAAGTACGATCTCTCCACACTCAAAGTGCTCGGGACCGTCGGTGAACCGATCGATCCTCCGGCGTGGATTTGGTATCATGATGTTGTCGGTGGCGGCAGATGCGCGGTGGTCGATACATGGTGGCAGACCGAGACAGGTGGACATATGATCTCCCCGCTGCCGGGTGCTACACCGATCAAACCCTCATGTGCAACATTTCCGCTGCCGGGTATCATGGCGGAGATTTTGCAGCGTGACGGCTCCCCTGTAGAGACGGGAGAGACAGGTCTGCTCTGTATCACGAAGCCGTGGCCGAGCATGATTCGCACCATCTGGGGCGATCCTGAGCGTTTCAAAAAGTCCTACTTCGGTGATGTTGTCAAAGATGGCAAGCCGGTCTACTTCTCCGGCGACGGCGCGATGATGGACGAGGATGGTTATATCACGATTACGGGACGTGTGGATGATGTCATCAACGTCTCCGGCCACCGACTGGGTACTGCCGAAATCGAAGCGGCGGTTGCGGAAGATGAGCATATCGCCGAAGTGGCGGTCGTGGGCAAACCGCACCCGATCAAAGGGGAGTCTATCTTCATCTATGTCGTTCCCAAAGAGGGGCATGTCAACCCCGACATCAAGAAACATATCAACACTTTGATCGCTCAGGAGATCGGCAATATCGCCAAGGCGGATGATATCGTCGAAGTGCCGGGACTCCCCAAAACACGTTCCGGAAAGATCATGCGACGTATTCTTCGTGCGATCGCCAAAGGGGAGGAGATCAAGCAGGATATCTCCACACTCGAAGATCCCTCCATCGTTGGCAAGATTCAGGAAGCGGTGCGCCAGGCGACGCAAAACGACTGACTCTGACCGGACAGCATCGGCGGTTGCTGTTCGGATGATACTTCCGGTAACTATGTCACGGATTTGTCATATCTCTTAAAAAAACTTTTTTTTAATCTGATTGTATTTTTTCCTCTTTTTCTCAAAGCATCTATTTTCTCTCTTCTTTTTGCCCTTTTTGCGTTGAGTGGCAAGTCAAAGTTTTTCGATGCATGTTCGATACTACACTGATAAGGAAGAAGGATGTGCATATGATAAAAAAATTGGAACAGTTGGCCAAAGAGATGCGATTGCTCTATGTGGATGACAATTATGAACTGTGTGAAACCTACACTGAGTTTTTTCAGGAGATTTTCAAAGAGGTGGATTGTGCCCACAACGGTTATGAAGGATTGAAGCTATTTCGGCAAAATGAGTATGATCTGGTGATTACAGATATCAATATGCCACGAATGAATGGATTTTCACTTATTCGGGAGATACAAAAGATCAGGCCGGATCAGCATGTGATCGTCGTCTCTGCCTACAGTGAGATCGCCTATCTGAGCAACATCAACGCATGTCATGTGGACTATTTTCTCGTCAAGCCGGTCGATACGAAGGATCTGATGAAAAAGGTATATGAGTGTCTGGAGGATATGATGGCGCATCAGTAGCCCGGAGGCTACCGATTGCGAAGTAAATGGTTTAGTTGATACCGAGTGATTTGAGTACCTGATAGGTGATACCACCGACTGGCATACCGTTATCTTTCTGGTATGCTTTGACAGCCTCTCTTGTAAGACGTCCGACGATACCGTCAATAGGTCCTTTGTAGTACCCTTTCTCTTTAAGCGCTTTTTGCAGTTTGATGATGGTCGCGGAAGTGATGCTGGATTTACAGACAACACGTTTCCAGACAACACGGCTTGGCTCAACCATCTCTCTTTTGACGACATCTTTGTAGACTGCCGGAATTTCGATTCTCTTGACTTCTGCAGGTTTGACGACAGTAGTAACTTTGATCGTTGTGTACTGTGCAGGAATCTCAACAGCTTTTGTAGAGGCTGGAGTCTCGACAACAGTTTTGGTGAGTGTTTTGTATGCTGCAGGTCTTTCGAGTTTACAGATCTGATGTCCTGTATATTTGTATCCTGCCGGCTTCTTGCCTCCCACTTTCGCCCAGGTAAATACCGGATCAGAGACTTTCTGTGTTCTTGTATAGGATGCGATCTGCTCTGGGACAGGTACTTTCTCGACGCGTGCAGGAGAGACCAGTTTTCTGACTTTGATCGTTTTGTAGACTGCCGGTACATCGACCACTTTGGTAGTCGGTGGTGTTTTGACCACTCTTTTTGTGACAGTCTTGTATTTTGCAGGGATTGTGACCAGACACATGACACCGCAGTCATCCGTACCGTTACACTGAGATTTTTTCCAGATAGTCTTTTCAGGCTCGATCAGGATTTTCTCTGTTACAGTTTCGTAAGTCGCAGGTACTTTGACCAGTTTCTGATAAGGCTCTTTGATCAGAACTTTCTCTTCGACATACTCATATTTTGCAGGGATGATTTTGAGTTTGTCGTAACCCTCTTTTCGGACATAGTTCTCTTTGACTTGCTCATACTTTGCAGGCTGGAAATACTCTCTGACACACTCGCCGGACTGGAGTGTATCGATCGGTGCACCACCCGCTTTTGCAGCTGCGAGGATCTCAGGGCTGACAGGGATTCTGTTTTTGAGGCTGGTTCTCCAGAGTGTCTCTTCCTCTCTGACCTGGACTTTGTCGGTGACGTTTTTGAAAGTTGCAGGGATGATCTGCAGTTTTTCGGAAGCCTCTTTGATCATGACTTTCTGTGTGGAAGTACCAAATTTTGCGGGAACGACTTCCAGTCTCTCGCTTGCCTCTTTGACAAGTACTTTTTCTGTATGTGTCTCAAATTTTGCGGGAATGAGTGCTTTTGCATAACATTCGCCCGGTTTTGCATTGGGGATGATGCTTGATTCTACTGCATCTGCAGTGAGTGAGCCGGAAGCAGCAAGCAGGGATACTGCCAGTACGGATGACAATCTGTAAACTTTCATTTCTATACTCCTAAGTTTGATATGGATCGATTATACAGATTAAAAAATCTGATAGCAATTAAAATAAAATGCAACTATTTGATTTAATCATAATTTAAAGGTAAAATTTTTCATCTTTTCGAAATTTTACAAATAGGGGTTAAGTGAAGTTATATTATCATAGAAAGAGATCAAAACCCTATATATATGGATAACAGATGGCTCAGTCGCTCTTACCTTCTCCAGTACGAAAGTGGATGATAGTGCTGCTATGCGGTTGTGGACTGCATGCTTCGGTGCTCTCCTATACAGAGCTTCCAGAGGGTGCGCTCTATCTTCAGGTCGGGGCATTTGCCAAAGAGAAGAGTCTGGAGAGGGCGGTAAAGCTGTTGCACAAGTTTCCTCTCTGGGTCGATCGCAGCGATGGCGTCGGGCGTCTGTTTGTTGTGTTGCCCAAAGAGCGGCGCAGACGTCGCGACACTCTCAAAAAGGTCCGGGCGATCGTCCCGGACGCATTTCTCAAAAGGGGCTACAATCCCCTGAAAACGGGAAATGACAAATCCCTCCGGCATGCGCCCTTCGACGGTGTACCTCTCGATGCCGATGCGATCCTGAAAACACGAAAGAAATTTTTTTAACAAATTCCATATCCTCGCTATAAGTTGTTCTCTTTAGTGGCACTAAAGTTATCTTTGTGTAAAATCGCCGATACTTCATTCTAAGGATTCAATAAAAATGGCAATTACAGTATATTACGACAAGGATTGTAATCTCGATATTATCAAGAGTAAAAAAGTAGCGATGATCGGTTTCGGAAGCCAGGGACATGCGCATGCCGAAAACCTCCGTGACAGTGGTGTAGAGGTGATCGTAGGCCTCAAAGAGGGCGGTAGTTCATGGGCTAAAGCGGCTGCCAAAGGATTCGATGTCATGAGCGTTGCGGAAGCGACCAAAAAGGCGGATGTCATCATGATCCTGCTGCCGGATGAGATTCAGGCGACTATCTTCAAAAACGAAATCGCACCCAATCTCGAAAAAGGCAATACCATCGCATTTGGACATGGATTTAACATCCACTATGGGCAAATCGTGCCTCCCGAGGGGATCGACTGTATCATGGTCGCTCCAAAAGCACCGGGCCATACAGTAAGAAGCGAATTTGTCAAAGGCGGTGGTATTCCCGATCTCGTAGCGGTTGCACAGGATGCGAGCGGCAATGCACTCGAACTGGCCAAATCTTACGCCAGCGCTATCGGCGGCGGTAGAACAGGTATCATCCACACGACATTCAAAGATGAGACAGAGACCGATCTTTTCGGTGAGCAGGCGGTACTCTGCGGCGGTGCGACAGCGCTGGTACAGGCAGGTTTCGAAACATTGACAGAGGCGGGTTATGCACCTGAGATGGCATACTTCGAGTGTCTGCATGAACTCAAACTGATCGTCGACCTCATGTATGAGGGTGGTATTGCCAACATGCGTTACTCCATCTCCAACACAGCGGAGTATGGTGACTATGTCAGCGGTCCGAGAGTCATCAACGAAGAGAGTAAAAAGGCGATGAAAGAGATTCTCAAAGAGATCCAGAATGGTCAGTTTGCCAAAGATTTCGTACTCGAGGGTATGACAGGCTATCCACGCATGAATGCGGAGAGAAACAATGCCAAAGCTTCACTGATCGAAAAAACCGGTGCGAAGCTGAGAGAGATGATGCCGTGGATCACTGCCAACAAGATCATCGATCAGGACAAAAACTAAAACAGATCGTCAAGTAAAGAAGAGAAAAGGGAAGCATATGGGAGAAGTTATCACTGTTACATCGGGAAAAGGCGGTGTGGGAAAATCCACTCTATCGGCCAATCTTGCAGTCGGACTGGCGCAGACCGGTAAAAAGGTCGTTGCCGTAGATTTTGATATCGGACTGCGTAATCTCGATATGATTCTGGGGCTGGAGAACCGCATCGTCTACGATGTCGTGGATGTGATGGAAGGCAGATGTAACCTCTCCCAGGCACTCATCAACGACAAGCGTGCCAAAAATCTCTACTTTCTTCCCGCATCACAGACGAGTGACAAAAATGTCCTCGATCGTGAGAAGGTGGCGAAACTGCTCGAAGAGCTCAAAAAGGAGTTTGATATTATCCTGCTCGACTCTCCTGCAGGTATCGAGAGTGGTTTTGAGCACTCTATCTTCATGGCGGACCGGGCGATCATCGTCTCCACACCCGATGTCTCTGCAGTCAGAGATGCGGACCGGGTGATCGGCATCATCGATGCCAAGAGTGAAAAAGCCAAAATGGGTGAAGAGGTCCAGAAACATGTCGTCATCAACCGTATCAAGCAGGAGATGGTCGACAAGGGCAACATGCTCAGCGTCGAAGATGTGCTCAGTATCCTGGCGCTGCCGCTGATCGGCATCGTTCCGGAAGATGAGACGATCATCACCTCTACCAACGAGGGTGAGCCGGTCTATTACAAAGAGAAGTCCCCCGCATCACAGGCATACAAAAATATCGCCCGCCGTGTACTGGGTGAAGAGGTACCTTTCATGGATATCACCGAAAAGAAAGGTTTCTTGAAAAGGATCTTCGGATGACTCTGTTTGAGCGGATATTTGGAGAGCGAAAGAACAGCTCCGCCAGCAAGGCGAAAGATCGCCTGACGATCATGCTCGCGCATGAGCGGGCGGACTGCGCAGTGCCTTATCTGGATGATCTCAAACGTGACCTTCTCGAAGTGATCAAAAAATATACCCAGGTACGGGATATCAATATCAAAACTGAAAACAACCAAAACATCGATATGCTGGAAATCGAGATCCAACTAGACAAATAAGCGATCGATGAAGCGAACTCTGATCAAGATCGCACTGGTCGTCGTGCTGGTGCTTTCTGCATTTTTACTGATACTGCGTTTTGCCCTGCATGAATCGCAACAGCCGGAGCCGAAAAGTGCTCTGCCGGCATTGGATCCTGTCTCCTTTTCAAAGCGTCAGGTGCTCCCTGCGTCAAATACCAGTGCCGCCGGTATCAACTCTCTCATACATGAAGCGAATGGAACACTGGAACGAAAGTATAAATCGGTCGCCTCCGAAATCGAAGATTTTCTCAATGCCCGAAAAAGTGCCGCACAACAGAAATCGGAACAGAATATCAGTGAAAGCAATTTCACTTCACAGTGCGCCGTTTCCGGAGCCGAAGAGATCACTTTGCCGCAAGAGCCCAAGGAGCCTGTGGCGACGAAGCCAACTACAAAGAAGCCTCCTCAGCAAACCGTCAGGCAGACCGAAAAAGAGCATGTGAAGCAACCTCCCAAAAAAAACCTTGCCAAAAAAGCCCATACCAAAAAGGCCTACCATGGATTGCCGCGGCTGGTGATTATCATGGACGATGTGCGTTCCGTAGAGCAGGGGAGGATGATCAAATCACTTCCCGTGTCAGTGACACCTTCTATCTTTCCGGCCACAGCGGATCATCCCGATACACCGAAGGTGGCGCGTATGTTTGCATGCTACATGGTGCATACTCCGATGGAGGCGTTTCACTATCCCAAAGAGGAGGAGCATACGCTCAGAACAGGAGATTCTTTTCGTGCGATCGATCGCCGGATCGCGCAGATCAAACACAATTTTCCCCGTCTGGCGGCCATCAACAATCACACCGGCAGTAAATTTACCTCCGACACCCGGGCGATGGACAGACTCTTCTGTGCCTTGAAGAAGTATGGCATCCGCTTTGTCGACAGCCGTACCGCCCCCACGACCAAAGCGTGTCAGATAGGGGAGATACACGGTGAAGAGGTCCTTTCGCGCAATATCTTTCTGGACAATGTCGACGATGCAGAGGCCATTCTGGAGCGCATCCGGGAGAGTGTGGCGTATGCCAAAAAGCATAAAGTTGCGATCGCGATCTGCCATCCGCGTCCCGCGACATTTGCGGCGCTGCGTGAGGCGCCGAAGCTGCTGAAAGGGGTGCGTGTCGTCACGATCGATGCGCTCTACCGATGAAAATACTCCAGCCGATTCCGGAGGCACTGGCTGCACTGCCAAAACCGCCCGAAAAACTCCGAAAGGGACGCGGCTTTTGCAAAAGCCGGATGCACAGTCCATCTCTACGTGACGCTCGAACCGTGCACAACGCGGGGCCGCACCCCACCCTGCACCGAACGAATTTCCGAATACAAAAACACAAAAAAAGTGATTTATTTTGCCGCAGACCCCGCCCAGCCGCTTCGGGCCAAAAAGGTTCTGAAAGGGGCCAACATACGCTGCACCCATTATTCTCAAGAAAAACAAGTAGGAACTCCTGTCCTGAGCGGATTTTTGGCTCGAATCCAAACGGGGCGGCCCCGGCTGCACATCAAGATTGCCTGCACAAAAGACCAGGTCGTGGGAAGAAAAGACCGCCGCCTGCTTATATC
>JALWPY010000094.1 GCA_026994915.1 Campylobacterales bacterium
GCCGAAGTACTGCGGCTCAAATCCCAGCTCTCCAAAAAACACCGTGTCAGTGTCCTCTACGGCAACCTCTCTCCTGAAGTACGTCGTGAAGAGGCGAGACGATTTCGTGAAGGCGACAGCGATATTCTTGTCGCGACCGATGCGATCGCGATGGGACTGAACCTCCCGATTCACACGATCCTCTTCACCACAGACAGCAAATTTGACGGGATCAGCCAGCGCCCCCTTACCCCAAATGAAGTGATTCAGATTGCCGGTCGTGCCGGTCGCTACGGTCACCATGAAAAGGGATATATCGGTGCGACCAAAGCGGATGTGCTGGAGCATATCGATGAGATGTTCCACTCCCCCCTGCGTACCATCAAGCCTCCGTTCGAAGTCAAAGCGACCACCTTCCAGATCCTCGAACTTTCCAAACATCTCAAAACGGAAGACCTCGACACGATCCTGCGCTACTATAGCAAGCATATGCGTTTCACAGGCCCCTTCAAAGCAGCCAAAATCTCCTCCATGCTCGAACTCTCACAACTGCTAAGAAGCAAGAAAGGCCTTACGCTCGAAGAGAAGTATATCCTTTCACAGGCGCCTGTCAGCACCAAATCACCGCTGATCAAAAGCGCTTATAACTTCTATATCAACGCTATCATCAAAAAAGAGGTCGTTCACTACAAATCCTCCGTCAATACGAGCGGCATTGCCAAAACGGAACTGGAACTGCTCAAAGCCGAAGATGAAGTGAAAAAGATCAGCCTCTATCTCTGGCTCGCCTACAAGTTTCCGGAACTCTTTCCAGATGCCAAAGAGGCTGAACTCGCCCGTGTCAGAGTCAACCGCTACTGCGAAGCCTCCCTCAAATCAAACAGATTACTTAAGACCACCATCCGAAAGAAACGCCTGCCTCCCAAAGGAACGGCACCGGAAGCAGCCAAAGGGAGCAGTTCGCGCTACAATAACCGCTCCCGCAGGGGCCGCAAAAAACGCTGAAAATGCAGAGCAGTATCCGCCATTGACTTTTGATTAGAGATTGTGTAGTATGCTTACAAATACTTATCACCGCACCAATAAATATCAGGAGTTTCTGTTTTTATGGATATTAAAGATCTGGAGATCAAAAAACTTAAAAAAGAGATCAGTGTCGCATCGATCAAACAGTATGGCTTCATGCTGCTCTTTCTTGCAGAGATCATCTTTATCGCAGCTATTTTCATCGATTTCTTCGGTGTAAAGAACCCTTTTGCCTCCGACAGGAGTGAAGATAAAATCGCCCTGCTGCATATCGATCAGCCCATCACAGGTAAATATATCGAACACCTGATCGCCTCCGTTGACAAAATCAAAGAAGAGAAAGCGTACAAAGCATTGCTGGTCGATATCTCCAGTCCCGGCGGATCACCCAGCGCTTCGCAGGAGTTTGCCGAATATCTCAAAGATCTCAATAAAACACTGCCCGTCACAATGTATATAGACGATATGGCAGCAAGCGGTGCCTACTACATCGCATCTGCCATCCAGCCGATCTACGCAAATAAAAATGCGATCGTCGGTTCCATCGGTGTGATCATGCCCCACTACAACATCGGTGAGCTGGCACAGAAAGTAGGCATCAGAGAGGAGACGATCACAGCCGGAAAGTTCAAACAACCCTTTTCACTCTTTAAAAAGCTGACACCGGAGAACAAGGCATACATCGAAAAAGCTCTGCTCAAACCGGCTTATAAAAATTTTCTGGAAGATGTCGCGCACAACCGGGGTATCGATCCCAAAAAAATGCGAAACTTCGCGGAGGGGAAAGTCTATATCGCTTCTATGCCGGAAATCAGAGGCATTCTCGTCGATGAAATCACCAACCTCTACAAACTCAAAGAGCAACTCAGGAAAGCGTACAAAGATGCAGAATTTGAGGAGGTCGGCCGGAGAGAACGCCCGCGCGATCTCTTCAATCTCTTTTTCGATAAAGGAATCGAAGCACTTCTTGATACATTTGACAGATCGGGCAGTCTGAGATAAGCCGCTATCGTTTCGCTTTCTTCATCAGTTTGAGATACTTTTTCGCTTTGATTTCCCGGTTTTCATAGATGACATGTGTCGCGATACCCCGGCGACACATCTCTGCCACATCCATCCAGAAATCGCGGCCGATGATCATCTCATCGAACTCTTCGGCCGTTAAAAAGCCCTTCTCTACAACCATATCTTTAAAAAAACTGCGTAAAAGCTTGTCTTTATGCTCGAGTCGTGCCTTGAGCTCCCCGCCTTTGCCGCTGACCGCAGAGGCATAGTTGTGAAACATGAGATCCGAGTAGGGATAGACTACCCGTTTGTCAGCCATGCAAAAGAGCAGTGCCCCCATACTGTAGCCATGATTGTCCAGGAAAGCGCAGGTACGACCATTGAACTTTTCGCGCATCAGATTGTAGAACTGTATCCCTTCGTTGACCGAACCCCCACCCGAGTTGATACGAATCTCCAGATAATCCTCTTTGTTTGCCTGACGCAGTTCATTGAATACCGAATGCAAACCGCGTTTGAGCTCTTTGAAACGTTCGACATAGAGAGTAAAAATACGAAACTTCGGTCGCCACTGGTAGATGTTTTTTTTGCGATCGATAACGCGTTTGCTCTCGGGCACCGTTCTGACAAAGAGGGTGTGCAGTTCACTGCTGATTTCGTTGTGCTTCTTCACTTCCATGTTGCTATATCCTTATGATGGGATATATTGTACACACATTTTGATAAAAGTAAATATAAATAGGAGTTAAGGATCAAAAATTAAATTATTTAAATAAGTTTTCCCGACGGGAGAGCCCCGCGGGAGGTTTTTGCCCTATTTCAGGTCGGCAAAAGGGTTTTCGATCACTTTCTTTCTGCTCGCTACGTATGGAACGATAGCAGCATGTCTTGCTCTCTTGATCGCCTGCTCAACCATCTCCTGATGTTTTTTACAGTTGCCTGTCAGACGTCTTGGCATGATTTTATATCTCTCTGAGAGAGAAAATTTAAAGCTTGAAGGTTGTTTATAGTCTAAAAAGTCTACTTTCGCTTCACAGTATCTGCAATATTTTTTGGAATATTTTCTTCTTTCTGCCATTTTGATATATCCTTGTTATTTCAATTTTTCATTCGGGAGAGGCCACAAAGGCCTTCTCCTCTGTTAACGAATCCGCTAAAAAGGGATCTCGTCGTCATCGATATCGATTTCAGGGATCTTGTCCGCTGAAGGTGCATTCGATGGTGCCTGTTGCTGCTGAGGCGCCTGGTAGCTGTTTTGCTGACCATAGCTCCCCTGTCCGGCGCCATAGTTACCGCCGGAAGGCTGTTGGCCATAACCGCCGCCCTGCTGGTCGGCTGCCGGTCCGGAACCCTTGGAATCGAGCATCGTCATGTTCTCTACAGTGATGGAGTGCTTCGACCGCTTGCCACCGTTCTGGTCCTCCCAGGTGTCATACTTCAGACGCCCTTCAACCAGTACTTTGGAACCTTTTCGCAGGTACTGATTGGCGATTTCGGCTGTTCTGCCGAAAAATGTGAGGTCCACAAAACAGACCTCCTCTTTTTGCTGCCCATCCGCACTTTTAAATTTTCTGCTTGTCGCGATGCCGGTATTACCAACTGCGGTACCACTGGGGGTATAGCGAAGCTCGATATCTCTTGTGAGATTTCCCACAAGAATCACTTTATTGAACATATGCTCTTCCTTTGCCTACTCGGCTTTTTCAGCGGGCGCTTCTGTTTTCTCTTCGGCAGCCGGTGTTGCAGGTGCCGGTTTCTCTTCTTTTTTGTTGAAGGTGCCTTTGGCCAGTTTTTCCCAGTTTTCGATCTCTTTCTTGTTGATGTATTTGACATTCAAAAATCTGATCACCTCTTCGGTAAATCGAAGGTTTCTGAGGATCTCATCGATCACTGCCGGATCAGCTTTGTAGTAGATCACGTAGTAGTGGCCTCTCTCATGTTTGTCAATCTCGTATGCCAGTTTGCGCATACCCATATCGTTGATGCTCGCGATGTCGCATTCGTTCTTCTCTAAAATACCCTTGACGTGCTCAAAACGCTCTTGATTTTCCTCTTCGGTGAGGGTCGGTTTGAGTACAAACAACAGTTCATAATGTCTCATCTATATTTCTCCTTGTGGTTTTCCAGCTCTTTTTTCGACAAAAAGAGCAAGGTTTCTTTCCCTCCAAAACAGAGGGGATCGCGATTTTACTGTAAATATGTTTGAAGTTTTATTAAAGAGGAGATCAGATAACTGCTTTTATCGATAAATGTGGAGAGTTTGAGGGCATGTTCACACCTCATCAGGTGTTCCAGAAGTTTGCGATAGGTCTGCAGACGAAATTTGATACTCATCGCCGCCCGATCCTTGACCATCTGCGGCGGCAGCGGATACCCGACAATCTCCACGGCGTCATAGCGCCCGTGCACTTTGATGTAGATATGAAAAAGCATCAGCTGTGTCACATAGTTGGTGATCGCATTGACGATACGGATCTCGTCACCGACACCCTCCAGCAGCCGCTCCAGATCCTCCCGGATATCCTCTTTGCGCAGCAGCCGTACGATAAAGTCATCCAGTGAAAGTGTCCCCATCCCGTAGACATACGTGTCGATATCGGAAACTGTCACCGGCCTGCGCAGCAGTGCGAGTTTCTCCAGCTCATTCATGCAGAGCGAAAGCGTTTCGTTTTGCAGCATGAAAAGGTGCTGGAGGGTAAAGTTTTCGATCTCCACTCCAAGCTCGGAGGCACGCTGGCGCATCAGCGCGATCGCTTCCCCCATATTGGGCTTGAAAAAGCGAACGAAATCGGCTCCCTTCTTTTTGGTAAAAGACTTCTGCAGCTCTTTCCCGACACGGTCTTCTCCACTGAAGTGCAGCAAAAAGAAACTGGTTGGATTCTTTTTACAGAGTGCAATCAGCGTGTCGAGCTCCTTTTTGGGCAATTTCCGGTCATGTCGGATATAGAGAATATTGACATCTCCGAAAAGTGAAGGCTGTGCGATGAAACTGCGGGCACTCTCGTAGTGATACTCGTCGAAGTAGAAGGAGAGCATATTTTCACTCCCGCCCCACTCTGCCAGAACCTTGCGCGCATAGTGGTCGCAAAAGTAAGATTCTCCATACAGAAGCAGTGCAGGCGGCAACCCGTTTTGGGCAAGCAGCGCATCGAGATCGCGTTTATACATCGTCTCTGAGATACTCCGCTATCGTTCCGATGATCTTCGCCTGGGCGATATGGACATCGGTGATCTCCACGCGTACTTCGGCAAAGAGATCGACATCGTAATCGAGTAAAAATGCCCGTGCCCCCTGCAGCAGACCCTCTTCGAAGTGGACAATCGGCACACGCTCCGCTTCGGTGATGCGCCCTCTGAAGGCTTCCCCTCTGTGTGCATCGGCATAGCGGGCATATTTGCGATCCATGTAGTCCCACTCCACTTTGGCGGCTTCACGTTCCAGTTCACTTACCCGCGCTGCCACGACATCGATATCTTTGAGAATATCCTCTTTGGCTTTGGTATTATGACGCAGCTGTGCGCGTAGCAGACGGTGAACGATCAAATCACTGTAGCGTCGTATCGGTGAGGTAAAATGGGTGTAGTGTTCGAATCCGAGCCCAAAATGGCCGCTGTCCTCATGGCTGTAGAGCGCCTGTTTCTGTGCACGGATGATCAGTTTGTCCACCTCTTCGCGAATCCCCTTCTCATCGGCATTTTTCTGCAGGGAGCGGATAAGCGCGTAGATATTGTCCGTTTTGGCGTCGGTATAGATACCGATCAGCGCCAGATCCTCCAGCAGTTCGTCGATGCGCGTTTCGGAGGGGCGTTCATGTGTTCTGAAGATCCCCTTCTCCATCGCTTTGGCCGCCGCTTTGTTAGCCAGCAACATCGCATCTTCGATCAGTGCATGTGAGGGCGTCTCATGTTCGACACGCAGGCCGATCAGATTCTGATTCTCATCCAGTTGCATGCGCACCTCTTCGTTGCGAAACTCACAGCCGCTCTGCAGCCGTTTTTCACGGATTTTGGCCAGAAATTTCTGCAACGGCAGCAAAAAGGCGAGAATCTCATCATCCGTCGCATCTTTGCCCGAAAAATCCCCTTCCAGAAACTGGTCGATCCGATCGTAGGTATAGCGTCTTCGGGAGTGGATTACCCCTTCGATCAACTCCTCTCTGAGACTCTCGCCGCTTGCAGGATCGAGGGTGATCTTGTAGACAAAGGCGAGCCGGTCTTCGTCGGGCCTGAGCGAGCAGATATTTTCACTCAGGCTGCGGGGAAGCATCGGAATCGACTTGTGCGGCAGATAGATCGTAAAGCCGCGTTCTCTCGCCTCCTTGTCGAGTGCACTGCCGTGGGTGACGTAGTGGCTCACATCGGCGATGGCGACATAGAGGGTGTGCGTCTGGATATCGAAAAAGATCGCATCGTCGAAATCTTTCGCGTCGGGCGGATCGATCGTACAGAAGGGCAAATGGGTCAGATCGGTGCGTTCGGAATAGTCGTTTTTGTCGACGAAGTCGCCGTGGCGCTTCGCCTCCTCTTCACACGCTCTTGGGAAGCGCTCCTTTTTGTTGTAGATCGCCATAGAGATCTTCTCGTCCACCTTCGGATCCGAGAGCAGACCCAGCACCTCTTTGACCTGCATCGTATAGTTGTCCACCTTCAGCACCGTTCCCGAATCCATCGCGGCGAGCTCCTTCTGTGAGAGCGCCACGTCGATCGGAAGATCGGTTTTGACATGGGCGAGAATCACTTTGCCTTCCGCCTTTTTGGTATAGCCGACGCTCACATCGAACGCTTTTTTGATAACCAGCACCACTTTCGCTTTTGGGCGCCCTTTGGCAAAGAGGCGTTTGGCCAGGACAATATCCCCTTTGGTCGCACCGCCGAGATCATGCGGTTCGATCAGCAGATCTTTATCGTTACGGTCACCGATCACCGTCAGATACCCTTTACCGTTACGTGAGACATCGACCGTTCCGAAACGGTATTTGGAGTCGAGTTTGTACTCCGTTTCACGTACCTTGAGTGCCGGGGTCAGCAGCAGATCTTCGAGCAGTTCGATATGCTCCTGAGGAACCGCATCCCGCGGCATACCGAGTGTCAGTCTGTGCAGAAAGCTTTTCAGTTCCACAGCGCTGCTTAGAAAGGTATCACAGTATCGGCTACATCACCGACACCTGAAATCGTATCGCCCACCACATCGGGAGCGACGACATTGACCGCTGCACCTGCGGCCTTAAATGGCAGCGCCACGACCGAACCGACACCGCAGCCGCTGAAGAGTATTCCGATAGCGATAGTAAATAGTAGTTTTTGACCCATATTTTCTCCTGAATATTTTGCTTATCATACCATATTCAGGTAAAAAAGATCACGACATTTCGAGAGAGCATCCTTTGGCAGAGACCAGGCTTGCATCGTACCGGCTCTTCTGGGACTGCGTAACGATCTCTCCGGAAAGGGTACTGGTCGCTTTGGCGATCTCTTCGGTAGTATGTGCGATTTCACGGTTGTTCTGGGCACTCTCCCGGATACTCTGCATCGCCACATAGATCTCTTCGATATAGCGATACTGCACTTTGATCGTATCGGAGATCTCTGCAATCTCCTCTGTCGTACGCGTGATCTTCTCCTTGAGCTTCTGGTATCCCTCCAGCATCTTTTGTGTGGCCTCTTTGCCCGCCTGTGTCATTTGCGTCGCATTCTGGACTTTCTCTTCGATACTTTTGGCCGCATCGGCGCTTTTGGCTGCCAGGTTGCGCACCTCCTGTGCCACGACGGCGAACCCTTTACCGGCCTCCCCTGCAGTTGCCGCTTCGACGGCGGCATTGAGAGAGAGGATATTGGTCTGGAAAGAGATTTCGTCGATGACGGCAATCGCCTGCAAGATCTCCTCGACCTGTGTATCGATCGACGCCATCGAGACACCTGTCTGATCGGAGAGTTGCTCTCCTGCATGCAGTGAGCGGGTCACTGTTTCGATCTGACCGCTGATGATCTGCAGCTTCTGCATGTTTTGCTGCATCGTCTCATTGATCCGGGTCATCAGGGCAAAAGTGTTTTCGATCGATTCGAACTGTTCGGAGGCACTCCGGTTGAGTACGACGACATTTTGTGAGAGCGAGACGGCACTTCCCTGCAGTGCTTCGCTGCTTTTGACACTCTGAATCAGCATCTGTGTGATCACCTCCTGCATACGGTTGATCTGCTTCTCGATCCGGCCGGTGGCATCCGGGATCGCATGAGTATAGTTACAGTGCGCATACTCCTCGAGTGTATCGACGATCCGATTGACATCTTTACCGATATTGGCTTCGAGATTTTCAAAGAGCCCGTTTAGCAAATCGATCATCTGCTGCAGGGTCCGGTTTTCACTCTCTGCTTTGATACGATGGGTCAGGAGACCTTCACCTGCCCGGGCGATCACTCTGGAACTCTCGGAGATCACTCGCTCTTCGTTTTTGAGCGTCACCTCCATCGTCTGAATCTGATCGTTGACCCGTTTAGCCATCTGACCGATCTCATCCTCACAGACCACTTCGATCGGTTTGAGTATCACGGTATTGTCACGATAATATTCAAAAAAGCGCATCAGTCCGGACTGAAACGCACCGAGAGGTTTCAGCACGAGTTTGCGGATCACCAGCACCGAAATCACCGTCGTAATCAGCAACAGCAGTACGATCATGGCAAGTGAGGTATAGATCATCATCTCCGCATCCCGGACGATAGCGTTGACACTCTCCATATCTTTGCCGATCAGATACCATCCGATCTTGTGTTTGGCAAAGTCATAGATGGGCACCATTGTGTAAAGATAGACTCCATCAGTGAACCAGGGCCGATCCGCAATGCTGTCGATATCGACCTTTTGGGCAGCTTCAAGCAAAGCCGGATCATACGTTTTTTGAGAGAGAACATAATGCCCAAGAAGTATGTCACTCTTCCGGGGCAAAATCTGATACTTACGATCCATCAGGACCAGAAGACCGGCCTGCTCCTTCTCCTTCATCCAGGTTACAAAAGAGTCGAAGCTGAGGATGAACTCAGCAGATCCCACATACGCATTTTCGCTGTCGAACATCGGCACGATACCTCTGATCGTCATACCCGTTTTGCCTACCTCAGTTGTCACGAAAGGTTTACGGTTTTTGACGATCCATGGAATCGTATGTCTGAAAGTGGTCAGGTCATCACCATACTTCTCCGGTTTCCAGCTGCGCAGGAAAGCATGCCCCTCTTTGGTATGCAGATGCACTTTGAATGTGTCAAATTGGGTATTGGCTTCAAGATTTTTCTCTACCCGTGCAAGTATCTCGATCGCCTTTTGCCGATCCCCGCTTTTGAGTGCCTCGATCAGATCTGCATTGCTGGCGATAGAGAGCATATTGGTATAGGCTACTGTCTCAAGTGCATCATGCTTCTCCTGCATAAGCAGATCGAGACTGTGCGCAATCTCATAATAAGTTTTGTTTTTTGTCTTTTCTAGAAAATATCCCATGACCACCGCCGAAACCAGGACTCCGGCAACGGCAATCCCTGCAAACATGATGATGATCTTCTTCTCTATTCTGATGTTGTTGATACGTTGAAACCACTTCATATGATCCTCTCTCCTGTGATACATGCAATGTATGACGTTACATGCATGATTTGACGATTAAACTTTTATCTACTATCGTCCAAAATCGTTTTCCATATATTATGGCGTGCACTTACATTTAGAATAGAGCGTCGGAGAAGATGGCTGTTACAGGGTTACACAAAATATCGGGACAGTTATTTTTAGTTTTATCAACAATAATTCAATTATTTTAACTAGTGAATATATTTAAATATTTTTTTACAAAACGGTCTGTTCGGGGCACTATTTGTGCTAAAATATTACAACATATTTAGTGACTGCAAATAGTATATTTATTTTATTTCGTAGTGCAACATCCGATATTTTCTTAAAAAGGCTCTGTGGGTGATTTTTCGTAAACTGATAATGCTGGCTCTTTTTTGCACACTTCCGCTCTTTGGTGCTCACTTCATCAACGGAGGCAAAGAGGTCACACTCCATCCACTCAAAAACGCACGTGCACTCGATGGCCTCGAAGCTATCCATTACTATGCCGACGATCAGGGCAAAAAGTATGGTATCACCGATCAGCTGATCGCCTCTTTCACAGATGCCGCAGCCGAAAAAGCACTTGTTCAAAAATACCGCATCAAAAGAGTCAAAAAACTCTCCGACAAAATAGGACTCTATCAGGTAACGTCTGTGAACCGGACACTCGAAACAGCCAATGCCCTGAGTCAGGAAAATGGTGTGCTTTTCGCACATCCAAATTTCATCATCGCCAAAAAATCACGTACGGCGGATCCCTACTATGACAAACTCTGGCATCTCAGAAACCATGAGTATGAGGGTGCCGACATCAATGTCGAAGAGGCATGGCGCTATACCAAAGGTGAAGGGGTCCTTGCGGCGATCATCGATGAGGGGATCGACATCGACCACAACGACCTGCGCACCAACATCATCGGTTTTGCAAATTATGATGCGAAAGACCCCTACACCACCAGACCCGACTCAAAAACCGGATACTGGCACGGAACCGCATGCGCAGGTCTGCTTGCCGCGGCGGAGAATGACACCGGTGTCGTGGGTGTCGCACCCGGGAGTAAATTTTTCGCAATCCGCTACAGCGACAGCGATGTTGCACAGGATATCAAAGCCTTTTACGATCTGATGGAAGCCAATGTCTCTGTTATCTCCAACAGCTGGGGATCCTACACCAACCTCGACGCATACAACGCCATCTTCCAGGAGCTTGCCACCAAAGGCAGAAACGGCAAGGGTATCCTGATCTTTTTCGCCGCGGGCAACGACCGAAAAAATCTCGATACCGAAGGGATCGATGACGAATCGGAGTCGCCCTGGGTCATCTCGGTCGCCGCTTCAACCGAGCGTGATGGGATCGCCGCTTACTCCAACTATGGCAGCAGTGTCGATTTCCTCGCTCCCGGCGGCTCAGCCGGCGGTGAACTCATCACTACCGATAAAATGGGGAAGGAAGGATATACCGACTGGAACTACAACTTCAACTTTGTCGGCACTTCCGCAGCCGCACCCATCGCTGCCGGCGTCGGTGTGCTGATCCTCTCCGCCAATCCCGACCTTACACGTGACGAAGTACTCGATATCATGCGCAAAACGGCCAGAAAGATCGGTGATTACCCTTACGATAGCAACGGGCGAAACGACCATGCCGGATATGGACGTATCGATGCAGGAAAAGCGGTCGCTATGGCTTACAGACTCCGTCTGGAGACACTCGGTACAGGAAGTCATGTCGATAACTTCGCCCGCGTCATGTTTGAATCTGTCCAAAAATTTTCCAATTAATAATCCTTTTTATAATTTTTATAGTAGTATGTCGCCAATTTCCGCAAAATTTCACAAAATTCAATAGAAAGGATTGCTATGTATCGTTTTGCACCCTCTCCTACGGGAGATATGCATATCGGAAACCTCCGCGTAGCCCTCTTTAACTATATCTGTGCCAGACAGGCGAAAGAGCCCTATCTCGTACGCATCGAAGATACAGACAAATCACGCAATATCGAAGGTAAAGATCAGGAGATTCTCGAAATCCTTACGGCATTTGGCATCACGTGGGATCAGCTCGCCTATCAGAGTGAAAACCTCAAGTTTCACAGACAGCTCGCTACGAAACTGCTGATGGAGAAAAAAGCGTTTGCATGCTTTTGCACGCCCGAGACACTCGAAGCCAAACGCGAAGCCGCTAAAGAGGCAAAAATCGCCTACCGATATGACGGTACCTGCCGCTATCTGAGTGATGAAGAGGTCCTGAACAACGAAGCACCCTTCGTCGTACGGATCAAAAAACCTGAAAAGGATATCGTTTTCGAGGATATCATCAAAGGAGAGCTGCGGTTCGCCCCGGATGATATCGACGATTTCGTCATCATGCGTGTCGACAAGACACCGACTTATAATTTCGCTTGTGCCGTCGATGACATGATGTACGATATCTCCACAGTCATCCGCGGGGAAGATCATGTCTCCAACACCCCCAAACAGATTCTGATTCATCGCTATCTTGGCTATGACAAAGAGATCCGATACGCACACCTCCCCATCATCCTCAATGAAGCAGGAAAAAAGATGAGCAAGCGCGACGACGCTTCAAGTGTCAAATGGCTTCTGGAAGAGGGATTTCTCCCCTCCACCATCACGAACTATCTCATCCTCATCGGTAACAAAACACCGACTGAGATCTTTACACTCGAAGAGGCTATCGACTGGTTCGATCTCAAAAAGATCTCCAGAGCACCGGCGAAATTTGACCTCGATAAACTGAGACAACTCAACCGTGAACATATCCGGATGATGGATGCACGAACACTCTCCACGCTGATCGGCTATTCGAGTGAAGATATCGGTGCACTGGCCAAACTCTATACCGAAGAGGCTAGCACTTTAAAGGAAATAAAAGCCAAAATCGATAGAATTTTTGGTGAAAAAACATGCAGTGATTTTCCGGAAGAGTTCAAGATACTGAAGGAAATTGCAAAAAAAGCACCCTATTTTAAAGAGTTCGACGCATTTAAAGCCTATGTCACCGAGGAGAGCGGCCTCAAAGGCAAAGCACTCTTCAAACCGCTTCGCGTACTGCTGACAGGCGCACAGAGTGGTCCAAATCTCAGTGATTTGTACCCTTATATCAGAAATTATCTAGGAGAAATCATCAAATGATACTGGCAACATTTATACAGGCGATCGCACAAATTCTCTCGATGGTGATCAACATCTATATCTGGGTGATCATCATTGCAGCACTGCTGAGCTGGGTCAATCCGGATCCTTCCAATCCTATCGTACAGATTCTCAGACGACTCACCGAACCGGCGTATGCCTTTGTCAGACGCTACATACCAACGGTTATCGGCGGTATCGACCTCAGCCCTATCATCATCATTCTGGCACTGCAGTTTCTGGACCTTTTTCTGGTCAGAGTTCTCTTCAACCTTGCACAAAGTGTCGGCTGAACCTCTGAAATCAACAGCAGTACGTACAGTACTGCTGCTGGCACTCCTCTGCACCTCTCCCCTCTTTGCAGAACAGATCTCATACGATTTTTTCCGGGACAAACCCAGAAGTCTGGCGAAAGATTTCTATATCAGCCGCTATCTCGATCAGAATATCTCAGTCCGGGATGCCCGAAGCCTGCTTGCAGATGTGAAAAATATGAACTGGAAGCTCTTCTACAAGTTTGCCGACAAAGTAGATGATTCCGCTTTCAGCCGAGTCGCTTACTGCAGAAAGCTCCCCGCATCGCAATATGAGGGCAAAGACAACGACTGCATCAAGATCGGCCTCACCCCATACAAAGCGACCAAAATTCCCCCGCAGCAACTGATCCGCATCGCTTCTCAAGTCGCCCCGCAATATCCGGATGATGCCGCCCTCTACTGGCTGATTGCCAAAAGGGATTTCAACCAGAGTGTCAGAAGCGGTGCAAAACTGTTTCTGCGTCTGTTGAATCAGACAGGGAACAGCTACCGGCAAAAATATCTCGATCATCCTCTGCCGCCGGCATTTCTGAATGAACTGGCGACCCATCGGCAATTCAATATTGCCATCGATAAAATTGTGCGAAATCCACAGCTGACACATCTGCAGCGTTCAATTCTCAAACTCGACAGCACCCGACTGAAGGCACAGAGCAATCTCCTTCTCGGACTGAATGCACTCAATCTCGGACATCGTGAGATAGCGATCTGGTACTTCAGACTCTCCCGAAAAAAAGCCAGATTCAACTATGACAGAGACAAAGCACTCTTCTGGGAATATCTGAGCAACCAGGACCCTGCCCTGCTGCGCAAACTGATAAAAGAGAGCAAAGATATCAACATCTACACACTCTACGCTTATGAAAAGCTCGGCCTTTTTCCGGACAACCTCCTTACGACAACCCATCCCCAAAAAGCCCGCGCCCCTTTCGATATCACTGATCCCTTCGCATGGCTTAAAATCAAAAAACATTTTAAATCACTCCACTTTCAAAGCGACGAAGCCAGAAGAGCTGCAGCGATGGCCATCAACAGCCGTGAGAGTGAACCACACACCGCCGCACTGCTCTACCGCTACCGCGACAACAAACACTACTATCTTTTTCCATGGTACGACACTATCAGCATGCTTCCCAAAAAACGTCAGGCCCTTCTGCTCGCGCTCGCCCGTCAGGAGAGCCGCTTTATCCCGACCGAAGTCTCCTACTCCTATGCGCTGGGCCTGATGCAGTTCATGCCCTTTCTCGCCAGAGCGATCGCCAAAGAGAAGGAAATTGCTGATTTCAGATATGAGATGCTCTTCGATCCGCGTATCGCCTACGCTTTTGCCGATAGCCATCTCGATTATCTGGAGAAGTTTCTGAAACACCCGCTGCTGATCGCCTACGCCTACAACGGGGGTATCGGTTACACAAGACGCCAGATCGTACAGCAAGAGCACTGTTTCGGAGAAGGTGCGTATGAACCCTTCATGAGTATGGAGCTCCTTCCCAATGCACAAGCCAGAAGATATGGCAAGAAAGTACTCGCCAACTATGTCGTCTATGCAAGACTACTGGGACTCAAACAAGAGCGTCTGCTCACTCTGTTGCAAAAGTTAAAGTCGAAGCACCATATCTCCTGCTTCTGAGCGTGATCTGCATCTGTCCATCTGCGGGTTTCGCAAAAGTGACGAGATAGTAGTGGGACCACGCATTTTTCACGGGTGCCAGTTTGACCAGCGGATCGTCAGCATCCAGCTCTTTGACGGAGAGAGGTTTTTCTCCATTCATCGTCAAAGAGATATCGGGATTGTTAAATCCGTAACGGGAAGGCTCTTCGAAATCGTTATCGATAAAGAGGCTCATCAGGAATGAGGCTCTGTTTTTGTCACGATACTCCGGTAACACCGGGTTCAGATATGTTGTGATGAGGGACGCTTTGATCTCCAGAGAGTTGAATATCTCCGCTTTTTTGGTATAAGTGAGGGCCTTTTGTTCCAGTCTGTCGGGTGAAAACAAGCCGCTTTTCAAGACACAGCCACTGAACGTCAGCCCCAGAATTGTGAACAAAAAAACTAAATATCTCATATAAATCCTATATTTCATTTAAATTATTTTAACAAGTAAAGATCCACGAAATATCCGTTACGGTGATCTCATAACCTGATACATTTTACACTAAACTAATTTAGTTTTTGTTACAATTTACAAAAATAACGGAGCGTTATGAAAAGAGCCGCCATCGCATTTACCGGTCCTTCCAACAGTGGAAAAACCACACTTATCGAAAAAATAGCCCGAAAGCTGATCCCCGAATATCAGGTCGCCATCGTCAAACATGACCCCAAAGACAAAGCCGTTTTCGACACACCCGGCAAAGATAGTGACAAATTTTCCCGTACGGGTGCGGAGACCGTCGTCGTCTCCCCCACGCGAACAACCTATTTTTCCCAACGTAGTAAAACTATTGATGAAATCATCGATATGATACAGGATTTTGATTTTCTTCTGGTCGAGGGGCTCAAAACACTGCCTCTCCCGAGGATCGCTATTTTCCGTCAAAAGATCGATGAAAGCTATTTTCCTTTTACAGATGCAATAGCAATCGATAAAAGTGTCGATATTACACTATACCAAATACCGCATGATATGGCGATTTTGGATTTGAACGATACCGACGAGATCATCGCATGGATCAAAAACCATGCAAAAAAGGTATAAGGAGTATTATGCAAGAGATTTATGATGCTATACAAAAATCAGCCATTGTCATCGCGGAGATGATCGCCCATGATGACAGTGGCTACTCTGAAAATCAAAATGCCACCGGTGATACCCAGCTCGAACTCGATATCCGCAGTGATAAAGTGATCGAAGAGGCATTTGCACCTCTCACCTCCATCAAAGAGCTCGCCAGTGAAGAGAAAGAGGGGCCGCATCCGCTGCATGCCGGGGGAAAATACCTTATCGGGTACGATCCACTCGATGGCTCAAGCCTGGCAGATGTCAACCTCTCGGTCGGCTCTATTTTCGGCATCTACGAAAATGACTACAGTGGTAAAAACCTCAAAGCGGCAGTCTATGTCGTCTATGGTCCACGCATCGAGATGGTCACGGCGGATGAAAACGGTGTACAGCTCTATCGGGTAGCGCGTGACAACAGGTTTCACTTCATCAGGAAACTCTCACTCGGTACTCAGGGCAAGCTCAATGCTCCCGGTGGTACACAGAAAAACTGGGCACCTTGGCACAAAGAGCTGATCGACGGTTTCTTTGCCGAAGGCTACCGCCTCCGTTACAGTGGCGGTATGGTGCCGGACCTGCACCAGATTCTGATCAAAGGAGGCGGCATCTTCTCCTACCCCGGAACATCCGATGTGCCAAAAGGCAAACTGCGCAAAGTCTTTGAAGTCTTTCCATTTGCCTTCGTCTACGAAAAGGCCGGAGGTGAAGCGATCGACGGCAGACAACGGCTGCTCGATCTGGAGTGTGCCCATATTCATGACACCACGCCATGCTTTTTTGGCTCAAAAGAGGAGATAAAAAAAGTAAGGAACGTATATGCCAACCATTAAAGAACAGAAAGAGATCGATTTTTATGAACAGAAACTGAAGGAGCAGAAACAGATACTGCAGGATTGCCAGAAACAGCACAGAGTCAAAAGCTGCACACTCTGCAAAGAGGTCATCGGCTGTGCCACACGTAAAAATTACGTCAATGCCGTCTACCAGAGTATGAGCAAAGGAAAAAGCGGCGGATTCGAATTCTAATCCGCGCCTTTTTTCAAAGAGCGCTCTTTGAGATGGATAGCGGTATCTTTTTCGATCTTATCCATGATCATCAATGGCGCCAGTATCATATAGACGATATTGGCAACGATAAACGCAATCAACAGATATAACGGCAACTTTTTCTTCATAACAACTTCTCCCGGACAAATTTCACTGCTTCCTCTCTGGAGTGAATCTTCCCCTCCAGCTGCATCATATATACTTTCTCTAAAATATCTTTAAACTTCGGTGAAGGAGTCAGCCCAAACTCGCTGATCAGATCCCTCCCCTGCAGCAATGGCGGTAACGCTCCATGCAAAATACCCAGCTCCCTGGCTCTCTGCGCGATCCACTCCCCTGCAACATAGCGGATCTCCTTCTCATGGTGAGCCCAGTAGTCGGCTTTGGCGATCAATATCAGATCTGCAATATCAGCCTTGGTGGCCAGTTTACGAAGCATCGTGTCGCGATCTTTTTCACTCATAGCATAGATACGGTCTATCTCTTCATGACAGGCCACAAGCTTTGTAACCTCTTGCACAAGATGTACTTCATCACTTAGCATCTGAACCGTTTCGGAAGCACCTTCATTACTGCAAGAAAGCGTCAGTGCCGCAAGCATCAGAACCAGCGCCTTTTTGGGATCTTCCGGCTTCAGTGTCGCCATCATATCGATACGCCGGAGTGTCACTTCCCATCTCTGCGGCGAGAGTGTTGCCAGTGCATAAAAATCACGCAATATCCCCAGCCGCTTGATCAAATCCCATCCGGAGGAGGGTTCTTTCGCCTGCAGTAAAAGTTTTCTGATCTCTTCAAAAATACGTTCTTTGGGTAACTCTGCAAGCATCTCCTCTTCGACCATCCTTCGGCAAAGCCGCTCAGTAGCAGGATGCAGCGTCAATGCAAAACGGGCGCAAAATTGCACCCCACGATAGACACGTAACGGATCTTCTACAAATGTCCTCTCATCGATATGGCGCAGTATACGCGCCTGCAGATCCTTTCTGCCACCAAACGGATCCAGAAAAAGATGCTGCGCAATATCGTAACCCATCGCATTTATCGTAAAATCTCGTCGTCTGGCCGCTGTAGCGAAATCCAGAGCACCGTCGATTTCGACACGAAACCCTTTATGTCCCCGTCCCGTTTTCTCTTCGATTCGGGGAAAGGCGAAATCATACTCTTTACCTTCATAGACAAACTTCAATATGCCGAAACTTTTACCGACAAGTTTCACTTTGCCATACTGCTGCAAAATCTCTTCGAGTTCTTCAAGACGATTCAGACCATACACTTCGATATCGTAATCTTTGATAGGCAGGGAGAGGAAATGGTCCCGGACACTCCCCCCAACCAGAATCGCTTTGGCTCCATGGCCTTCCAGTCGGGATGATATGATCTGCAAAATCGGAGGAATTAGCATGCTGCTCACTTGATCGAAAATGGCTTCGATTATAACACAGATTCGATCAAGGGCACCACTCAGCCTGCGCTGTTGCCTCCGGCAAGAGCAATCATCAGATTGTTGAAATTCTGTTGTGCCTGCAGCAGATTAGTCTCTGTAGTTGCCATCAGATCCAGCATTTTAAATGCCACATCCTGCGCCATACCTCCCATGGTTACCATTTTATCCATCGCAATGAGAGATTTGTCCGCCATGTTTTGTAAAAACTGTGAAAAGGCCTGCATCGCCTCGATCGCTGCCTCTGTCTGACCTGTCTCCATCGACTTCTCAAGCAACTCTTTGGACATCTCCATCATACGTTCGATCGTTCCCATCATCACTTCCGCCATATGTACAGGACTCACACCGGAGTCGGGATCTGCCATAGCTGTGATGAACTGCTGCATCAACTGACCAAACTGCTGCATGCCGGTATTCATCGCAGTCATGCCGCCCTGTATCATCTGTGTCATCATCTGCTGCATCATCGTCATCGCCTGCTGCATCATCTGCTGAATGACAGGATTATTTAAAAAAGAGCTCGGTAACTGTGACATATCTCCCAGCAGAGACTGCATCGCCTGCATGATTACATTGATCTGATCAGCATCGCCCGAAGCGATTGCTGCCTGCAGCTGATTCATCAGATCTGCCAGCTGACCGGTCATCTGTGTGCCACCACTCATGAGAACCTGCAACATATCGTTGAAATTTTTCTGTGCCTGCAGCAGTGTCTCCTGCGCTTTGTCGATCGTATCGAGCATGCGCAGTGCCACGACGACGATTTTGTCTTCCGTTTCGAGTATCCTGTCTGCCATCTCCCCGATCCGATCCGCCATCTTGCCGATATCGTCAGAGAGCTGCAGCATCGCCTGGATATATTCCGAGGAGGCACCATCGGGCAGGTTTTCAGAAAGTGCCAGAAGGTTTTGTGCCAGTTGCAGAACCTCTTTGGCCGAATCGAGTAAAGCCGTCGCATCCATGCCTGAAGAGTTTGTGCCACTGCCTGTTCCCAGTACATCGAGTATCGCCTGTAACTGTGCCTGTAAACCTGCAGGTAATCCACCAACATTGACATTTTGCGCACCATTGATCTTAAGTGCATACTCTATATCCAGTGAAACTTTATATCGCAAGTCGATCGAACTGTTGTCACATCCCGTGCCACAGCCACTGCCGTTGTTACCATTACTGTTATCGTTTTGATCACAACCCTCTTTTTTAGTCAAAGCGATATCGTCGAGATATCCCTCTCCACGCACCTGTACATCGAGAACCGATTGAATCTCCCTGCCCGGCAGATAGTGGTGAATATCCTCTTCCAGGTCTCTCGTGAATGTATGCCAGTTCCCGTCATTCGCTGCCGATGGAAGTTTGAAAGGAAAAACATCATTGATTTGCGGATGCAGGTTGGGTGAATATGAGAGATATTTTACAGCCCCGTTATCCATCAACAGTGAAACGAATATAATGAAATCATCTGAAAACTTTCCTTTCCATTGAAAGATACGCGCATCCTGATTGTTGAAATAGTCTCCATTGTCACGTCTGAGAAAAAAGCCGTTTTTGACACCCTCACCGATGAGGGCAATCACATGTGAACCATCCATCGTTACATTGGCTACCTCCGCTCCGCCTGGATCCAAATCGTAGATACCCCATCCACTTGTAGAACCATCTTCGCCATCTTCATAGACCTTACAACCATAATCTTTTATACCTTTGTTGATCGTATTGGGATCGATAAAGTCAGGATTGAGATCTTCCGTACTCGTCTCATCGGTATAGGCACTGCGAACTGAGGTATTTATCTCTGTAGTTGTTGCTGACTCTGTCTGTGTCGCTGAACTCAGGCGCTGTCCACTCTTATCTTTTTCAATCTCACCACCACATCCGCCAAGCAGTACAACCGCCACCAATGAAGATAAGAAAATCTTTTTTCTTAAAGTAATCATTTGTTATCCTTTTATTGTTTTAGGTAATCTTATTC
>JALWPY010000095.1 GCA_026994915.1 Campylobacterales bacterium
CGGTGGATCTTTTCTATAAAAAAGGGTTTAAATAAGATCTTCGATGCGAGGCAGATTTCGGTTAATCAGTTCATGAACAAATTCACTGGCGGGTATCTCTGTTGTGCCGTGGTCTGAAACGATTTTAAAAAGCGCAATCGTCTCTTTGGGCAAAAATTTCGTTGCGGCGGTATAAAAGCCGCTGCTTTCCATATCGATGAGTTCTGTTTTTGTACTGATGTTTTTTTGCGGTGCGGCGTATGTTGTTACACTTGCCTGTGGGAGATGCAACGCTTTTTGCGGCAAATGCCACACTTTACCGCCCGGGGCATCGATGATTTTACGCACATGGTAACAGGTGCCGGGTTTTACCTCTTTTTGGCGGCTTGCACAAATGCCGATATTGACCAGCTTTTCCGGTTTTGTTTGTGTGCTCAGATACCAGGTTACGGCAACGGCGCTGTTGAGTGGTCCCATTCCACTGATGAGCAGGGTGAGTGTGTCGGATGTATAGTACGGGAAGGGATGATCTGATACTTTTTGCAGGTTGTATTTTTCGATAATCGGTGCCGCCTCGGCATGCAGTGCTGTGATAATGGTTGTCATGAAGTTATTGTAGTGAAAAAAGGGTTAGAGTGGGAAGAAAAAGAGGTGGGTGTTTCCCTTCCCCGGAGGGAAGAGAGAAAGAAGCTTACGCCGCTGCGGTTTTTTTCGCTGCTTCGATTGCCTCTGCGTACTCAGGCTCTTCTGTAATTTCCGGTACGATTTGTTTGTATGTTACGTTTCCGTCTTTGTCGATAACGAAGATCGCTCTGCAAGTCACACCTGCAAGTGGTCCCTCTTCGATCAGTACACCGTAAGCGTTTGCAAAATCTTTGTTTCTGAAGTCAGATGCGACTGTCAGGTTGTCGATGCCTTCCGCAGAACAGAATCTTCCTGCTGCAAACGGTAAATCCATAGAGATAACGGTTGTATCGACACCTTCGATTTTTGCCGCTTCTTCGTTGAACTTTCTTGTCTCCGCTGCACATACCGGTGTGTCAAGGGAAGGAACGACGACGAGAAGTTGCACTTTATCCTGAGCACCGCCGACTGTTTTGTCTGCAAGTCCTTCTGAATTCGTTACCGTTACTTCCGGTGCTTTGTCACCTACGTTTACTTCACCTGTCCCGCCGATCTTTACGTCATTGCCTTTTAACTTTACAGTTGCCATATTTATCCTTTAAATATAATATTTTTTAATTGAACCAAAATTATAGCTAATTAAGATAAAATAACTCTTAATTGACTTTGATCAATACTAAAATTATAA
>JALWPY010000096.1 GCA_026994915.1 Campylobacterales bacterium
CCTTCCTCTCTTAACAGCGCGATTTTCCTTTCCACACCGCCTTCACCGGAATAGTTACCGATTTTACCGTTTGCAGG
The DNA here is from genome assembly GCA_026994915.1 of Campylobacterales bacterium. Lineage (GTDB taxonomy): Bacteria > Campylobacterota > Campylobacteria > Campylobacterales > QNZT01 > QNZT01. The sequence goes on from JALWPY010000096.1 coordinate 78, forward strand.
TACAACACGATGACAGGAAACTTCGGGGGCGTAGGGATTTTTACCGACCGCCGTTCCAACAGCGCGTACGGCTTTGGTGCCGAGATGTCGGGCGATATGACCGTAGGTGGTCACTTTGCCGCGTGGGATTTTGGAAAGGGCTTCCCAGACTGCTTCTTGAAACACGGTCGACATTTTCAGTAGATCAATCCCTCTTTCAACAACGCTTCGCGTATATGTTTCATCTGTGTGTGCTTGTTGCGGCACCATTCAGGAGCGAGCAAAGAGGCATCGTCTATGCCCGCGGTGACTCTTTGGATCATAATATCTTCCGGCAGCATTTTGAAAGTTTTGATCAGAGTATCGATATAGGCTTCTTCGGTAATAGGAACGAATTTCCCCCGGCGGTAGTCTGCTGCGAGTGCGGTGTTGTTGGTGACATACATCGGGTGAATTTTCAAAGAGTCCACTTTCCACTCGATGGCGGCAGTCACACTGTCGAGCATCATCTCCTGTGTCTCTCCGGGAAGTCCAAAGATCAGGTGCCCGCAGACATTGAGTCCGTACTCTTTGGTACGTAAAATCCACTCTTTGATGTTGGCGACACTGTGTCCGCGGTTGATCGCTTCGAGGGTCTCGTCATAAACACTTTGTATGCCGTACTCGACCCAGATTTCATACTCTTTGCTCAACTCCTGAAGATAAGCAAGAACTTCATCGTTCACGCTGTCGGTACGTGTCCCGATGCTCAATCCCACACAATCCTCCTGCGCAAGCGCCTCTTCATAGAGTGCTTTGAGGGTATCGAGCGGCGCATAAGTGTTGGTAAAAGATTGAAAATAGGCAATAAATTTTTTCGCACCGAACTTTTTGGCAAGCTTGTTTTTGGTAAAACGGTACTGACTGCGTACCTGCTCCAGCTGCCGTTCCAGCAGTGGATTTTCGACCGATTCAGGGCTCAGATAGAACTTTTTGGAAGCTTTTTCTGCCAGATTGGGGCTGAAAGATTCATTTTCACAAAAGGTACAGCCACCTTTGGCAACCTTCCCATCAATATTAGGACAGGTAAATCCCAGTATCGAAATGGGTGTTTTGTAGACATTGCATCCAAATTTACGGCGAAAATAGCGCCCCGCTGTTAAAATCTCTCTCATAATTCCTACTGGATGAAATATTTTCCATCAAAACTCACCAGCGAGTAGTTGGTATCGTGCCCAAGGCTGTCGATCAACCCTTCAAGAGAGAGGAATGAGAGTGAATCGGCGCCGATATATTTGCGAATCTCTTCATCACTCATATTGGCACTAATCAGCTCACTGTAACAGGGCGTATCGATACCGTATCGGCATGGATGTTTGATCTGCGGTGAGGCAAGCTTGAAATGTACCTCTTTAGCACCCGCCTCTTTGAGCATCTTGACGATCTGCTTCGATGTCGTACCCCTTACCAGTGAATCATCGATAATGACCACTTTTTTGCCTTCGATGACCGATTTGATCGGTGAGAGTTTGAGTCGTACTTTGAGATCGCGCATCTCCTGAATCGGTTCGATGAAGGTTCTGCCTACATAGTGGTTTCTGACGATCGCATTTTCAAAAGGGATACCGCTCTCTTCCGCATAGCCCAGCGCTGCTGCAACGCCGCTGTCCGGTACCGGAAGTACGATGTCGGCATCGACCGGATTTTCACGGGCCAGTCTGCGCCCCATCTCAACACGCTTTTCATAGACATTTTTCCCGTCAATCACACTGTCCGGTCTGGCAAAGTAGATATACTCGAAAGCACATGGTCTTGGGTCGGGCTCATACAGCTGAATCGATGTCGGTTCCTGACCCTTTTCAAAAATCAGCATCTCTCCCGGACGCACTTCTCGGACAAATTTGGCACCTACGAGATCGAAGGCGCATGTTTCACTCGCGACGATATATCCGCCATTTTCAAATGCTCCAAGTGCCAGCGGACGTACCCCGTAACGGTCACGGATCGCAAACATTTTGGTACGGCTCTGAATCACCAGGCAGTAGGCACCCTTGATCTGATCGAGTGCTTCTACAATACGGTCCTGAAGATTGTCTTTCTGGCTTCTCGCGATCAGATGGATGATATTTTCCGTATCCATATAAGATTGGAAGATCGCCCCTTCCGCGACCAGTTTTTCCCGCACTTCATCTTTATTGATCAGATTGCCGTTGTGTGCAATCGCGATCTCTCCCAGCAGATACTTAGCAGCGATAGGCTGCGCATCGGCAATAGAGTCGCTGCCCGCTGTCGAGTAACGGTTATGCCCGATCGCTTTGGAACCTTTGAGATACTCAAATGTATCTTCATCGGAAAAAACATCCGTTACCAGACCGCGGCGTTTCCGGGTATAGATATGTTTCCCATCACTGCAACTGATACCACTCGCTTCCTGACCCCTGTGCTGCATCGCAAAGAGCGCATAATAGGCTACTTTGGAAGCGTTTTTGACATTGAATACCCCTACCACTGCACACATATATTTTCCCCTATATTCCCAGACAGTCGTTGATGCTGTAAAGTCCGTTTGGCTGCTTGACCAGCCATTTGGCCGCTTTGATCGCCCCTTTGGCAAAAGTGTCCCGGCTGGTAGCGGTGTGATTGAGTTCGATGAACTCACCGTCGTTGTAAAATCCCACCGTATGGCGCCCGACGATGTCTCCGCCACGCAGCGCCATCACGGCGATCTCATCTTTGGTACGCTCTCCTATGTTACCGTCGCGTCCGCTGACACGCACTTTATCCAGATCAAGTCCTCTTGCAGCGGCTACATGCTCCGCCAGTGTCAGTGCCGTACCGCTGGGCGCATCTTTTTTATGACGATGGTGCATTTCGACAATCTCTGCATCGAAATCAGCAAGAGCTTCACTCGCCAGAGCAGCCAGTTTGTTGAGAATTGCCACGCCCAGAGACATATTGGTCGCGTAGAGAATCGGCATGTACTGCGCGGCATCTTCCATCAGATTGAGCTGATGCTTGCTTAGACCGGTTGTACCGATGACAAGCGGTGTCGGATACCCTGCGAGGACAATTTCGAGCAGTTTCTCCGTACCGTCCGGCAGGGTAAAGTCGATCACTACGTCGCTGTTTTCGAGCAGTGTCTTGGTGTCGTTGGTAACCAGTGCATCTTTGTCTACCGGAAAGTTGAACTGCTCAATCGCATGCAGTGTCGCCGCTTTGGCGACATCGTCTCCTTTGAGATTTTTGATGAGCAGCTCGCCCACTCTTCCGGTCGATCCATGTATGCCTACGTTTATCATGCTTTTCTATTCCTTGTTCTCAATATTGTGCTATCAAAATTGTACTATCAGAGTGATCGGGCCACAACCTGCAGGGCCGCAACCGCACCGTCACCGGCAGCACAGACCACCTGCTTGGGCGCTTCGATACGGATATCACCCGCTGCGAAGAGTCCTTCTACAGAGGTACGCATACTCAGGTCGACGATCACCTCTCCATGCTCGGTGACGTCACACAGAAAAGAGCCGTCCTCCTGCTTCAGGACGCCATTGTTGACGTTCATGCCGACGAAGACGAAGATACCGGGTACTTTCAAATCGATGACATTGCCATCTTTGTCTTCTGTGAGTACACCGTTGACGCCACTGGCATCGCCATAAACCTCTTTAACAACAGAATTGAGTATCAGTTCGATTTTTGGATTGTTTTTCACTTTTTCGATCGTACTCGGCGCCGCCCGGAAGGTATCCCGTCTGTGAATCAGATAGACTTTCGAGCAGATATTGGCCAGATAGAGTGCCTCTTCGAGTGCCGTATCACCACCACCCAGCACTGCAACCTCTTTCTCCTTGTAAAAGAAACCATCGCATGTGGCACAGGTACTGACACCTTTTCCGAAAAACTCCTCTTCTCCCTTGAAACCGGCACGTTTAGGCGTGCTCCCGGTACAGACGATGACATTTTCCGCCAGTTCCTCTTCACCACCCGCAAGCGTGATCTTAAATGGCCCTGCCGCGGTTTTGCTCACACGTGTGACCTCCGCCATCTCATGTTTGAGCCCAAAACGCATACACTGCTCGGGCCACGGCTCCATCAGCTCCATACCCGTCACTACCTCTTTGATACCCGGATAGTTCTCAATCTCGCTACTCTGGGTAATCTGCCCTCCGGGAAGCCCTTTCTCATACATGACAACATTTTTCAAGCCACCCCGGGTGGCATATAGTCCCGCCGTCAAGCCGGCAGGCCCACCGCCGATAATCGCTAAATCAAGCATGGTTTCTCCTCATAATTCTATCGTCTCGACAGGACTGTTCTGTTTGTATCTGGTGCCTTTGTAACGTATGATCTCAAAAGCACATGGTACTTCGTAAATATTGAAGCGTTGGATGAACTTCAAAAGTGTGTTCATCCCGCTGGTTATCGCAATCATACTATCTTCACCTTTAAATCTCTTTTGATAGAGATCAATAGCAAGAATGGGGTTATTTTTTTTGAGTTTTTGTGCCACTTCTTTACGGTTTTGCATATTGGAGCTGTAAACCAGAACGGTATATTTCGGCGCGTCGGGGACAAAGATATCTTTGTCTGTATAAAATGTATGGGCGTCAAAATCGAAAAATCTGTACTCGGAAAATTTATAATTATAATACGCAAATGCGCCGGCCACCATCAATGCGCCGAAAAAGGAAGCGAAAACGTAAGTGAGGGAGAAACCTCTCCCCCGTGTCGGCCCTCTGTTTTGTCTCATTCAGATATACAAAACCCGTGGCCCCTGAACTGTTCTCTTAAGAGATAAGAGAGTCGAGTTTGTCTGCAAGTACCTGCTTGCCTGCCGCACCGACCATCTGGTCAACCAGCTCACCATCTTTGAAGAAAAGCAGTGTAGGAATAGAACGGATACCATACTGAATCGCGATATCCTGCTCTTCGTCAGTGTTCACTTTCGCGATAGTCGCTTTACCTTCAAAATCTTCTGCCAACTCTTCGATCACAGGCGCGATCATGCGACAAGGCCCGCACCATGGTGCCCAAAAGTCTACCAGTGTAACACCTTTAGAGATGGTCTCTTTGAAATTGTCATTGTTCAGTTCTACATATTTTGCCATATTTACTCCTGTATCTTGTGATTTTATTGCATTTTCTATTTAACAAATAGGCACAAATTATACTATTTTAATCTTATTTTAAAGTTAATATCCCCAGACTGAGAAATTCTGCACTGTAAAAGGTAAAAAATATACTTGTTACAGAAGTATCCAAACAAATACTTTTAATATTTTATGATAAAATTGACTACTTTTAGTATCGCTTCAAAGGAGTCTTTTTGAAATTTTTACTCGACCTGATACCGCTCAATATTTTGGCTTTGATTCTGATCCTGGCCCACAAAAGAGGCTTGCTGGATCCAGTTCTTGGCCAGTTCAAATATCCGGATCAGGTTTTTCTCTTTGCCGTGGCAGCGCTGCTGCTCTTCACCCTCTCATGGGAACTGATCAAAGCGACGATTCTCGCACCCAAAGGTTCAGGATCGTGGATCGATTTTCTGATGTCGTTTCTTTTCTTTGTGGGATTGATGTTTTATGCAGTGAAAGAGTACTATAAAAGCGGCATCTATCCGGGCCTTGACTATATTCTCCTGCTCGAAGCACAGGCACTCGATGTCATCGTCGGATTTATCCTGGCCATCTCCAACGCCAGAAGAGACTTCAGCCTCGGCAATTGATCCTCGCTATTCGAAAACGATCTCAATCCGCCGGTTGAGTGCACGTCCCTGAGGCAGGTCGTTACTGGCGATGGGGTTGAGTGACCCCTTGCCTACGGCAGCGATCTTCTGTGAATCGATCCCGTACTGGATCATCAGCTTTTTCACCACCTCGGCGCGTTTTTTGGAAAGCGCGACATTTTGTGCATAGGTGCCTGAGTTGTCCGTATAACCTTCCACGGTGATGAAACGATAGCCTCTTTTGTTGATCCACTTTACAAAATCGAGAATCTTTTTCCTGCCGGCGGGACTCAGTTTCGTCGAATCACTCTCAAAGAGTCCGGTCAGGAGTTTACGCTGATTTGGCAAAGGCCGGAAAGTGACTTTTTTCTTACGCTGTCGATCTACCATAGACCGAGGTCTATGAGCAGAAAGCACATGATCCTGATCGGAACAGCCCATCTCATCTACCACTTCCCCACGGGGTGTGTGAGGACACTTGTCATCTTTGTCCGCGACACCGTCTCCGTCGGTATCGGAGAAGAGTGCCCGCTGCGCTACAAGTTCCGGTGTTTGGACCCCTTCAAATTCGGCATAGGAGCTTTCCCGATTTTCGCTGTAGTCACTCTCATGAACACCCAGTCCACCCGTACCGATGCGAAATCCGACGAAGATCGTCGCTTCACTCTCCTGGCCGCCATTTCCGCCAACCATCTGCATCCATCTCGCTTCGGTGATCCATTTGAAATCTTCGTTTCGATAACCGAAAAAAGGGAACTCCAGCCCCACAGCCGCCTGCAAATAGGGAGAACTCTCGAAACCGGGCCGTTCGTTGTGCACATACTCATATCCGAGACCACCATAGAGATAGGGCAAAATCGACCCGCCATAATACTCACTCCCTTCATAGAGGGCATTGGCCGAAAGTTGAAGTGTATAGTCGACCCCACCATTTTTTTCATCGACCATTAAATAGCCCAGATCGATTTTTGGCTTGAGGTTGGCAGCAGTATCGATCGTGAAATCAATGCCGAAAGTGTGTTTGTTGAAGCTGAGATTTCCGGCCAGATCGGTGGGCCCGTACTTGAAAGTCAGCATGAGGTTATCGAGCGCCAACAACCCGGTGGTACACAACACTCCCGCCAGCGGTAACAAAACTCTTCTTTTCATCAAAACAGCCTTCCGGTTAAAGTATTTTTATTGTAACGCGTTCTGGTTTAAAGTCAATTATTTGTACCGTTTCTCTTTTCCAGCGCCTCGTATGCCGCCTCCAACCGATCCATCGCCTGCACAAGTATCGCACGCGGCACGGCGAAGTTGAGCCGCATGAAGCCTTCTCCGCCGCTGCCGAACGCGTAGCCGGGATTGAGCCCCAGACCCGCTTCATCGATGCACCATCTGTGAAGTGCCTCCGGTGCCATCCCCAGCTCCCGGCAGTCACACCAGAGCAGAAAGGTCGCCTCCATCTCGAGAGGTTTGATTTTGGGCATGGTATGCAGCCTCTCGTAGAGATAGTCCAGATTGGCACCCAGATAGGCTTTGAGCTCCGCCAGCCACGTATCGCTCTCGTTATAGGCGGCGATCGTTGCGGTCTGGGAGATAAGCGACGCCTCCGCCAGCGCATAGCGCATGAAGATTTCGAAGAAACGCCTTCGCAATGAACTGTTCGGGACGATCGCGTATGCCGTGACGATGCCGGCGATATTGAAGGTTTTGGAGGGGGCGTTGAGCGTGATCGTGATCTCCTCCGCACCCGGAAGGGAAGCGATCGGAATATGATAGTGGCCAGGATGGCACAGGTCGGCATGCACTTCGTCGCTGACGATGATCACCCCCTCCTCCCTGCAGATCGAAATGATCTCTTCGAGTTCCTCCTTGCGCCAGACACGGCCGGTAGGGTTGTGCGGAGAACAGAAGAGGAAGAGCTTCGCCTCTCTCGCTTTGGCACGAAAATCGTCGAAGTCAATGCAATAGTGACCCTCTTGTAGTCGCAGTACCTTTTCAAGCAACCTGCGTTTTTGCTTCTTGACGGCACCGTAAAAAGGGGGATAGATCGGCGGCTGGATCAACACCCCCTCCCCTTTTCGGGTCAGTGCTTCGACCGCGAGATTGAGCGCCGTAACGATCGCGTGCACGGGGACGATCCACTCACGCACCACCTCCCAGCCGTGCTGTCGGCGCATCCACCCTCTGATCGCCTCGAAGTAGCCCTCATGATAGCGGGTATATCCGTAGATGGGATGACGCAGCCGCGCGATCAGCGCCTCCTGTATCGGCTCCGGGACCGGCAGATCCATGTCGGCCACCCAGAGCGGCAGCACCTCTTTGCGCCCGAACTTCTCTACTCTGGCATCGTACTTTTCGCTGTATGTCCCCTCCCGGGAGATGATCCGGTCGAAATTCATCGCTTCTGCCAGACGCTCATCTGCGCAATCGTATGCTGATGTTTGCGCGCAGTCTCTTTGATGATAAAGGGGATGTCACGCGTGTCGATCAGGTCGAAATGCGGTGCGAGTATCTCTCTGAGGCCGTCGAGCGTCGTGAAATCCTCCCCGTCGCGCTTGAAACCGCCCAGCCACTTATCACGCGGTGTGAACTCCTCCAGCCATGTATAGGGCGAGGTGAGGATCAGCATGCCGCCCTCGTTCAGGCGGGTGTGCAGGTCGCTCAGAAATTTGGCTGGATCGTAGAGCCTGTCGATCAGATTGCCGGCGAAGATCAGATCGTAGCCTCGGAACTGCGGCTTGAGATTGCATGCGTCCACCTGCCAGAACTGCACCTTCGAAGCGACATCTTCCAGACCAAACGCTTTCAGACGTACCTCTTTGTAGTCGACCAGCTCTCCCTCTCTCGGGAAGGTGTAGCCGATCTCCCCCTCCTCTTTGAGTTTCGTCGCCAGTGAGATGAAGCGTGCGGAGAAATCGAGCCCCGTCACTTCGTCAAACGCGCGTGCCAGTTCGAAACTGCTGCGACCGATCGCACAGCCGACATCGAGCGCGCTCTTTTTGGGTTTTCGCTTCATGTACTCCAGTGCCAGTGACGCACAGCGTGCAGGAAAGTTTTCGATGCCGAAACACTTCTCACCCCAGCCAAACTCCGCATACTGCGCTACCTGCAGATCGCTCTCATACATGTTGGCGTTGATCTGCTCCTCGTAACCACTTTCGACATAGCGAAACCCCGCATGCTGATAGAAGTGGCGGCGAAAGGCGTAGCGGGAGGTGCGCAGGGTTTCGTTGCCGGTGGAGATGAAGGAGCCCCCTTTAATCAGATTGTGCCGGCCGTCGAAGGTGGGTGTCGAGAAGTCGTCGTACCAGGGATGGACTCTGAACCCCTCGAACGGATAGATCAGTGTACGTGTCCACTGCCAGAGGTTGCCCGTTACATCGTAGAAGTCACCTTGTTTGAAGCGATCAACCGGAACGCTGGAGATGTAGTGTGCGAGGTTGATATTGGCCTCTCTGTCGTCGAATATCTCACCGATACCGACATGATCGGCAAGCCGATACCACTCATCTTCGGTCGGCAGGCGCAGTTTTTTACCCTCTTTGTGGCTGAGCCAGTTGCAAAAGGCCTGCGCTTCATGAAAGTTGACATCGACCGGATGGTTCAGCGGCAGCGACACCACTCTGTTGAAGTGTCGCAGACGGTACCCTTCAGGGGTTTCGATCCAGAACGGGGGATGGGTCACGTTGGTGTAGTTGCGCCACGCCAGCCCCTCCTCTCCCCACCAAAGGTCGTTCGTATAACCGCCCTCCTCCACGAAGGCGAGAAATTCACCGTTGCTGACGAGGTAGCGGGAAGCGTGGAAATCTGGAATCTCCGCTTCATGCGTGCCGTACTCGTTGTCCCAGCTATAGTAGTCATCGTCAAAACGCTTGCCGATACGCACTTTGCAGCCGGGTACATGCTGTAAACTGTTTTTCGGTGCAGGGCTGGACTCTGTATTGACAGACCATGCTCCTTCACTTTTGAGCATCTCGATCGGGAGTTGACGCATCAGTACCGAGGAGGTTTCGAGATGGATGCGCTCATGTTCGATCCCCATCAAAACGGCCCAGAAGGGTGACTCCCATGTGATGGGCAGTGTCAGGGGCAGCGTCTCGATCAGTGCGGCGACGGCATCGCGTACCTGTTGACGGTAGGCTTTCGTTTCGGCCACCGTGGGCCAGTCGTAGTGCTTTTCATCCAGATCGTCCCAGCGCATCTCGTCGACACCGACGGCGAAGATCGACTCCAAATGCGGATCGATACGCCGGTCGGTCGCCTTGGCGATGATCAACTTGTTAATGAAAAAGACCGCGGTGTGACCGAAGTAGAAGATCAGCGGATGGCGCAGTTTTTCGGGGCGCATATAGTAGGCGTCGTCGGTGGCCATATAGTCGAAGAGCCGTTCGTACTGATCGTATGTATCATGAAAATAGCGCAGAATCCCCTGCCGTTTGGCTTCAGGGTCGGTGCCGTAGAGAGACAACATGGCATGCTCCTCCTCGTTTGCTGAAACTATTATAGCATTTATCTTCAGGCTTCTTGATATACGTCAAACAAATAGCGATCAATCTGTCTTATAATTGGTCCAAAAGGAGTTGTTATGCAAATCACACCACAGACAAAGATCAACGATCTTCTCACCCGGTATCCTGAACTCGAACTCTTTTTGATGGACCTCAATCCAAAATATAAAAAACTGAAAAATCCGATCCTGCGCCGTACTGTCGCCAAAATAGCAACACTGACTCAGGTAGCCGCCATCGGTGGATACGATGTCACAAAACTGGTCAACATGCTTCGCAGTGAAGTGGGACAGGAACCGATGGGCGAAACAGAAGAGCCTTCTCATAGAGAGCATACAGCACTTCCAAAATGGATCTCCGAACCGGCTGCACTCCAGATCGATGCTACTGAACTTCTCAATACCGATAAAAATCCGCTGACCGAGGTCAGTAAAGCACTCAAATCACTTCAGCCGGGTCAGCATCTGCTTCTTAAAAGTGATTTTCTGCCCGCTCCTCTGATTGAAACATTTGAAAAACAGGGATATGATGTCTATACGCGGGAACTTGATGAAAATCAGTTTTTAACATATATCCGACAAAAATAGCCTCGTATACATACGAAAACTTTAGAAATGAGATACACTCTCATGCATTAAGTTTATCTATCACTATTTGTATCTTCCCTGTCAATTTAAGCGTAATATTTAAATATCGTTGGCTTCCTGTGCCTAATCTGTTTTCTGCTTTTTGAATTTACCCGCTTTTGAATAGAATAACCTCATCTTAAAAGGAGTCGTTGCATGAAAATCACCGATCAGGACATTGCAGAAGTACTGAACAAAACAGTGGAAGAGATCACCGAAGTCAAAATAGAGAATCCCGCACTCTATGAAGTACTGGTATTTGGTGTGATGTGTCAAAAGTTGTCGTTGAGTGAGGAGGATTTGGAGAGGTATAAGGCGCAACTTGCTAAAGAGGAAGAGAAGTAACCGGCAGGCGATGGCCTGACCGGTATATAAAGTAAATTCTTTTTATCAGAGTTCGTTATAATCACCGCCGGGATAGACGATATTGAATTTCTCAGCTTTGCCTTTGTGGTCTGGATCCACTTTGAAAGCATCCGCATAAGCACCACCAGCAGTCAAGCCGAAGAGATCTGCGTCAAGTTTACCAGGATTTCTAACAAAACTTCTTTCATAGCTGCCGTCATCTTTGATTTCATGCAGAGTTCCGTAGATTTTGACCGGCCATGGATGTTGTGCATTTTCAACTAGGAGCTCTTTCGCTTTGTCCGCAACGCCAAGAGAATCACCTTTTGCGATCAATTTATCGAAATATTTTGCCATATTAATCGTCAACTGATTATCTGCAGTTGTTGTTTCATGAAGGATGCTGTTAATTGCGATATTGGATGTATTGACGATCAGACCACTTTCGCCATGTTTTTTCGCACCAAAAGTCACAGGGGTATCAGCCGGAGATGTAAATCTGAGCTTGCTGCTATTACCATCGACTTGCGCTACATCCAGCTCAAAAGAGACTGTCAGGTATTCAAGATCGGTTTTATCAGTTTTGAATTTTTCCAACAGATCTGCTTCTCCGGTACCTCTGGTAAAATGCATGACAAATGTCGCAACAAATTTACCTTCAGTTTTATCATTTGTAAAGTATGGATTGTTATCCGGCTCAGCTGCAAAACATTGCATATTGCACACATTTGCCAGATACTCTCTCATTGCAGCATACTGATCATCGATAGTTTTTGTTTTAAATGCATCAGTCGTTTTAATGTAGTTTGTCGGAATATAGACTTCCTGGATACGGTTTTCACCAAGATTTGGATCAACCGGTGTATCGAAAGTTGTACCATTATACTTCGTCAATGCGTCATAAAGGAGTACACCACCGTCTGGAGTACTTGCATTGCCATCGCTGTCACCGTTGCCTGTTGGTCCACCCAGTTTACCAAAGTCAGACTGGAAGATATAGGTGACACCCTCTTTTGGTCCACAGATGATACCGTCTCCGTCACTGTCACTTGTCGCATTGGCACACTCATTAAGTTCAGCGTGCACTACTTTTGCGACATTGGCTACTTGATTACCAGAACCTGCATCACTGTTTCTATTAATTACAACTGTACCACCTGTAATCGTATCTACTGCGACTTCACCATTTCCTGTCTGGATACGGATCTGTGCACTGTTTCCAGGGTTGTTCGTACCTGGGTTATTTGTACCTGGATTGGTTGTTCCTGAATCATCACTTCCACCACATCCACTTAATACCATCATACCAAAAACTACAGCACTTGCTGCAACACTTGTCAACACTCTTTTTTTCACGAGAATCTCCTTGTTAAATATTATTCTTTACATTATGTATATCGGCACAAATTTAAAAAACTTTAATTTCAATACATCAAAATAGTTTAATTTTTTAAATTTAGACTATATTATCAAAATTATTTGAATTTAAGTTTAAGACCATGGTCGAAAATAGACTGTAGCAATTATCAATTATTTTACATATATTTAATATATTTCATTTTTTTAATTATTTATTCAAATTATATAGTTTTTTTAAACTACTTTCGCTACTATTACAGCTATAAAATTTTAAACCCAATTTTTACTCACATGTTTCATAAAGTAACTTTTTAATAAGTTTATTGTCTATCATGTGAGTAATGTATTATAAATTGAAAAATAAATTGAAAAATAAAAACAACAATAATATGTAAAGGTAGACGATTACACATGAAACCATTTATCCATTTTCTAATGCTGGTACTATTTAGTACGCTTTCCTATGGGTTCACTGCTGCACAGATCCAACAGGCCAAAGCTGCAGTCGCTGCAAATCCTTCTCTGCTCAATTCACCACAAGCACAAAAACTTATGCAGAGTGAGGGAGCATCAACTAGTAATGTGATAGATACAAATAAAAAGCCATTGAAAGTCGAAAACAGAATCGATTTTGAAAATAATCAGACGATTCCAATACAACAACAAGAATTACAGCATCCCAGTACACCAAAAACTGAAGTCCGTTTAAATCCACTGACCTACAAATCCAATGATGAAAAACTGTGGGAGATCAAATCGGCACAACAGGAGATCACAAAGCGTCGGCTCAAACGTTTTTCATCTACTTTTTTCAGAAACAAAAATCAAATTAATCCAAATCGTATCGTCGTTCCTTCAGATTATATTATCAATAAAGGGGATATTATCACGTTTTGGATCTATGGTGCTACCAATAAAGAGGCGAAACTCGAAGTAGATGCCAGAGGCAATATCAACATTCCACAAGTTGGACCTGTGCATGTTGCAGGAGAGAAGTTTCAGGAAGTCAAAGAACTTCTGACAAATTATCTTGCAAGCTCTTACAAAAACAGCCAGGTCGTCGTCGATCTCAACTCCTTTTCAACAGCACAGGTGACAGTAACAGGATACGTCAAAGCCCCCGGTCTCTACAATACTACCTCAGTCTCCAGTGTCAAAGATATTTTGATAGAAGCCGGTGGTGTCTCCGATGTCGGCTCAGTCAGAAAAATAGAAGTCATGCGCAATGGAAAAGTGATCGACACGATAGATTACTATCATCTTCTTGCTATGGGAAAAGCACATGGGGATACAGTTTTACAATCAGGTGATGTAATTCATGTGCCCAGGGCATATGGCCTGATTACCATCGATGGGGAAGTTTATTCACCTGCGATATATGAGATAGAACCGCATGAAACACTTGCACATATTTTAAAAATCGCGGGAGGATTGAAAGCTGCTGCCAATGGTAAAAATATATATATCAAAAGATATAACAGATTTACCAATGTGGAGTATCAAACATTGACACTGGCACAAGCCAGACGCTTCATCACGAAAGATGGCGATGAGGTCTACATCGGTAAACTCAATAAATCAGATGAACGTTATATCGAAGTGAGTGGAAATGTCATTGACCCAGGTAAAAAATATATTGGCAAAAATAGTGTCAAGTTATCGACATTTTTAAAACAGCAGATTAAAGGCAGGAAATTAGATACGTTCTTCCTTGAAAACACACAGTTCGATTATGCAATGGTAAAACGCATCACCAAAGATTTAAGCCCTAAAATCTTTCATGTCAATCTTTCTGAAATACTGAAAGGAGATACAGACTTTACACTGCACAACAAAGATATTCTCTATATCTTCAATAAACTGGATACTGGAATCAACCCTTATGTCACTATTGAGCAGGCAAAATCCGACAAAGAGATTGAAGCACTCCAACAGCCCAAAGATACTAACAATACCATTTTAAAGAAGTTGGAAGAGAAAGAAGAAAAAACGACCAAATTATTACTGAGTGAAGGCAAGTTTCAATATACCAAAGGAATGACCGTCAGGGATCTGATCAATATGGCTGGTATTGCTGCGCCTTTCGATCAAAGTAAAATCAAAGTCGTCTCAATGAATCCTTTAACCAACAAAGCGACAGTGACACTGGTTGACTACAACAAAAATCCTGATTTTCCCTTGAAGGCTTTTGATAAAGTTTATATTTTCGACCTCAAACAGACCAAACCTGTCAAAATGGCTACCATTATCGGTGAAGTGGTCAAGCCCGGCCAGTATCCTGTGCAAGATGGCATGTCACTTGCAAGATATATCGAAAGTGCTGGTGGCCTTACACAACGTGCCTACCCCAAAAGCTGTGAGATTATCAGATATCATATCGTCAATGGTGAGCGTAAAAAGAAAATCTTCAATATCGAGTTGGCAAAAGCAAGAGAGTTTCTAGTCCAGGCACACGACGAGATCAATATTAAAAGAATTCCCTACTGGAGTGAGAAACAGGTTGTTACCCTGGAAGGAGAAGTCAAGTTCCCCGGGACATATGTGATCCACAGCGGAGAGAAGCTCTCTTCCGTACTACAACGTGCAGGTGGTTTTACGGATCAAGCCTTTCTCTATGGCGCAGTTTTTTCACGAAAAGAGATAGCAGAACTGCAAAAGAAAAGTCTCCAGCATTCACTTTCAAAGCTTAAAGAGCAAGTAATCCTGGCAAGTCTGAGAAGTTCCGGCAGTAAAACTATGGGACAGATCTCTGTGACAGAAGGTGTACAGGCAGTACAATCACTCATAACAGAAGCTGAAAAGTTGACACCTATTGGACGCATATCGATCAATCTGACTTGTGATCTTGACAAATTTAAAAACTCACCGAGTGATCTTACACTCAAAGATGGTGACAAACTGAAGATCCCTTCACATAACGATACAGTTGTAGTCAGCGGTGAAGTAATGAATCCAATGGCACTGACCTATATGGGTAGTAATGTCAGAGATTATATCAATCGTACAGGTGGCTTGACTGAGATTGCCGACACTGATCATATTTATGTCTTGCATGCCAACGGAGAGGCACAGAAGGCTTCTATAGGCTCCTATCTCTTCGCTTCGAACAGAGTTGATATCAAACGGGGTGATATCATCATCGTACCGAAGAAGATCATGTTCGAGAGAGGTATAGATATTGCTGGAGATATTGCTGATATTATCTATAAATTGACGCTGACAGTAGCCGCGATGCATACCGTCGGCGCCATATAAGGAACCATGACATGCAGGAACAATATAATCAGTGTATTGAAGAGGATGAAATTGATCTGCGTGAACTGTTTGCCACGATCTGGGCAAACAAGTTTACGATTATGGCATTTTCCCTGGTAATCACTTCACTTGCGATACTCTATGCCCTCTACAAACCAAATCTCTACACTTCCAAAACCATTTTGATCCCTAAAGATCAGGGAAGTAAACCCTCTCTGGGTGGAGGCGCCGCTGCTTTAGCCTCTATGGCCGGTATCAGTATCGGGGGCGGTGGCGAACTGGATATTTCCAGTCTTTTTAAAAATCTTCTTGGAGATTATGCATTCAATAAACCATTGATCATTAAATATAATCTGGATCGTATGCTCTCACCGGAATATATTGAAAAAGATCTTGTTTTCGCAGCAAATCAAAAAGCAGTTTATGAATTTTTCAAGAGCTTATCTGCAGAGAAAAAAGAGAAGCCCAGAGATGAAATCTTTTTTGAAACGTTCGAAAAACTCAAAAACATTCTGTCTGTATCGACAGATAAAGAGAGTGGTGCGATAACCCTCGGTGCCAAATTTGAAGATCGTTTCGTTACCAAAAAGCTGGTCGATATCTATCTTCGAGAAATGAGCGACTACATCAAACGGCTCGATCTCAAAGAGATCGATGAACAGGTCAGTTACTACGAACAGGAGCTACAACGCGCCAAAAATCTCGATCTCAAAGCCAACATTAACGAGCTCCTCTCTGCCCTGGTCAAAAAGAAGGTACTTTCACAGGCGGGCGAGTTTTATATGGTCAAACAGCTGACAAAACCACAGGTACCCTACATCAAGGACAAAGTTGGTCCAAAACGGGCTCTGATCGTCATCGTCGCCTTCATCACCTCGATCATCCTCGGTATCTTCTGGGTCTTTTTCAGAGAGTTTCTCAGAAACAGCAAAGAAGATGCTGTGGTATACAGCCATACTGAAAACAACGATTATCAATATATCAAAGAGTAAGGCAAATCATGAAAATCAGACACATCACTGCAACAGTTCTATTGACTTTAAATACGCTCTCGTATGCTACCGAGCATGCCCTTACCACAAGCGATATCCGATCGTTCCCCCTTAAAAAAGGCCATATAGGCATCCGTGCCAATTACAATCGAATCAACGATGATATCGATATCTTCGACATCAAACAAAAAGAGCTTGGCAGCACTGCAAACTTCGGGACCATCGGTGACGCAACTGGTCTCGATCTCTCTCTAGCTTATGGTGCAGGCGAGTTCTATTCGCTCTTTTACAACTATGAGCGTCTCAATCTGCACTATATCGATTCGGTACTGCACAACAATAAGAACGATCTTTATCTCAAGGTAAATATCTACCAAAACCCCATGAATTTTTTTGAAACGTTCTCTGCAGATATCGGTTATGTCCGAAACAGTTCTGACGATCTGGACATCAAAAGTACACAACAACTCAATACCATGATACAGAAAGTCAACCCTATACCCGGACTCTCCATCGATGGGACTGAAATCAAGTACAAAAACTCCAGCATCATCTTTCTCGATCCCAAAACCAACAAGGCGGTTTCACCGTTCGTCCGTATCGGCGATCTGTCAGACAATTCACTCTATCTGCGCCTTCTGACAGGATTCAGCTACGAAACCAATATTTTCGATATCTATGCAGGATTGAAATATACCTCGATCGACACAAAAATCACAATAGAACCCAAAAATGTCAATACACTTCAGGATATTCTGCGTAAAAAAGGGTATGAACCGGTCGATCTGAGTCGCAATGAAAAGAGTTTTTTTCTGGGATTCAACTACACAGTGGAATTCAGCAGTTTCATCTTTGATGCCAACTATGAATACCTCAATATCTGGGGCAGAAGCGATGACATCAAAAAGACCCAGGATAACCATATACTCAACTCTGCACTCTCATACATTGTCAATAAAAGACTGCTCGTATTCCTCGGCGGAAAACTCATGCTTCATCAGTTCAACGGTGTCATTCCCTATCTCTACAACAAATACACCAAAAACAAATATGACAAAAAATATGGTTATGCCAAAATCGGTATCGTCTACAACTTCGATACTTCCAGACTCTTCAACAGCACTTCCGACTACGATATGAGCGGCTATACAAGTTACTAGAAGAGCAGCTCACCCTTTCCTCCCTGAGGCAGACTCTCTGTCTCTCTGGGCGGTTTGGATATCTCTGTAAAGTAATCTGTCCCTCTTTTTCCCTTGACGACACGCACCCCTTCGGGGATATCGAAGGCAAGCTTTGTTTCTGGATGGAGTGCCAGATACTCTCTGAAAAAGTAAGAGAAAGCCGGCGCAGCCGCTTTACCGCCCGTCTCTTTGTACATCGGCTTATTATCATCCTTTCCATACCAGACGATCGCCTCTATCTCAGGTGAGTAGCCGCAGAACCAGGCATCTTTATAGTCATTGGTCGTTCCTGTTTTCCCTGCCAGAGCGAGCCCTTTCACATGGGCACGGCGTCCCGTCCCTTTCTTGATGACATCCTGTAAAATCGCAGTCATAAGAAATGCCTGTTCGGGTTTGGTGATCTTTTTACTTTTGGCTTCGTAGAGTTTCTCTTCCCCTTTGTAATCGACCACGCTCTTGACCAGAATCGGCTCCAGTTTCGTCCCGTTGTTGGAAAATATAGTATACGCCGCACTCATCTCCAGCGGTGAGATACCGAAAGTTCCCAGAGAAATCGAAAGGTCATTGGGGACATTTTTAAACCCCATCTCTTCGATACGTCGATGCAGATAGTTCAAACCCAGTGCATTGACGAGATTGATCGTCGCGAGATTACGTGAGTGGACCAGTGCGTCATGCAGCGTAATGAGCCCTTCGAAATTTTTCTCATAATTTTTAGGCTGCCACTCCTTCTCTTCATCTTTATCCTGATAGGTGAAAGTTCTGGAGACATCTGGCAACTTACTTTTAAGCGAGTATCCCGAATCGAGCGCAGTCTGATAAATAAAGGGTTTGAAAGAGGAACCGGGCTGTCGTCTACTCTGTACCGCCCGGTTGAAAGCACTCTGTTTATAGTCTATACCCCCTACCATTGACAAAATCTCACCACTGTGATTGTCCAGTACAACCATAGCACCGTTGAGATCACTGTAGTTGATATCTTTTCCCTCCCCTCTTTTCATAATCCCTTCATAGCCGTGACGCAATGCCTCTTTCGCAATGTTCTGGAGTTTTGAATCGATCGTCGTATAGACTTTATAGCCACCGGTTTTGATGTCGGGATACTCTTTCGAGAGTGTTTTGAGCACCTGATCAGTGATATAAGGAAGTCTGTTCTGTGTCAGTGAATCATTGTAGACTTTGGGCCGCAAAGCCTGATACTTCTGTAACTCCGCTTCGGTGATCCAACCAAGAGTTCGCATGCGCTCCAGTACCGTATTTGCCCGACTCATAGAGAGATCGTAGTGACGGGTCGGGTCATATTTACTTGGTGCCTGCGGGAGACCGACGAGAATCGCAATCTCCTTGAGGTTGAGATCATGCAGCGGCTTTCGAAAATATCCCAAAGCCGCGGTCTTGACCCCATAGTAACGATGTCCAAGATAAACTTCGTTGAGATAGCGCTCCAGAATCTCCTCTTTGGTCAGTTTCTGTTCCAGCTTGAGTGCCAAGATCGCTTCATTGATCTTACGTTGCAGTTTTTTCTCAGAAGTCAGCAGGGTATTTTTGACAAGCTGCTGCGTCAGGGTACTCGCCCCCTCTTTCAGCTTACGCGCTTTGATATCTTTGAGCAGGGCCCGCAGGATCGCTTCGTAATTGACCCCTTCATGCTCGAAAAAGACCGTATCCTCGATCGCGACCAGTGCTTCGACAAGCCTGGGCGGAATCTCTTCAAACGAAGCATAAAGGCGATGTTTGTTCTCAAAAATATTGGCGATCAGTTCACCATTACGGTCATAGATACGGGTCGTCATCTGAGG